>JAYTOR010000042.1:0-34291 GCA_043747685.1 Actinomycetota bacterium
CCCGTCGTCGCCAACACCATCAACGCCCAGTACGGCACGCGAAGGCATCCCGGCCCCAGACGGATGACGGGCATTCCCGCCGTCCCGCCGGACTTCAGATACTCGTGAGCCATTGCATACGCACGCGAGCGACCGATCTGCAAGATGCGCGCCGCCTGCTCGATCGTCAGCAGCAGGACGCCATCCTCTGCCTCATCGAACGACACGATCGGGTGCATCACCCTCTCTTAATTACACCCCTGTCGTTCCGCCTACAACCCACAGAAATCAAGGGTTTCCGAGTTGGGCGGACTGAATGACACGTGGCGGTACACCACGGTTCATGCTGGTTCACGACGGACAATCGGCTATGACGCATTTCACATCGGGTCGACCTGTGCGCATTTCTGGGACACGGTCGAATTCTGCGTCGGAGGTTATACGAGGTTATATATCGAGCATCGTCGATGCACCGCCGGGATCAACTGTGGTCACGAACCGTGTCCAGCCGAAACGGCGACAAATCGGGAACTCGACATCCGGGGTCCAGCACGATCGATCGTGCCGATCAGCTCCCACCGATCGCTTCGGATCCGACGTCGCGACGTGATCGTCCGGCGACGGACATCCGACGAGAGACGACGGCTGGGCGACGCTGCCGGGAAGGTTCGCAAACGGGCAGGGTAAAAATCGCGCGGACCTGTCGCGGACCTGGCCACATCGACACCAGTGAGCGCTTGAGCAAAATGGCCTTTGAGCTGGGGTTTCTCGGTGGGCGATGCGGGCCTCGATCCCGCGACCCCCACCGTGTGAAGGTGGTGCTCTTCCGACTGAGCTAATCGCCCGAGAGCCAGAGAGGGTAGCAGCCTCCCTGGCTCCATTGCTCAGCTGTTGCTGTCCTTGACTTGCGTCGTCAGCAGGCTGCCGTCCTTGTTTTCGGCGATGCAGACGATCCGGGTCGAGCCGGAGCCTTCCCACACGGCCTTCGTCGGATAGATCACGAAGATCCCGAACTGTGAACTGCCATCCGGCGGTGTCCCGACGTAGCTCTGGAACTCCGCTTGGCAGGCCTCGCCGACCTGCCGCTGTGCCTCGCTGTCGCCCGGATAGGAGCCGGGAGTCTGGAACGACTGCGCTGCGAAGACCTCACCCTGATGGGGTGAGCTACACGACTGCTTCACGAGGCCGATTCGGATCGTGCCCGTTGGGACCTCGACACAATCGCCCGCCTTGATGTCGCTCAACGATGTCTTGTTGTTCGTCGCTGCGAAGATCCAGAACCCAACCGCTGCCAGCACGCCGATGATGCCGAGGATCACTCCGGTCATCGCCTTGCCTCGGCCGGTGACTTGGCCACCGGATCGCTTGATCCGTTTCAGTCCCTTGAACCCGAAGATGATCGCCAGGATCGATGGAATCCCGACGATAAACGTGAAGATGCCGACGATACCCAGCACCATCGCCGCAGTGCCGGTGCTCGTCTGGCCGGTCGCAAATGGCGGCATCGGCTGTGCGCCGTACGGATTGCCCTGGTATGGCGGCGGTCCGCCGGGAAATGTCGGCGGCGGTCCGCCGGGCATCGACGGCTGGCCCGCTGCGGCCCAAGGCGTGCCCGTCGCATCGCCGAATTGTGGCGGTGGCGGCGGGGTCGAACCGAACGACGGTGGTGGCGGGGTCGAACCGTAGGACGGTGGGGGCGGCGGCGGGGTATCCGACATGGAACTAACGTACGTCACGAAGAGGCGCTCGGTTCGGCTCATCTGTTGACGATGACAAAAAAACGACCCACAGTGCGTGGACGACTTCCCGCTCAAGAGGTCGGCGGCCCGGTCGTGCGACGCATGCATGCAAACCCGAGGCCCTGGCGGTCACGGTGGGTCTCGAGATCAGCGGGGCAGGTCTCGGTGAAGGCAATGACACTGACCGTCACGCCATCGTGCGGTTCGGAACAGTCGACCACTGACACGTCGAGATTTTCGAGCACCTTCAGGCATGAACCCGATTGGATCATCGGCCGAGCCGTCGGCGACGTCTTTCCTCCGGACACAACGTTTCCGGCGATGACGATCAGCACCATCACGACGATGCCTGCGAAGATCATCCAACGGACCGGGAAATGCGGGCTGTCGGACTCGAGGCGCACCGTAACCGGGTATTTCTCCTCGTTCCGCCGCTGCGTCTCGGCGGGCCGGACGGTCGGACGGTCACCATTGCGGAGCGAGGCGTCGTACATCCTGCGCCGACCGGGATCGGACAACGCTCGCCACGCCGAATTGAGTTCGGCCATCTCGGCGCTGTCCTGGTCGCCACCTGCATCCGGATGGTACACACGGGCGAGCCGGCGGTAGGCGAAACGGACTTCATCAGCGCTGGCGTTTGGTTTGATGCCGAGTCGCTCGTAGTGCGTCACAGACAAATCACGCTAGGTCGTTCGCGCCGATACCGAACCGTGAGTTCGACCGATTCAGACGTCCGATCAAGACGTCCGAACAAGACGTCCGATCCCGACCTCCGAACAAGACGGCCAATCCGGACGACCGAGCGAGACGGCCAGCCAGCAGGCAGACCGATGTCCGGGACGAGGAAACTCGTCACACCTCGGGCTCCACCGCACTGTCCGACACCGAACCTCCTGCTCGCCAGTACTGACCGTCTGCACGCTCCATGAACCCAGCATCGACAAGGTAGCGGCGCAACGCAGCGGTATCGCTGTGGCGTTTGCCGAGGATCAGATTGACCATCTTCTCCGAATAGCGCAGGCCCGGCTCGAAGTCCTGGGCGAGCCAGTCCAGTAGCTGCATCCGCAGCGCGTTGTCGACAGGAATCTGTTTGATCCGGCCGTCGCGTACGAAGGCGGGATTCGGTTCGATCACGTCGTCACCCCTTCACCCGTCAACCCGGTCGGCCGTCAGTAGCCGAGCTCGGCATCGACGATGCCCAACAGCTCCTCACCCTTGCGGAAGCGCTTGACGTTGGCGGCGATACGGGCCGACAACAGTTCGGCTTCCATCTCGGCCGTATTGCCGACATGCGGAGTGAGGATGCAGTTCGACGCCGACCACAGTGGATGCCCGTCGGGCAGCGGCTCGGGGTCGACGACATCGAGTGCCGCTCCGCCGATCGTTTCATTTCGCAGCGCTTCGACCAGGTCGTCGGTCACGACATGGCGGCCACGGGCGACGTTGATGAGCCAGGCGTGCGACTCCATCGCCTCGAGTTCGTCGTGGCCGATGATGTGCTCGGTTTCCGGTGTCAGCGCCAGTGCCAACACCACTAGGTCAGCGGCAGGAAGGGCATCGACATAACGGTCGGCCTCGAGCACGTCGTCAGCTCCGACCATCTCGTGCGCATGGTTGCGCACGACCGTGATATGGCAGTCGAACGGTGTCAGCAGCGGGATCAACGCCGTGGTGATACCCCCTCCACCGAGGATCGTCACCCGCGAGCCGTACAGGCTGCGACCGATCGACGGGCCCCATGACGTCGCCCGTGCATACGTGCCGATGCCACGGAAACCGGCGAGCGCCAGCGACAGTGCCAACTCTGCGACCGGACGGCCGAAAACGCCTTTGCCGCACGTCCACGTCAGCCGGGAATCGATCAGCTCGAGGTAGCGGTCGACGCCGGCCCACGGCAGCTGCACCCACTCCAACTCTGGCGCATCTTCGAGCACTTCGGCGAGTCCATCAGCGTCAGCACCGCCGTACCAGATGAGCCCCTGGGCTTCATGAATAGGGACGACATGGCCGCCGCCGGCCGCAACTGCTCTGGGAATCCAGTCGGGCACCTCGTTCGGAGCGACGGCGATCCGAGGTGCGTCAGTACTTCGCATGATCCGCCAAGGCTAGAGGGTGCGGCAGGAACGGTGCAATCAAACGGGCGGCGCTCGGATCTTGCGTCATAGCCCTCGAACAGGCATGATCGTTCGAATGCAACGGATCTCCGCCCAGGGTGCGCACATCGACGACATCGACAGGGCGATCATCGAGGCGTTGCAGAACGACGGACGACTGCCATACACGAAATTAGGCCACACTGTCGGGCTCTCCGAAGCCGCCGTCCGTCAGCGTGTACAGCGCCTCATCGAAACCGGCGTGATGCAGATCGTCGCTGTCACCAACCCACTCTCGCTCGGCTACAGGCGGATGGCGCTGATCGGTGTGAGGGCAGAGGGCGACACCAGCATCATCGCCAAACAACTCGAAGAGTTCGAGGAGATCGAATACATCGTCATCACCGCCGGCTCGTTCGATCTGATGTGCGAGGTCGTGTCCGCTGACGATCGTGCGTTGCTGGCGTTGACGAACCGGATTCGCGGCGTCCACGGCGTGAAGTCCACGGAGTCGTTCATCTACCTCGACCTCGTCAAGCAGACCTATACATGGGGCGCCCACTGAAACCGATCAGCTGCGGCACACGGATTCCTCCACCGGCCGATCTGGAAGAATGACGCCATGACTCTTACCGTCGGTGTCCCCAAGGAAGTCAAAACTGAGGAGCATCGGGTGGCGATGACACCGGACGGCGTTCGCGAACTCCGACGGCATGGGGTCGAGGTCTTCGTCGAGACCTCCGCCGGAGATGGTGCCAGCTTTCCGGACAGCGACTACGTCTCTGCTGGCGCCACGATCGTTCCGACAGCCGCCGATGCCTGGTCGCAGCAGATGGTCGTCAAAGTCAAAGAGCCCAAGGCCGAGGAGTTCATCTACCTGCGTGGCGACGTGACGCTCTTCACCTACCTGCACCTCGCCGCCTACCCCGAGGTCGCCAAGGCGCTGATCGCCGCGAAGACGACGGCGATCGCCTACGAGACAGTGCAGGTCGAGGGCGGTGCGCTCCCGCTGCTCGCTCCGATGTCGGAGATCGCCGGCCGCCTCGCACCGCAGATCGGGGCGCACTACCTCGAACGCCACAACGGCGGGCGCGGCGTACTGATGGGTGGGGCGCCGGGCGTCCGGCCAGCAAAAGTTGTAGTGCTCGGGGCCGGCAACGTCGGCTGGAACTCAGCGTGGATCGCCTCCGGGATGGAGGCTGAAGTCGTGCTGATCGACAGGAACCTCGACCGCCTGCGATTCGTCGATCAGATTCATCGCGGTCGGATCATGACGCTCGCATCGAACAGCGGTGCCGTCGAGCGTTCGGTGCTCGATGCCGACCTCGTCATCGGTGCCGTACTGGTCGCCGGTGGCCGAGCACCCGTCGTCGTCACCGAGGACATGGTCGCAGCGATGAAGCCCCGTGCGGTGATCGTCGATGTCGCCGTCGATCAGGGCGGCTGCATCGAGACCATCCACGAGACGACGCACAACGATCCCGTCTACGAACTGCACGGCGTCGTGCATTACGCCGTCGGCAACATGCCGGGTGCCGTCCCGAACACGTCCACCTATGCGCTGACCAATGCCACGCTCCCCTATCAGGTGCAGGTCGCCATCCACGGTGCGGCCGGGGCGTCCCGTCGTGATCCGTCCCTCGCCCTCGGTCTCAACACCTTCGCCGGCTTCGTGACCAATGCTCCCGTCGCCGAATTCCTCGGCGTCGACTACCTCGACCCGCTGCAGGCGTTCAACGCCGCCTGACGCAGTCCGCGTCCAATCCGCTTGGGTCGCGGAGCGTCTCGGCGTACCCCGTCCGACACCGCAACACTCCGCGCCCTTCCATCCGGGCGTCGCTGAGTTTTTCGGCGTACCCGTCGGACACCAGAACACTCCGCGCTGCGGGCGTAGAGTCCGAAGATGACAACCGCTCTGCAGGATCTGACGCTCGCCGATGTTGCGGTCGACTTCGGTGACAACGCTGCGCGGGTCAACGAATTCATCCGGCTCGGGCGGGAGTTCTGGCTCGTCGGCGGCATGTTCGGCCCGGTAGTCACCCGCTACGAGGATGTCACGGCGATCCTGCGCGACAAGCGCTGGCACAGCGCATCCGGCAAGTTGGCGGAACTGTTCGGTGTCACCGATCCGGAGTTCATCGCCAATCAGCAGGTCAGCATCCTGTCGGCGGAGGGCGACGTCCATACGCGCCTCCGCCGCCTCGTCTCGCCGGCATTCTCGCCACGCAACGCCGACGCCCTCCGCCCGTTCATGCGCGACGTCGTGAACGGTCTCGTCGACACGGTTGCGGCGGCCGGCAAAGCAGATGTCGCCGTCGACATCTGCGAGTCGTACCCGATCCCGATCATCTGCGAACTGCTCGGGGCGCCTGCGAGTGACCGCGATCTGTTCAGCCGCTGGGCCAACGACATCCTCGAAGTCTTCTCGATGGACATGGCGACGAAGATCAGCACGATCATGAAAGCGCAGAACGAGCTCGGCGACTATACGAATGCGATGATCGAGGAGCGCCGCTCGAAGCCTGCAGACGACCTGCTGACGCTGCTCATCGCCGCCGAGGAGGCCGGCGACAAGCTCAGCAACGACGAATTGGTGATGATGGTCAATGCCGTCATCGTCGCCGGAACCGATACGACCCGAAACCAACTCGGCTGCGCTGTCGCCCTGTTCGCCCAGCACCCGGAGCAGTGGGCGTTGCTGGCAGAGCGACCCGAGTTGGCCCCTCGAGCCGTCGAGGAGTCGATGCGATACTTCGGGGCCATCCGCGAGACGGCCAGGTTCGCAAGCGTCGATATCGAGTACCGCAATGTGCTCTTCCCAGAGGGGACCTTCATCGGTCTGTTCCTCGAAGCGGCCAATCGCGACGAGACGATGTTCCCGGCCGCTGGCGTGTTCGACATCACTGCACCAGCCCCGAAGTCGCCGCAGTTGACGTTCGGGTCCGGCATCCACTACTGCCTCGGAGCGTCGCTGGCGCGCGCCGAGCTGCAAGAAGCACTCCCGATCCTCGCCAGGCGCATGCCGAATCTGCAGCTCGACGGACCCACCATCTGGAAGCCGGAAACCGTCGGCATCTTCGGGCCGGAACGTCTGCCGGTCACCTTCGACCCCGGTCACTGACCCCGGGTCGGTGAACCACTTTTAGCGACTCCTAGCGACGCACCGCGGAATCAGCGGGCGTTGCGCCACATCAGCCACATCGTCGGGCCGTTGTGCTTGTGGGTGATCGTGCCGGTGACCTCGAACCCGAAACGTGCGTAGAACGAGACATTCGATTCCTTGGATGATTCGAGGTACATGCCGACGCCCTCGTTGTCCGCCCGTTCCACCATCGGTTCGATCAGCGCGCTTCCCGCGCCTCTACCCTGGTGTTCCGGCGCCGTACCGATGAATTCGAGGTAGTAGTGCGGCTCGGTCGGATGCAGCTTCTCGAGTGCTGTCAGTACTCCGAGGTTGCGTTGCAACCGCCATCCGTACAGTTTCAGAAATGTCGCCAGGTTGCGCATGACCTGCGTTGCCGGGATCTTCCACTGCCCAGGAGGTGCCCAGATCGATGCCGCCTCGTGGCTGGCGGTCGTGAACACCAGACCGTGTGGCAGTTGGATCTTGAGGAAAGCCGTGAAGAACGGCGTCACTTTCGGGATCGGCAGTTCTTTGCCGCCGACGAGGAACAGCTTGACAGGATCATCGGCGAAGGCCTTCGCCAATGTGACCGATATCGCCTCGATGTCAGATGCCCCGGCGTTTCTCACTTCGATCCCCATGGACGGTCACGCTACTCTTGACCGGCGGGTCAAGAGTAGTCGGCGGCAGGTCGAGAACGTCGACAGGAGTGTCGACAGGAATAGGGAGGCACCACGGGACGATGACACACGACGGGGGAAGGTCAAGGGACGTCGAGGACCAGCGGCACGGCTTCTCGCCAGGTTCGATCCGCGCGGCGTGGTCGTACCGCGACTTCCGCCTGCTGTGGCTCGGATCGTTCTGGTCCAATGTCGGCACCTGGATGCAGAACGTCGCCCTACCGGCATACATCGTCTCGCAGACGCACTCCGGGTTCAAGGTCGGCGTCATGGTCTTCGCACAACTCGGTCCGCAGTTGCTGCTCGCGATTCCGGCAGGCGTACTCGCCAGCAGGGTCTCGCGCCGCAAGTTACTCGTCACGATGCAGAGCGCACAATTGCTCGGCTCGCTGGTGCTCGCATTGCTCATCTCGCGCCATAGTTCGTTCGAGTCGCTCTTCTTCGTCAATCTCTTCATCGGCATCTGTAACACGCTGAACGCCCCCGCGTTCCAGTCGGCACAGCCGGAACTCGTCAGTCGCAATGATCTGCCGGGAGCGATCGCTCTCAACAGTGCGGCGCTGAACGGCAGCCGCGTCATCGGGCCGGTGATCACGGCGGTGCTCACCCTCGGCGGCGTGACGATTGCCCAGATTTTCGTGATCAACGCTGCCACCTACCTCTTCGTCATCGCCGCGTTGGCGGTCGTTCAGCTACCCCGGCCGACGCGCTCGACCGAGGCGGGATTTCGCCAGTTGACGACCGGACTGCGGATCGCCCGCCAGAAGAAGATCGTCGGCAGGGTGATCCTGTCGATGGCGTTGTTCTCGTTCTTCACGCTCGTCTACATCGGACAGTTCGCCAAGATCGCCGACAGCGCGATGCATATCGACACGACGGGGCCGGTCTACCTGTGGCTCTACGCCGTCTGGGGTTTCGGCGCATGCCTCGGAGCGATCAGCGTCGGCACGTTGCTGACACGCGTGGACAAGCGCAGGATCGTCACCCCCGGTCTGCTCGGCGTCGGCGTCGCCCTCGCCGCTTTTGCCCTGCAACGCCACGCCGGCCCGGCCTTTCCGATCGTCTTCGTGCTCGGCTTCTTCTACTTCCTGACGGCGACCGGCATGGCAACGGTCCTGCAGCAGAACATCACGCACTTCGAACGACCGTTCGTGATGTCGCTGTGGTTCATGGCCTTCGGGGGCACGGTCGCTCTCGGCAACCTGGCGTTCGGCCCGGTCATCGACCGTTTCGGCTCGAGCTGGGTACTGCTCGGTGGTGCCGCCTTCTCGATCTTCCTCTCCTGGTTCTGTGACCTGCGCCGGCCGGAGTTCGACTCCGAGGTCACCGAGGCGGCATCGGCCAAGTCCGGCCTGGCCTTCGACTCAGACCGGGGTGATCCCGGCCAGCCCATCGACAAATCGTTCGAGCCGGCACACTCTGCTGCCCTTGAGCAATACGGCATCGCCAGCGCCGATTGAGCCGACCGCCGACACCGGATCGTCGGTCGGCGTCACGCCGTACAGGTCAGTTGCAAATGCAACAATCGTGACGCCACGCTCTCGCGCATAATCCGCTACGCCGGCATGGTCGGCAATCGGGTCGGCGATCTCGGCCATCAGCCCCAGGACTGCAATCCTCCGGTCAGCCGGCAGCGCCGCAAGGGTGTCAAGCGCGGCGCGCAGCGATGTCGGATTGGCGTTGTACGCATCGTTGATCAGCAATCCGCCAGCTGCCGTCGTACGCATCTCCATCCGCCACGCCGACAATGTCGCCGTGCCCAGCGCTGATGCAATCACATCGAGCGGGACGTCGAGCACGAGCCCGATTGCAGCCGCTGCTGCAGCATTCATCGCCATGTGCTCCCCGGTCTGGCCGACCTTCACCGGCGTGCTACCCCACGGCGTCGCGAGCGTGAAACTCGCCCGGCCGCGCTCGTCCAGCGACAGATCGGTGACGCGCACCGCACCTGCGTAGCCGTAGGTCAGCACAGCAGCGTCGGTCATCGAGGACATCGTGGCGACACGCTCGTCATCGGCGTTGAGGATCGCCGTCCCACCTGCCGGAAGCGCTTGCACGAGTTCCGCCTTGGCCCGCGCCACGCCCTCGATTCCACCGACATGCTGCGTATGAGCATCACCGACTCGTGTCACCACGCCGATCGTCGGCTGCCCGACACGGCACAGCCTGGCGATCTCGCCGAAATGGTTCATCCCCATCTCCAGGACCAGCACCTCGGTATCGTCGGCGGCGTTGAGGATCGTGCTCGGCAGACCCTGGTCGTTGTTGAACGACTTCTCATTCGCCGTGGTTCGCCAGCGTTCAGTGAGCACTGTCTTGGCGAAGTCCTTGGTACTGGTTTTGCCGACGGAGCCGGTGATACCAACGACCCTGTCTGGCAGTCGTCGGCGTGCCCACCTGGCAAGCTCGAGGAATGCCTCCGTCGTATCAGCGACCTCGACCGCCGTGCCTCCGTTTCCATTGCCGCCGGCGCCGTCAACTGGAAGGGCCGAGCGCGCCGTCAGGTAAGCGGCAGCACCTCGCACGAGCGCGCCGTCGATGAATTCGTGACCATCGCGGGTAGCCATGACCGGCACGAACAACTGCCCTGCCGAGACCGTACGGCTGTCGAAGGAGACACCGTCGATGTCGACATCGGGTCCGATCAGCCTTCCGTTTGTCGCGTACGCCACATCGCTTGCCCGGAATCGCATCGGCCCACACAGTACCGTCCATAACGAATGACGACAGGAGACCATCCAATCTCAGCGGCGCAGCTCACGAACCGATCGTCGAGCCCGGGGACTGACCGGCCACCCTCCGACCAACCGTCGATGGGCCAGGTTGCATCCGACGAGCGGATCGATCTGATCGTGCTCTTCGGCGGGCAATCGGCGGAACACGACGTCAGTTGTACGACGGCGGCACATGTGATCCGCGCCGCCGATCCGGCGAAGTATCGCATCGTCCCGATCGGAATCTCACGTGATGGAACGTGGGCGCTGGCCACCGGCGCGCAGGCCGCGCTTGCTGGCATCGGAGAGTTGCCGAGCCGCCTCGACCCGACAGGGACGGAGGTGACGCCGACCGACATCGTCGGTGGTTCCGCAGCCGCCGGGGGGACGACCGTCGTCGTGCCGCTGCTCCACGGACCGATGGGTGAGGATGGCACGGTGCAGGGCCTGCTCGAACTCACCGGCGTGCCGTATGTCGGCAGCGGCGTGCTTGGCTCTGCCCTGAGTATGGACAAGGCGATGGCCAAGGAGGTACTCGCCCATCACGGCATCGCCCAGACCCGCCATCGGGCGTTTCACGAGGCGGACATCACTCCCGGCCTGCCGGCAGAGCTCGCCGGGGACCTCGGACTGCCCGTGTTCGTCAAGCCGGCGAACATGGGCTCGTCGATCGGCGTGTCGAAAGCGAAGACCGTCGAAGCGCTGCGCGATGCGATCACCGCTGCTCTCATCTACGACGAATGGATCGTCGTCGAAGCAGCGGTGACAGGACGCGAAATCGAAGTCGCGGTACTCGGTAACCTCGACCCCCGGGCGTCGCTTCCCGGCGAGATCGTGCCTGGTGCCGAGTTCTACGACTACGAGGACAAGTACCTCGACGACGGGTCGCAGACGCTCGTGCCTGCACCACTGACCGCTGTGCAGACGGCGGAGGTGCAGGCACTGGCGATCGAGGTGTTCAAGACCTTGCGTTGTGAAGGCCTTGCCCGCGTCGACTTCTTCTTCGAGGAGGACGGCCGAGGTTTCCTGATCAACGAGGTCAACACGATGCCTGGCTTCACGCCGATCTCGATGTACCCGAAGTTGTGGGTCGCCAGTGGCCTGACGTATGCCGCGCTGATCGACGAACTCGTGCGGCTGGCGATCGAACGTCAACAACGCAAACGCCACAAGACCTCCCGATGACCCGGCCGATTTCAGCAGCGCTGGCAGCAGATCTCGCAGATGCTGCGAGAATCCCTGCCAGCGACCGCCGTCAGCTTTGGCGACGAGCGCGCCACCCGACGACCCTGACCGCTTCGGCTGCGGGAGAACCGCAGCCGTAGGGTGCGCTTGATCCTCGAGTCATCGGAGCACACACCATGAGCGACGCCCTTCCCACTGACATTCCCGTGACCATGCGTCAGATCAGAACGCTGGTCACGGCCGACGGACAACTGCAGTTGTCGATCACCACGATCGACACCCCTACTCCGGCGGCGAACGAGATCCTCGTGCGCATCGAGGCAGCTCCGATCAATCCATCCGATCTCGGCCTGCTACTCGGGATGGCAGATGTCACCAAGGCGACGTCGTCGGGTCCAGCCGACGATCCACTCGTCATCGCTCCTGTCTCGCCGGCGGTGATGGCCGGTCTGGCGGCACGCGTCGGCGAATCGATGGCGGTCGGCAACGAGGGCGCCGGCGTCGTCGTGGCGGCCGGCGAATCGCCAGAGGCACAGGCACTCGTCGGTAAGACGGTCGCCATCATCGGCGGTGCGACCTATGGCGAGTATCGGTGTGTGCCGGCGATGATGGCGATGGAACTGCGCCCCGGTACCACCGCCGAGCAGGGGGCTTCGTGTTTCGTCAACCCGCTCACGGCACAGGGCATGATCGAGACGATGCGCATGGAGCAGCACACCGGGCTGGTGCATACCGCAGCGGCATCGAACCTCGGCCAGATGCTGAACCGCCTGTGCATCGCAGACGGGGTGCCGCTGGTGAACATCGTCCGCAAGCCGGAACAGGCCGCGTTGCTGCGAGATCAGGGTGCTGCATACGTCTGCGACAGCAGTGCAGCGACGTTCCTCGACGATCTCACGCAGGCGCTGATGGCGACAGGCGCGACCATCGCCTTCGACGCCATCGGCGGAGGCATACTCGCCGGCCAGATCCTCGGATGTATGGAGACTGCGGCGAACGCGACTGCTGCCGAGTACAGCCGCTACGGCAGCGCGGTTCACAAGCAGGTGTACGTCTACGGTGGTCTCGACCGCAACCCGACGGTGCTCAACCGCAACTTCGGGATGTCATGGGGCATCGGGGGATGGCTGCTGACACCGTTCCTCGGCAAACTCGGCCTCGAAGGCATGCTCCGCCTCCGCCAGCGTGTCGTCGACGAGATCGACACGACGTTCGCCAGCACCTACACCGACCGCGTCTCCCTCGCCGGAGCACTCAGCCTCGAAGTAATCACGACCTATGCCAGACAAGCCACCGGTCAGAAGTTCCTCATCGTCCCGACGATGCCCTGAATGCCTCAATCAGCGGCTGGAGCGAGGGCGGCTCTGAGGAAGGCGAGGAGTTCCGCCCGTAGGCGACGCAGGCCGGTGGCATTGGCCTCCCAGCCGAACATTCGCAGCGCCTCTGGCTCGGTCGCCACGCCGACAACGGTGGCGTAGACCAGCGACAGGGTCAGACGGGGGTCGCTCCGGCGCAGCCGGCCGGCCTGCATTTCCGCAGTCATCCAGGCAACAGCTCGATCGACGAGCGGTCCGAGTTGAGCGGTGAGTACGGCACTGATGTCCGGGCCGAGACGATTCAGTTCGCGGACGAGGCCGAGCAGCGCCGGCCGGCGAACCGCAGGCCGAAAGACTGCCTTGACGACCGCCTCGATACCCGAAAATCCTTCGCCGGAGTTTCGGGCGGCGGCCTCGACGGCGGCGATCAGTTCCTCGGAGGTGTGCGCCACGACGCCGCGCAGCAACTCGTCCTTGGACGCGAACCAGTAGAGCACCGTCTGTTTGGCGACACCCACGGACACGGCGATCTCGTCGAGGCTGACCGCTTCGAAGCCGCGCGAACCGAAGAGGTCGAGCGCTGCGTCGAGGATGCGTAGCCTGGTGGGAGCGAGTGGTTTGGTCATCGTCAGCCGTGCCCAACTGGGTGGTCGTTCGAGAAAACAGGAGGTTGTCTCTACCAAATGGTAGACGACTGTGCTAGAACATATCCCCGTGATCGCTGAGTCTCTTGCGGGTAAGCGCATTGCCATCACCGGGTCCACCGGATTCGTGGGAACGGCGCTCGTCGAACGATTGCTGCGATCTGTCCCGGACTGCGAACTCGTGCTGCTGATCCGTGACGGCAAACGGACCAAAGGGCCGGAGCGGCTGCGTCGAGAGATTCTCAAGAACGACTGCTTCGACGTCCTCCGCCGCCAACTCGGTGGCGCCGTCCCGTTCGAAGAGATGACCACCAGGCGCGTCAAGACGATCGCCGGCGACGTCAGCGCCGACGGTCTCGGTCTGTCCGCCACCGACGGGGCAATCCTCGCGAGCTGCGATGTCGTCATCCACTCGGCCGCCGCCGTTGCCTTCGATTCGCCGCTCGACTCGGCCATCGAGATCAACCTCCTCGGGCCGACGCGCGTCGCTCAGACGTTGCAGGGACTCGGCGTCGCCCCGCATCTCGTCGCTGTCTCCACGTGCTACGTCGCCGGGAACCGGCGGGGCAACGCCCCGGAAGAACTCGTCAGCGCCGGCCCGTTCGATCTCGGCCTCGACTGGCGCAAGGAAGTCGCCGGTGCTCGGCGGTTGCGCAGCGACCTCGATGCCAAGAGCCGTGAACCAGAGGCGCTCCGGCGCTTCCGCCACGAGGCACGCACCGAACTCGGTGCTGCGGGGACGCCGGCGCTGGCTTCCAAGACAGAGCAACTTCGCACCCGGTGGGTCCATGACGAACTCGTCGAGGCCGGGCGCGCCCGCGCAGCGAGCCTCGGGTGGCCGGATGCATACGCGTACACGAAGGCGCTCGGCGAACAGGCGCTGACCGAGTCGAAGGGCAACGTGCCGGTCAGCATCGTGCGCCCATCGATCATCGAGTCGTCGTACGCCGAACCTCGCCCGGGCTGGATCCGCGGCTTCCGGATGGCCGAGCCGGTCATCCTGTCCTATGCCCGCGGCCTGCTCAAGGAGTTCCCCGGCGTTCCGGAGGGAACCGTCGACGTCATTCCCGTCGACCTCGTCGTCGCCTCGATCATCGCCGTCGCCGCCGTCGGTCCCGAACGCGCTCCGGCGATCAGCCAGATCGCCTCCGGTTCACGCAATCCGCTCAAGTACCGCACGATGATCGATTGCATCCGCGACTATTTCACCGAGCATCCGCTCTATGACGCCGAGGGCTCACCGATCCTCGTCCCGGAATGGACGTTCCCCGGTCGCGGCAGGGTGCAGGCGCAACTCGAACGGGCGAAGTCGATCATGACGCGCAGCGAAAAATTGCTGCAGGCGCTGCCGTTGCGCGGCAAGCAGGCTGAATGGACAGCGAAGCTCGAGGACAAGAAGACCGAGGTCGAACGGGCACTGGAATATGTCGAGTTGTACGGCCTGTACACGGAGTGCGAGGCGATCTACTCGGTCGACAATCTGATGAGCGTGTGGAACATGCTCGATGCCGCCGACCAAGCGGCGTTCTGCTTCGATCCTGCGGTCGTCGACTGGACGGCGTACATCACCAGGACGCACCTACCGAGTGTCGTCGAACACGGTCGCGCCAAGAGCACACCTGGCAAGTCGAATATCGAAGCCCGACCGCAGCGACTGCGTAAACAGGTGTTGTCCGAGGAACGCCATGTCGCTGCATTCGACCTCGAGAACACGCTGATCGCCAGCAACGTCGTCGACAGCTATTCGTGGCTGGCGACACGCCGTCTTCCCACCGAAGACAAGATCCGCTACGTCCTGCAAACGTTGAAGGAAGCGCCGTCTTTGCTGTCGCTCGACCGCAAGGACCGCAGCGATTTCCTCCGCCACTTCTACCGTCGTTACGAGGATGCACCGGTCGCCCAGATCGAGACTGACGTCCAGGAACTGTTCACCAAGCTGATCCTCACCAAGAGCTTCCCTGCCGGGATCCGCCGGGTGCGCGAGCATCGAGCCCTCGGCCACAAGACGATCCTCATCACCGGTGCACTGAGCTTCGTCGTCGAACCGCTGCGGCCGCTGTTCGACGAGATCGTCGCCTCCAACATGACGATCAAGGCGAACGGCCGCTATTCCGGCGAACTGTCGGAGGTGCCACCCACCGGCGAAACGCGTGCACAGGTACTCGCTGACTATTGCTCGTCCCTCGGCCTGCGGCTCGATCAGTCGATCGCCTATGCCGACTCGACATCCGACCTGCCGATGCTCGAAGCCGTCGGCTTCCCCGTCGCCGTCAACCCGGAGACGCGCCTCGCTGCAATCGCACGTAAACGCGGCTGGCTCGTCGAGAACTGGTCGAAGTCGCCTGGTGGCCCACGCCCTCTGCTTCCCGTCGCCGCCACCCGCTCCAAGGCCGGTGCCGTATGAATCGCGAGCTGCCATCACGCCAACACAGGCACCGAATGTTGCAGCAACTGCAACATTCCGTACCTGCGTCCGAGGGAACACCATGAGCCGCGAGTTGCGTATCGAGCGGTCGCTGCCGAAGTTCGCCGCTGCCAAGGTCGCCGGCCTCTTGTCGCCAGGCCGAGGTAGTTCGTATGGCCCCCTTTCACTCGTCAATGCCGACCCCCTCGACCTGCCAGCCGATGGATGGCTGACGATCAAGCCACGCCTCGCCGGTATCTGCGGGTCGGATCTGTCGACGATCGACGGCAACGCCAGCCGCTATTTCGAACCGATCGTCAGCTTCCCGTTCGTGCCTGGTCACGAGGTAGTTGCAGATGCAGATATCGACGGCGTCTCCCATCGAGTCGTCTTGGAGCCGGTCCTCGGCTGCGCGACACGCGGCATCAACCCGATGTGCGCGTCATGCACTGCCGGCAATCTCGGCAACTGTGAACGCATCGCCTTCGGCACGATCGAGCCTGGGCTTCAGAGCGGCTTCTGCTGCGACACCGGCGGCGGCTGGAGCCAATCGATGCTCGCCCACGTCAGCCAATTGCATGTGCTGCCGGCCGATCTCAGCGACGAGGACGCCGCACTGATCGAGCCTGCCGCGTGCGCAATTCATGCAGCGCTGCGCGGAGCATTCACCGGCGGCGAGACAGTAGCCGTGCTCGGCGCCGGCACGCTCGGGTTGCTCACCGTTGCGGCACTGCGAGCGTTCACGCCCGTCGAGAACATCATCGTCGCTGCGCGATATCCGCATCAGGTTGCGCTGGCGAAGAAGTTCGGTGCCGACAACACCTGTCCGACGCCAGAACTCGCTCGCCTCATCCGCTCGTTCACCGGCTCGATGGCCTACGGAAACCAGCTCACCGGCGGGGTCGATGCGGTCATCGATTGCGTCGGCGACAGCGCCTCACTGACCCAGAGTCTGGCGATTACGAAGCCTCGCGGCCAGGTCGTCGTCGTCGGCATGCCGGCCAAGGTCAGCCTCGAACTGACGACACTGTGGCACCGCGAAACGTCGCTGGTCGGCGCCTACGCCTACGGCACCGAGACGATGCACGACGGCGTGCAACGGCGCACGTTCGAGATGGCGATCGAGCTCGCATCCACCGCCCACCTCGGCCGATTGCTCACAGCCACCTACCCGCTCAACGAGTACAAAGACGCTATCGAACACGCCGCCAACGCCGGCAAGCGTGGCGCTGTCAAGATCGCCTTCGACATGCGTCAGGTCGCGAAATGATCGCCGCCGCATCCCAACAGTGTTTCTCGCTGACCCAGCGAACGAGTGAGGTCGACTAATGCCCCGTCCAGGTTTTGTTTTGGAAGTCGACAAGTCGACGCCGCCGACGTTGTTCTGGCGTGGCGAGGGGTTCAGCCTCGAGAAGCTGCCCGCTGACCGCAGCCGTGTGATCTACGCGCCGGAGCCACTGCCCGCGCTCGACGACATCGACGGCGCCATCCGCCACGCGCTGTTGAACCCGATCGACCAGGATCCGCTGCCGACGCTGTTGTTCCCGGGCATGAAGCTGACGATCGCCTTCGACGACGTCAGCCTGCCATTGCCGAAGATGAAGCGCCCCGACATCCGCCAGCGCGTCATCGAAGCCGTCCTCGATCTCGCCGCCGAGGCGGGGGTCGACGACGTGCACATCATCGCCGCCCTCGCGCTGCACCGGCGGATGCACGAGTTCGAACTGCGCCACGCCGTCGGCGATCGCGTCTACGACGCCTTCGCACCACGAGGGATGCTCTACCAGCACGATGCGGAAGACTCGACGCTGCTGTCGTACCTCGGCACCACGCCGCAGGGTGAGGAAGTCGAGATCAACAAACGCGCCGCCGACTCGGACCTGCTCGTCTACGTCAACATCAACCTCGTGGCGATGGACGGCGGCTGGAAGTCGACGGCGACCGGCCTGGCGAGCTATCGCAGCCTGCGCCATCACCACAACCCCGACACGATGCAGGCCAGCCGCAGCTTCATGGACCAGCACAAGAGCGAGTTGCACAAGAGCAACTGGCGTATGGGCAAGGTGATGGTCGACAGCGGCGTCAAGGTCTTCCAGATCGAGACGACGCTCAACAACGACACCTTCCCGAGCCCGTTCGGCTTCCTGTCGAAGCGTGAGTGGGAATGGAGCGCCAAGGACCGCGCCAGCTTCATCGGCACAAAAAAGGCGCTCGACCGCACGCCCAACCGCATCGCCCGCAAAATCTTCCACAACATCGAGGCACCGCACCAGATGACGTCGGTGCAGTGCGGCGAGGTCGGCGCCGTCCACAAGATCACGACCGAGCACGTCTACAAGCAGCAGCTCGTCGAGGTCCAGGGTCAGACCGACATCCTGACGATGGGCATCCCCTACATCAGTCCGTACAACGTGCACTCGATCCTCAACCCGATCCTCGTGATGTGCATGGGCCTCGGTTACTACTTCAACCTCTACCGTGGCAAGCCGCTCGTGCGTGAAGGTGGCGTCATCATCATGACCCACCCGACGCCGTGGGAATTCCACCCGGTCCATCACCCGAGCTATATCGACTTCTTCGAGCAGGTGCTGAGCGAGACGACAGACCCGCATGTACTGAGCGCCAAGTACGAAGAGAAGTTCGCCAACGACGAGTGGTACCGCCACCTGTACCGCACGAGCTACGCATACCACGGCGTGCACCCGTTCTACATGTGGTACTGGGGTTCGCATGCCATGCAGCACTGCGGGCGGATCATCATCGTCGGCGGCGAGGCTCGGTCGGTCCGCCGCCTCGGCTTCACTCCGGCGTCGACGCTGAACGATGCATTGGAACTGGCGAGCGACGTCGTCGGCCGCAGTCCGACGATCACCCACCTCCACGCGCCGCCGATCATGATCGCCGACGTCACATGACCAAAATGAAACTGAGTCCACTGGTGCACCGCCGGCGGTGCAAAACGGTCCACAGAAGTTCGTTGCTCGGGACTCTGGTCGGCTGATGGCGACGCGACCTTCAGTGCCGATCCCCTTGGCAGCACGTCGCCTGACGGCTCGCGCCGTCCGTTCGACGCGCCGCACCACAGTGTCGGTTCGTTCGACCATCGCCAAGACCGGTTTTCCATACCGCAAGCCGTCGGTGCCCGGGGGCATCAGCGTGCCGAAGGAGCCGTCGAAACTGGGAGCGAACTTCGATACCGAGTGGGCGCGCTCCCCGGTCGCCAATGCGGTCAGAGCCGTCGTCACCGAGGGACCGTTGCGGATGCTCGTGCGCGGCGTGGCGACGCCCAGCGTCTACGGCGCTGACCGGCTCGAGGACTTCAAGCCACGTGACGACGAGGACGCCCGTCCGCTGATCTTTACGCCGAATCATCACAGCCATCTCGACACTGCTTTGTCGATCACCTCGATCCCGATGCCGTGGCGACGCAAGCTCGTCGTCGCTGCTGCCGCCGACTACTTCTTCTCGTCGCAGCTGAAAGGCACGGCGGCAGCGTTGATGCTCAACGCCCTGCCGCTCGATCGTGAAGCCACGGGGCGCAAGTCGATGGAGCAGATCACGAACCTGATCGCCGATGGATGGAGCCTGGTGATCTATCCGGAAGGCGGCCGCTCCCCCGATGGATGGGGCCAGGATTTCAAGGGCGGACCGGCCTACCTGTCATCCAAGACCGGCGCGCCGATCGTACCGATGTTCATCGACGGCACCGGCGCGATCTTCGGCAAGGGAATGAAGCGCCCGAAGCCCGGCAAGACGAAGGTCGTGTTCGGCGCACCGATGACGGCAGCCGAGGGCGAGTCGACGCGCCGCTTCAACGCCCGCATCGAGCGTGCCGTCTCGATCCTCGGTGACGAATCGCTGACCGACTTCTGGACCGCTCGCCAGAACGCCGCCAAGGGATCGACGCCGGATCCCAAGGGTCCGGTATTCCAGAGCTGGCGCAGGACGTGGACACTGAACGAGCAGCGTAAGCGAGGCACCACCGGTCTGCGTGTTCGCCAGAAACGGTTGTGGCCCGAGCTATAACGGGCGGCAGGAGCGTCGCCTCGTCAGTGCTGAGAGCAGCCGGCCGGGCCTGACGGTGGTGCCCACAGCGCAGTCGTCGACGGAAGCAGGGTGAGGACGGACTCCTGGAAGACCGTCGCACAGACGTCGCATGTGACGACGTGCGCGCTGACCTTGCCAGGTACGAGTGGCACCCAGAACAGCGTGAACCACCGACGCACCGCCCTCAACGCATAGGAACGTTGGACACCGCAGGTCGGGCAATGGAACTGACCGTCACCGATTTTCGTCGAGCGGTTGCGGAAACCAAAGATGACGAGCAGCATGGCGTGTCCTCAAGCTGGCCGGACGAGTCGAGACGGGGCGAGATCGGGTGAAGCCGAAACTAGGCTTTTTTTGCCGGGAGCTTGATGACGTCGCCCGGGTTGATGTGATGAGTCACGCCGTCACTCCAGCCGTTCGCCGCCACGATCGCCTGGGCCGTCGTGCCGAACTTCTTGCCGATCCCGCTGAGCGTGTCGTTGGCGACGACGGTATACGTCTGACCTGCAGCTACCGAACCGGGAACCGTTGTTGCGCCGCCCTTGACGGTCGTGGTCGTCGCGCCCTTGACGGTTGTGGTCGTCTTCGTACCGGCCTTGGTCGTCGCCGTCGGCGCAGCGGTCGGAGTCGTCTGCGCGGCCGTCAGTTTGCAGTTGGCCGGCAGCGTGAACGTCGCTCCGACTGCCGGCAGGAAGGCACTGGCGTCGCCGGTATAGCTGTTCGCCGTCAGGATGTCCTGATAGCTGCAATTGTAGGTCTTGGCGATCCTGACGAGAATGTCGCCTGCCTTGACGGTGTACGTCGTCGAGCCGTCAGCTGCGGCACCAGGAATGGTTGTCACTGGTGCGCCGCCGGGCGCTGTGACGACCGGCGGGGCAGTCGTCAGCGGCGTCGTCGTCGGTAACGTCGTGAAGACCGTGTTCCTGGAAATCGGTGCCAGCGTGGTGGCGGACTTGGAGGTACTCGAGCCACACGCGGCGAGACCGACGACGGAACAGAGGGCAATAAGAGAGACAGCACGTCTGCGCATAGCCACGAACTGTACGCCAGCATCGCGTTGAATGGGTGGCATCACCACATCGCAGTCCGGCCGACCCACCGTCGCAGTCATAGGCCGCCCGCTCTTCTACAGCAGTTGACGTGTCGTTGGAAGGATCGGCGCTGGAAGCGCGGTCTCACCGACGAGGAAGCGATCGACGGCCGCGGCACATGAGCGTCCCTCTGCAATCGCCCAGACGATCAGGCTCTGGCCGCGACCCATGTCGCCGGCGACAAACACGCCAGGGACCGACGACATAAAGTTGATGTCACGGTCGACATTGCCGCGAGGGTCGAATTTCGTACCGAGCTGATCGAGCCAACTGCCGCGCTCCGGTCCGACGAAACCCATCGCCAGCAGCACGAGATCAGCAGGCAGTTCACGCTCGGAGCCTTCGATCTTGCTGAACTTGCCGTCGACCATCTCGACTTCGTGGAGTAGCAACGCTTGGACGTTGCCGTTGTCGTCGCCGATGAAGCGTTCGGTGTTGACGCTGTAGACGCGCTCGCCACCCTCCTCGTGGGCCGACGACGTGCGCAGTACGAGACTCCACTGCGGCCATGGATTGTTCGCAGCACGTGTCGATGGCGGCTCCGGCATGATCTCCAATTGCGTCACCGAGGCAGCACCGTGGCGGTGCGACGTGCCGAGGCAATCGGCACCGGTATCACCACCACCGATGATGATCACGTGCTTGTCCCTGGCGTTGAGTTCGGCATTGGCAAACGACTTGTTCGACAGCGGCAGGAACTCCATCGCCTGATAGATACCTGTGAGTTCACGCCCCGGAATCGGCAGATCGCGCCATGCCGTTGCACCGGCAGCGAGCACGATCGCGTCGGTCGTCGCCAGCAGGACCTCGATGTCGATGTTCTTGCCGACCTCGGCGTTCGTACGGAACTCCGTCCCCTCCGCGACCATCTGACCGATGCGTCGATCAAGGTGTTTCTTCTCCATCTTGAACTCGGGAATGCCGTAGCGCAGCAGGCCGCCGATGGCGTCGGCGCGTTCGAGCACAATGACGTCATGACCTGTACGGGTCAGCTGCTGAGCAGCGGCGAGACCCGACGGTCCCGAGCCAATCACGGCGACGCGCTTACCCGTCTTGATGCTCGGCACCTGCGGCATGATCCACCCTTCGGCCCACGCACGGTCGACGATGCTGACTTCGACCTGCTTGATCGCCACCGGGTCGGCATTGATCCCGAGAACGCACGCCGTCTCACACGGCGCTGGGCACAGCCGACCGGTGAACTCCGGGAAGTTGTTCGTCGCATGCAGTCGGTCGATGGCATCCCGCCAGTGATCGCGGTAGACGAGGTCGTTCCAGTCGGGGATGAGGTTGCCGAGCGGGCAGCCGTTGTTGCAGAACGGGATCCCGCAATCCATGCAGCGGCCCGCCTGGTGGTTGAGCGCCTCAGCCGGGAACGGCTCGTAGACCTCGTTCCAGTCTCGCAAACGCACAGCAACAGGCCGGCGTGTCGGCATCTGGCGACTCCATTGCAGAAAACCCGTCACCTCGCCCATCACAGAGTCCTCGTGCATGTTTCGCAAAATTTGGGGGCCAAACGATTCATCACTTGCCGCCCATCACGAGGGCCAGGGTGGCGTCTTCGTCGAGGCCTTCGGCTTCGGCTTGCTCGAAGGCGGCAAGCACTCTGGCGTAGTCGATGGGCATGACTTTGTGGAACCTCGTGACACTCGTTTCCCAGTCGCTGAGCAGTTCGGCGGCACGCTCTGAACCAGTCAGTTCATGGTGTTGTTCGATCAGTGCTTTGACACCGTCGGCGTCGTTGCCTTCGAGCTTTTCCAGGGCGACCATGTCGAAGTTGACGCGGTCTGCGAACAAACCGTCCTCGTCGAAAACGTAGGCGGCCCCACCGCTCATGCCGGCACCGAAGTTGCGCCCGGTCAGGCCGAGCACGACCGCCCGACCGCCCGTCATGTATTCGCAGCCGTGGTCGCCGACACCCTCGACAACGGCGTCCACACCGGAGTTGCGCACACAGAAGCGCTCGCCGACGACTCCGCTGAGGAAGATCTGGCCGGCAGTGGCACCGTAGGCGATGACGTTGCCGGCGATGACGTTGTCATGGGCGACGATCGGTGATTCGGTGCTCGGGCGCACGACGATACGGCCACCTGACAGTCCCTTGCCGACGTAATCGTTGGCATCGCCGGTCAGGCGGATCGAGATACCACGAGGCATGAAGGCCCCGAGGCTCTGCCCCGCCGAGCCGGTGAACTCGATGTTGATGGTGTCGTCCGGTAGACCAGCGGCGCCGTGACGTCGCGTCAACTCACTGCCGAGCATCGTGCCGACCGTGCGGTTGACGTTGCGGATCGGCAGGTCGAGCGACACCTGCTCGCCGTGTTCCAATGCGGCCGACGCCAACTCGATGAGCTTGCGGTCGAGTGCTTCGTCCAGCCCGTGGTCCTGGCTGACCGACTGGTGGAACGTCTGGTTGTAGTGGTTATTCGGTTGCGCGAGGATCGGCGAAATGTCGAGGCCCTTGGCCTTCCAATGGTTGATCGCCCCTTGCACATCGAGCAGTTCGACGTGGCCGACGGCTTCGAGCAGGGTGCGAAAGCCGAGCGAGGCGAGCAGTTCACGTACCTCCTCGGCGATGAACTCGAAGAAGTTGACGACGAACTCCGGCTTCCCGCTGAACCGCTTGCGGAGCTCCGGGTTCTGGGTGGCGACACCGACCGGGCAAGTGTCGAGGTGGCAGACGCGCATCATCACACAACCGCTGACGACGAGTGGAGCAGTGGCGAAACCGAACTCCTCGGCACCGAGCAGGGCAGCGACGATCACGTCGCGTCCCGTCTTCAGCTGGCCGTCTGCCTGCACCACGATGCGATCACGCAGACCGTTGAGCAGCAGCGTCTGCTGCGTTTCGGCGAGCCCCAACTCCCACGGCGCTCCGGCATGTTTCAACGACGTCAACGGTGAGGCACCAGTGCCCCCATCGTGTCCACTGATGAGCACGACATCCGCTTTCGCCTTGCTGACACCGGCGGCGACGGTTCCGACACCCATTTCTGAGACCAGTTTGACGTGCACGCGCGCTGTCGGATTGGCGTTCTTGAGATCGTGGATCAGCTGCTTGAGGTCTTCGATCGAGTAGATGTCGTGGTGCGGAGGCGGACTGATCAGGCCGACGCCCGGCGTCGAATGACGGGTCTTGGCGATCCATGGGTAGACCTTGTGACCTGGCAGCTGGCCGCCCTCACCCGGCTTGGCACCCTGCGCCATCTTGATCTGCAGATCGTCGGCGTTGACGAGATACTCACTGGTCACACCGAAGCGCCCGGAGGCGACCTGCTTGATCGCCGAGCGCTTCGAATCGCCATTCGCTTCCGGTGTGAAACGCTCGACGTCCTCGCCACCCTCACCGGTGTTCGACTTGCCACCGATGCGGTTCATGGCGACGGCCATTGTCTCATGTGCCTCTGCACTGATCGAGCCGTAGCTCATCGCGCCGGTCGAGAAGCGCTTGACGATCTCCGAGACCGGCTCGACATCGTCGATCGAGATCGCCGCTGCGACGGTGTCCTTGAAGGCGAACAGGCCACGCAGTGTCGCCAGTTTCGCCGACTGGTCGTCGACCAAGGCGGTGTACTGCTTGAAGATGTCGTAACGCTTGGCGCGGGTCGCATGCTGCAGCTTGAACACCGTCTCCGGGTTGAACAGATGGTATTCGCCCTCACGACGCCACTGGTATTCACCGCCGAGTTCGAGCTTGCGATGGGCGCGCTGCTCGGGGTTCGCCGGATGTGCCAACGCGTGGCGCGAGGCGACCTCGACGGCGATCTCCTCGAGCCCGATCCCTCCGAGGCGACTGACGGTACCGGTGAAGTACTCGTCGACGAGTTCCCGGCCGAGGCCGATCGCTTCGAAGATCTGCGCACCGGTGTAGGAAGCAACGGTCGAGACTCCCATCTTCGACATCACTTTGAGCACGCCCTTGCCGGCGGCCTTGATGTAGTTCTTGACCGCCTTGTGCGGATCCATGCCGCCGAGTCCGTTGAGCTCGGTGCGGATCATGTCCTCGACACTCTCGAAGGCCAGATACGGGTTGATCGCACCGGCGCCGTACCCGATCAGCAACGCCATGTGATGGACCTCTCGGGCGTCTCCACATTCGATGATCAGACCGACCTTGGTGCGCTGCTTCTGGCGGATCAGGTGGTGGTGCACGGCACTGCACAACAGCAGCGACGGGATCGGCGCATTGAACTGGTCACTGTTTCGATCGGACAGTACGACAAGGGTGGCGCCCTCTTCGATCGCCTGACTGACCTCGTGGCAGATCGCGTCGAGCGAACGCTTCAGCGCCAACCCTCCGCCGGAGACGCGGTAGAGACCGCCGAAGACGACCGTGCGGAGCTGCGCGTAGCGCTCGGCTGCTGGGCCTTCCGAGATGTGAATGATCTGCGCGAGTTGGTCGTTGTCGATGATCGGGAACGGCAGCGACAACTGTCGGCAGCTGTCGGGACCCGGAGCGAGGAGATTCGATTCCGGTCCGACCGACGAGGACACCGCCGTGACGACCTCCTCACGGATGGCGTCGAGCGGAGGGTTGGTGACCTGCGCGAACAACTGCTGAAAATAGTCGAAGAGCAGACGGGAACGGTCAGACAGCACGGCGATCGGCGTGTCCGTGCCCATCGAGCCGATTGCCTCGATACCAGACCTGGCCATCGGCGGCAGGATGATCTTCAACTCCTCGTGGGTGTAGCCGAACATCTGCTGGCGGCGCAGCACGCTCTCGTGGCTGAACACGACATGCTCGCGCGGCGGTAGATCGCGTAGATCGACCATGCCCTCCGCTATCCACTGCCCGTATGGCTGCTCGGTCGCCAGGCCGAGTTTGAACTCGTCGTCGTCGACGATGCGTCCGGCAGCGGTGTCGATCAGGAACATCTTGCCGGGCTGCAGGCGACCACGTTTGATGACCTTCGACGGCTCGATATCGAGCACGCCGACTTCGGACGCCAGGACGACGAGGTCGTCATCGGTGACCCAATACCGGCTCGGCCGCAGGCCGTTGCGGTCGAGCACAGCGCCGATGACGCTGCCATCGGTGAAGCAGACGCTGGCAGGCCCGTCCCATGGCTCCATCAACGACGAATGAAACTGGTAGAACGCCCGCTTGACCGGATCCATCGAGGTGTGGTTCTCCCATGCCTCCGGGATCATCATCAGCATCGCATGCGGGAGCGACCGTCCAGCGAGATGGAGCAGTTCGAGGACCTCGTCGAAGGTCGCCGTGTCGCTGCCGTCCGGGGTGCAGATCGGGAAGGCCCGCTCGAGGCCAGGCAGCAGGTCACTCTGTAGCAACGATTCACGCGTGCGCATCCAGTTGCGGTTCCCCTGCACCGTGTTGATCTCGCCGTTGTGGGCGACGTAGCGGTACGGGTGCGCGAGTGGCCAACTCGGGAAGGTGTTCGTACTGAAGCGGCTGTGTACCAACGCCAGTGCAGACACCATCCGCTCGTCGTTGAGATCGACGAAGAAGTCCGCGAGCTGCGGAGTCGTGAGCATTCCCTTGTAGATCAGAGTGCGTGCCGAAAGTGACGGGAAGTAGGTGGCGAGTTCCGGAGCGAGTTCGTGCTCGATACGTTTGCGGGCGACGAACACCTTGCGGTCGAGGTCGATGCCACAAGCGCCGACAGGATCTACGATGAACAGCTGTCGGAAACTCGGCACGGAGTCGAGCGCTGTGCGGCCGAGCGAGGACGGGTCGACCGGAACCTTGCGCCAGCCGAGCACTGCCAGCTGCTCGTCGGCAACGATCGTTTCGATCGACGCGACCGCACGTTCGGCGAGCGCTGTATCGCCTGGCAAGAACGCCATACCGACGGCATATGCACCGGCAGCCGGCAGCTCGAACGACGTCACGGCTCGGAGGAACTGGTCAGGAACCTGGATGAGGATGCCGGCACCGTCGCCGCTGTTGGCCTCGGCGCCGGTGGCACCACGATGTTCCAGATTGCACAGTGCCCCGATCCCCATCGCCACGATTGCCCGCGACTGCACCCCTTTGATATTGGCAACGAACGAAACGCCGCAGCCGTCGTGTTCGAAGCGTGGGTCATACAGCCCTTGCGGGCGGGGAAGGTCTGGTCGCATCGTGGCTCCGGTAGATCGGGGTCGAAAAGTGTTCACGGTGCGGGACGACGTTGGCCCGGAGCGAATCAGCCTAGAAGGTCGGGGCTGCGAACGCCACTGAAATCGGCCGCTGGATGCCGAGGAGGGACGGAGGAGCGACGAAGCCATCACTGGCTTGGCACGCCGGCAGGTCTCTGGAACTGGAAACGATGCGAATCCCGTCCCGAAACATCAAGGTGACACTCCTCGACGGCCGTCGATGCGCGTCGATCTCCGCAGATCACCAGCAGATCATGAACAGAACGCCAGCGCATCGCCGTTGAACCCGCTGGTCATGTGGTAAGTGTGGAGGATGTCGATGTCTCCTCCCCCTCCCCCACCTCCGCCCGGCTATCAGAGCTACGGCGGCGGCAACTTCGCTGGAGCCGGAGCCGTGCCGCATCCTCGTGGCACGATCGTGCTGGTGCTCGGTATTCTGAGCATCGTCTGCTTCGGCATCCTCGCCGGAATCCCCGGGATCGTGATGGGGACCAGCGCACTGAAAGAAATCGACGCCAACCCGGGTCGTTACAGCAATCGCGGCATCGTCAACGCCGGCAGGATCTGTGCCATCGTCGGCACGGCGCTGAGCGTCCTCGGGATCATCGTCCTCCTCGCCCGCAAGTAGCCTCGCCGCCGGTTCGGCGCGTTCACGGCGCCGGACCGTCAGTTCTGAAACACGGTCAGTCCTGAAACACCGGTGACCGTTTCTCGAGACCGGCGACCACTGCTTCCTTCTGGTTCGGCGTGCCGATCTGTGCCCCGATCAATCGACGTTCCGCTGCGAACTGTTCGGCGGCACCCCCCGTCGTCATACGGTTGAACAATTCCTTGGAGGCGCGCACTGCGCCGGGGCTGCGGTCGGCGATTTCACGCGCCAACACGATGGCGTCTTCGTACGGTGTCTCGGTGACATGCGTGGCGATGCCGTACTCGCCGGCCTGCGTTCCGGAGAACACCCTGGCGGTGAACGTCAACTCCTTGGCGACGTCGGTTCGGACGAGTTTGCTGAGCGTGAACGTGCCCGTCATGTCCGGAACGAGACCCCAGTAGACCTCACGGACCGACATCTGCGTTGTCGGGTGGACGAAGCGGATGTCTGCGCCCAAGGCGATTTGCAGCCCACCGCCGAGCGCATGTCCGTGTACGGCGGCAATGACGGGTACGGCGAGCTCCTGCCAGACCCAGCAGATCTGCTGGCCGAGGTGGGTGATCCCGCCCTCGGTGAACTGTCCGGGGTTCCCGCTGCGCTCGCCGCTCGACGGATCGGCGATCACCGCCATTGTCGACAGGTCGAGGCCTGCGCAGAACGAGGCACCCTCGCCGGAGAGCACGATGACCCGGACACCAGGCTCTGATTTCAGACGCTCACCTGCCGCAGCAATCGCCAGGAACTGTTCGGCGTCCAGGGCATTGCGCTTGTCCGCCCGATTGAACCGGACATCGGCAATGCCGTCGTTGATGGTGATGAGCACGCGATCGGACATCCGCACAGTCTGGCGAATGCATCGCATCACAGCAGTATCGAAGCCTCGTACCGGGCTGCATCTGGTGTGTGCATCGAAGCTACGGTTGGTCCTCACCGAGCGACACATGCGACACTTCGCCATGCGCTTGAATCTGTCTGCCGACGAAGTCCTGACCACCACCAGAAGTGTCCGCAAGCGGCTCGACTTCGACAAGCCGGTCGAGCACGAGGTGATCCTCGAGGCGCTGGAAATCGCCCTTCAGGCACCGACCGGTTCGAATCGACAGGGATGGCAGTGGATGTTCGTCGAGGATCAGGCGAAGAAGGAAGCGATCGCGGCGATGTACAGCAAGAACTTCGAGGCCTACTCCTCGATGCCCAGCCCGTACAAGGAGGGCGACCAGCGCCTCGCCCAGCAGCCCGCCGTGAAGTCGTCTGCGCAGTATCTCTCCGACAATTTCGCCAAGGTACCCGTACTGATGATCCCGCTCATCGAAGGGCGCCACGACAACGCTGGCATCATGCAGGGTGCCTCGGTGTGGGGCTCGCTGTTGCCGGCGGTGTGGAGTTTTATGCTGGCGCTGCGCGAGCGCGGTCTCGGATCGGCATGGACGACCCTGCACCTGGCAAACGAACGTGACGTCGCCGATCTCCTCGGCATCCCGTTCGAGCAATACAGCCAGGGAGGACTCTTCCCGATCGCTTACACCATCGGGACCGATTTCAAGCCGGCAAAACGGATGCCGATGGACAACATCGTCCACTGGGATACCTGGTAGCGGAGCCATACCGCGGTCACGCCGGTTCCGGCATTGCCGGTCTGCACGTGACCGCGGCGTGCCTCGGTGCACCCGTGGGCGCTACTCGACGAGGCGCAGACCTGTCGGCGCGATCGACGGTGCAGCTTGAGGAAGTTCGACCACGAACTCTGTCCGCAGCGACGGGAAGATGTGTTCGCTGATCAGCACCGGATGACCTGCAAGGTCCGTTGTGACGCGTTCGCAGCGCAGCACCGGTGATCCTGCCGGGATGTCCAACAGCGCGGCGTCGCCAGCAGAAGCTGCGTCGGCACCGATCGTCTGTGTCGCGCCCCGTAGCTGGACCTTCAACAACTCGTAGAACGGCGAACGCTCCACATCTCGGCGGCTGAGGTGCTGGCCGAGCTCGGCAGGACACCAGACGGTCACGACGGCGAACGGCTGTCCATCGGCAAGGTTGAGCCGCTTGACGCGAAGCACCTGCTCGACCCCGAGGACCTGTTGCACGTGGCTGGTCGCTCTGACGAAGGCGAACTCGAGGATGCGGCGTTGCGCCTCGATCCCGAGCGCTGCCATCTGCGCTTCGATCGTCGCCAGTTCACCGAGCGATTGGCGAAACGGCGCACCGGCCACGAACCAGCCGAATCCCTGCCTGGCGTCGACGAGCCCGGCTTCGCGCAACACTTCCAGCGCTCGACGGATCGTCACCCGTGACGCCGAGAATTCCTTCGACAGCTCCGCTTCACTCGGCAGCAGACGGCCAGGGGACAGGTCACCGGTGATGATCCGCTCTCGAACCGAGTCGGCAATCACTTGATAACGAATCGACCGCACGTCTCGATTGTGGCAGAACCCGAGCGTTCTGCGTCGGTCGATCCGTCGAGCGAGCACACGGCGATTGCATCTGTCGCCAGGAACTTGTATTGTAGTTGTATACATAGAAACCTGCCGACGAGCAACCGGATCGCAGCGACACTGCGAACGATGACAGACTCGGATCAGCAACTCCACAAAGGGATATGACGTCATGGCCGTGAGCGCAGGAACACCAATCGAACTCGTCGAGCAGGTCTACAGCACCCTGACCGAGCGGGCGGCGCTCGGCCGCAAGCGACTCGGCCGCCCGTTGAGTCTCGCCGAGAAGATCCTCATCAACCATCTCGCGGATCCTGAGAACCAGGAGATGGAACGAGGTGCAAGTTATGCGGACTTCCATCCCGACCGCGTCGCCATGCAGGACGCCACAGCACAGATGGCGTTGCTGCAGTTCATGACAGCCGGTTTGCCGGAAACCGCCGTGCCGTCGACCGTCCACTGCGACCACCTGATCCTCGCCAAGCAGGGTGCCAAGATCGACCTCGGTGTGGCCATCGACGACAACCGTGAGGTCTACGACTTCCTGCGGTCCGTCTCAGCGAAGTACGGCATCGGCTTCTGGGCCCCGGGCTCCGGCATCATCCACCAAGTCGTGCTCGAGCACTACGCCTTCCCCGGCGGGATGATCATCGGCACAGACAGCCACACCCCCAACGGCGGTGGACTCGGCACGGTCGCCATCGGTGTCGGTGGCGCCGACGCCGTCGACGTGATGACCGGCTTCCCGTTCAACGTCCGCTGGCCGAGGGTCATCGGCGTCAGACTGACTGGCACGCTGTCGGGCTGGTCGTCCCCCAAGGATGTCATCCTCGAAGTCGCCCGCATCCTGACCGTCGAAGGCGGCACCGGGGCGATCGTCGAGTATTTCGGTCCTGGGGCCGACTCGATCTCTGCCACCGGCAAAGCGACGATCTGCAACATGGGTGCCGAGATTGGCGCTACCTGCTCGGTCTTCGGCTACGACGCCAACATGTCCGCCTACCTCAAGGCGACCGGTCGCGAAGCGATAGCCGACGCCGCCGACAAGGTCGTCGACGACCTGCGAGCTGACGAGGGCGCGCTCTACGATCGCCTCGTCGAGATCAACCTCGACGATCTCAAGCCGCTCATCAACGGGCCGCATTCCCCGGACCGCGCCAATCGCGTCGGTGCCCAGGTCAAGGGTGAGGCCATCGCCAACGGATGGCCACTCGACATCTCCTCGGCACTCATCGGCTCGTGCACGAACTCGTCGTACGAAGACATCACCCGTGCCGCTTCGGTCGCCCGCCAGGCCGCAGCCAAAGGCTTGAAGGCCAAGGTCGAACTCCTCGTCTCGCCGGGCTCCGAGCAGATCCGGGCGACGATAGAGCGTGACGGACTGCTCGCCGACCTCGAAGCGATCGGCGCCACCGTGCTGGCAAACGCTTGTGGCCCGTGCATCGGCCAGTGGGAACGGGCCAAGGAGATCACCGACCACGCCAACACGATCGTCAACTCGTTCAACCGCAACTTCCCGAAGCGCAACGATGGCTCGGCGAACACGCTGAGCTTCGTCACCTCGCCAGACACGGTCATCGCCATGGCACTTGCCGGTCGACTCGATTTCGATCCGTCCGTCGACACGTTGACGAATGACGAGGGAATCGAGATCCTGCTCGATCCGCCGGTGGGCGAAGTTCTCCCGGCCAACGGTTACGATCCCGGCGTCGACACCTTCGTCGCCCCGCCGACGGACGGCAGCGGCATCGACGTCGTCGTCTCCCCGACTTCGTCCCGCTTGCAACTGCTGCAGCCGTTCCCAGCGTGGGACGGCAACGACTACCTCGGCCTGCCGGTGCTGGTGAAGGCGAAGGGCAAGTGCACCACGGACCACATCTCCGCAGCCGGCAAGTGGCTGACGTACCGCGGCCACCTGGAGAACATCTCCGGCAACCTGTTCATCGGTGTCGTCAACGCCTTCACCGGCGAGGTCGGCCAGGGCAAGGACACCGTCGACGGCGAGACCCGCAGCTTCCCTGACATCGCCAAGCACTACTCGCAGCAGGGCATCCAGTGGACCGCCATCGGTGACCGCAACTATGGGGAGGGTTCGTCCCGCGAGCATGCGGCAATGGAGCCGCGGTTCCGCGGCGGTGTGGCAATCTTCGCCCGCAGCTTCGCCCGGATCCACGAGACCAACCTCAAGAAGCAGGGCCTGATCCCGCTGACGTTCGCCGACCCGGCGACCTACGACCTGATCGAGCAGGACGACCGCATCAACGTCCTCGGCCTCGCCCACCTGACGCCTGGGGTCAACGTGCGCTGCCAGATCGTCAAGCCGGACGGCACCACGCTCGACTTCGAAGGCCTGCAGACGTTCAGTCCCGAGCAGATCGAGTGGTTCAAAGCCGGGTCTGCGCTGAACATCGTCCGCGCCAAGGTCGCCGCCGAGCAAGCCGGCTGAACCACCTCACTCTCCGACCGCATTGATTTGGATAGGTTGCGCCGATGGAGATTCGTGAGGCGATACGCACCACCGGGGCCGTGAGGTCCTTCACCGACGAGCCCGTCGACGCTGCTGTCCTGGCCGAGATTCTGGACGACGCCCGCTACGCGCCGTCAGGCGGTAACCGTCAACCGTGGAAGGTCGCTGTCATCCAGAACCCCGATCTGCGCCGCACCATCAGCTCGCTGATGCGCGGCGTGATGCAGGACTATTTCGCCATCGGCGCGACTGGTCGCACGCCGTTCAACGCGCTCGACCCCGACAGCTTCCAGCCTCAGCACGAGACCGGTCCGGAGACACCGTTCCCCCTCGTCGAACAGATCGAGAAGGCGCCGATCGTCCTGGCGATCGCCGCCGATCTCGCCAAGGTGGCGATGATGGACTACGGCAATCCCGTGCGCCCGCCGGTGACCGCAGGCGGCTCCGTCTACCCGTTCTGCTGGAGTATTCTGCTGAGCGCACGTGCGCACGGTCTCGGCGGTGTGATGACGACCTTCCTCTCGAGGGTCGAGTCGCACGGTGGTGCAGCCCTCGGACTGCCGTCCGGACACGCGCTGGCGGCAACGATCGTCATCGGCCACCCCGTCCATCAGGCAACGAAACTCAAGCGTCGGCCAGTGTCGGCGTTTGCCACATTGGACCGTTTCGACGGGGAAACGTTCGGCGGCTGACGAGGTCGGCAACGAACGAAGCTTGCGGAGTCTCCAGCGCCGTTGCGGGCAGCGCGAGAAACGACCGAAGGTATCGTCTCGGTATACGGACTCGACGACGATCGAGTTGAGCGTGCAGACCCGTGACCGAATCCGCTCGCTCGGCGGCGACGCCTATGACGACGCGATCATCGAGGCGTTCGACGTTCTCGGGGCGCCAGATCAGTCCCTGCCGGGCCGCCGGACCGCTTCGGCTTCGACGGTGTTCTTCTTCTGAGCGCCGGAGGGGTTGGCTCTGGCGATCTGTTCAGCGGTGGGCGTGATCTTCTTGCGCGACTCAGCAGGCAAGAGCTCCATGATCGCCTTCATGATCGCCGTCGTGTCGGCATCCGGATTGCGGTGCTTCAACTCGACCGGTGACCCGACCCGGACCGTGACCTTCGGCGGCCTGGTGATGTTCATGACGTTCGGCAGCCGTGCCGATCGCGGCCAGACCTCCTCGGTTCCCCACAGCCCGATCGGAATGACAGGGGCACCGGTCATCTGCGCGAGTTTCGCAGCACCCCACCGACCTTTGAGCTCAGGATCGTAGAAACCAGCACCACGTGGGATTGTCCCTTGCGGCATCAGGACCACGAGATCGCCGGCCTCGAGTGCTTCAGCGGCTGCCTTCAGCGGTTCGTCGGACCCGGATGCGCGTTCGACGCAAATTCCGCCCATGGCCTTCGCCAACTGGCCGATGATCGGCACGTCGAAGACTTCCTTCTTCCCGAGGAAGCGGGCGGCGCGGCCGGACTTACCGATGACCATGGCGACGGTCAGCGCGTCGAAATAGGAACGATGATTGGCAACGACGATTGCCGCACCGCGCTTGGGGATGTTCTCGACCCCGCTGATGTCGAAGCGGGCGAACGGGATGAGGCGTGGATTGGCGGCAGCACTCGTCAACTT
>JAYTOR010000043.1:0-68027 GCA_043747685.1 Actinomycetota bacterium
GCGCCGTCGACGGGGAGCGCGACCAGATCGGCAAGGATCTGGCGACACATCTCACCGAACAGCACGTCGTTGCCTTCGAAGGCCTCGCCCAGCCAGACCATCACCATCTGCCGCCACTCCTCGTGGATCGGGCGAGCAGCGAACAAGGCATATGCGTCGGGCACCAAGGCAAACCGGTGCTCGATCGCGCCGTTGCGGCCACGCCCGACCACGTGCATCTGTTCCTCGATCAGACCGAGCTGACGACCAACGGTGATCGCGATGACGACGGCGGACTCACTCTGATTGATTCGTTTGGCAATGCTGCGATATGTCTTGACGCCGATCCCGCCGGACTTCAGGCCGATCAGCGGATCATTCCCGATCACACGCAGGACGGCGCCGAAGACGCCCGTACACGCGGGTGGACGAGCACCCTCCTCGCCAACCACGATGGGTGAACCGAAGAACGATTCGGGCCACCTGTCATACAGCCGTCCGTTCACGGAATGGAACACTTCGCGCCACAGCGAGATCTCGTTTTCGTATTCGTTCAGGTAGATCAGGCCGAACCGAGTGAGCTCGGCCAGCGCCTCGACGGCCGGGTCGGGTTTCATCGCCTGCCCAAAGCGCAGGAACGAACTGACCTGAAAGCCGCTGACTCCGAAGTCGTTGATCGAACAACCCTGGAGTCCAGCGGCGAGCAGTCGATGCAAGACCGCCTGGGCCCGCTCACTGAGCCGGTCCATCCTGCCGCGCAACGACCTCGAATCGGCGATGACGGCCAAAAATGCGTCGAGACGATCCTGTCGACCTGTCGGTGGCTTCTGCACTCCGTGCAGCTTCAGTTGATCGACCACCGTCTCCGCCGATATCCAACCTTCACGGATCGCGTCGCGCAGCGACAATCCCGTTGGGAACAGGATCCGTTCGAAGCCGGGGCGCAGGACGAGGTAGCCACGGGTCGGATCGATGATCAGCCGATCGGCGAGCTCGTGCAACAGCTGCCCGCGTCGCTCGGTCGTCAGCGGTTCCGATTCGCTCGCCACCTCGGCCTCGCTCATCGAGCCCCCGTAGGCCATGGCTACGGACATCAGTTGCAAGGCCTGCGGGCTGACCATTTGTGCCGATATCAGCAGAGCAGTGTCGTCGGCAATGTCGGTCGCGAGTTTGCGCTTCGATGTCGAGCCGGTCAACCGTCCGACGACGTAGGGCATCTCGCTCAGCACCGCTGCAAGTCGATCGGCCGACATCTCGGAGATGGCCTCGTATCGATCGATGATCACGTGATCGGCCGGCATTCGCCACAGGCTACCGACGTGGGACAAGTGACGAACCGTGTGCTGGTTTGACCGCTACTCGGCGATCACGTAGGCAATTGCGATCAGGTCGCTGTGGGTGATCGAAAGGTGCCAACGCCGCACACCGGCCGCTGCCGCCAGCTCGGCTGCAGCGCCGGTGACGTTCAACGACGGGGCACCCGACGGTGCACGCGTCACCCACACGTCGTGGAAGCCGAATGCTCCGAGACCGACTCCGAGCGCTTTCATCACGGCTTCTCGGGTCGCGAACCGGGCCGCGAGCGAGGGCACCGGATCTGACTTGGGAGCCACGTACGCCAACTCTTCGGCGGTGAACAACCGAGTCCGCATCGACGGCGTCCGTTCCAGAGATCGACGGAAACGTTCGATCTCGACGGCATCGACACCGATCCCGATCATCTGGGCGACGTCCGGGCTGCGATGGTCAGCCGCGCCAATGGTCGGCCATCTCGCTGATCGGCAGGATCAGCAAGTCGGCGACCGACACCTCGCCGAGTCGATCCTCGCGGAATCCGCCTTCGGTCTCGGCCACCCAGTCGACGAGGCGGTTGTACCGACGGTCATAACCCTGCAGCACGCCACGCATCAACGCTGGGGACAGATGATCGTGAAAGCGAACGTGCAGCAACGTGATGCCGGTGGTCTCGTTCGCTTTCACTTCCGGCACGAAGATGACCGTCCGGCCGTCACTGCGCCCCCTGGCCACCAGCACCTCGCGTTCGGCGGCGACCCTGCGCTTGGTCCCGAGGAGCGAGCTGTTGCGCTCGACCCGTGACGGCACGTCCCGGGACAGACCGCCGCGATCGATGATGGAGATGGTTGCATCGGGCGATTCGGGATCGCCGTCGATCAGATACCTGGTGAAACCAACAACGTCGGCGACGGCGGGATCCAGATCGGCGAGGACCTTGAGCGATTTGTAACTGAGGCGGTCGCGTCCGACGCCGGCAGACAACACCGACTGAACAAGGGCCCGGTCGAGGACGCCTTCGTCGTTGCGGCTGATGCCGACCGTGACGGTCTTGGCCTGGTGCTTGATCGCATCGATCGGCCGGGTCAGTTCCTCGATCGCATGCGTCAGCGCAGCGGTGAGGTCGTCGATCAGCAGGCTCGGCGTGCCCAACTTGCCAGTGTCGAACTGATACGCCTCGAGCGGAGCCGGGCTCAGCGCGCTGCGGAGCATCGAGGTCAAGCGCACTGCCGTGGACGCTTCCAACTGACCGTCATACAGGTTGCTGCGCAAGCCGACCATGAACCGCTCGGCGATCGGGCCGAGTTCGGCGATGACCAGGCGAACGACGTCGTCGCCGACGTCGGTCGTGCCGACCACGCGCTCGATCAACTCGCGGGCCTCGCGCAACGGGCGCGCTGACGCATCGATCGCCAGCGCTGCCTCGTACCCGAACAGGTGCCCGACCATCGCCGACATGATGAACGCCAGCGCCGGGTCGACGGATGGGACGCTGATCAGGTGGGCTGCGGCCGAGAAACGGGTTTCCCCGACCGATGCGATCACGATCGGCAAGGCCTTGTGGGCCCGGAAGATGGCGACCTCTTTGGCCACGTCATCGGCGGTTCCGCCGATCAATCCAGCAGCGCAGACGAGGATCAACGGCTCGCAGGACAGGTCGATGTGCTTCTTGTCCTCGGTGAAGTCACAGGCAATGCTCTTGTAGCAGAGCTCACTGAGCTTGATCCGCACCTCTTGCGCGGCAATAGCGTTGACGCCGTTGCCGACCACTGTCCAGTACCGGCGTTGCGGCGCGTAGCGTCGGGCTGCATCCCCGATGTGGTCACGCAGCTGGAGCACCTCGAGCATCGCTTCCGGTACTTCGCGTAGCGACGAGAGCAGATCGTGGCGACGCTTTTCCGAGCCCAGACCGGCCGCTTCACTGATCGCGCAGGCCAACAACGTTCCCGCTGCGACCTGCGCATAGAAGGCCTTCGTCGAGGCAACGCTCATCTCGACGTCGCGCCCGTCAGATGTGTACATCACGCCGTCGGCTCTGTCGGTGAGATCACTGTTCCGACGGTTGACGATTCCGATCACCTGTGCACCCCGCCCCCGGACGAGATCGACGGTGCGGTTGGTGTCGGTGGTCGTGCCGCTCTGGCTGACCGCGATCACCAGTGTGTCGCTCATGTCGAGACGCATCCCGAAGCCGCTGAGTTCGGTGGCCACCACGGGTTCGACGTCCAGTTCGCCCTCGATCAGTGAATCGAGGGTCAGCGCCACGCTCCGACCGGCAACGGCTGCTGTGCCCTGGCCGATGACCAGAACGCGGCGGATCGTGCCGTTCCCGAGCCTCTCCATGATCAGCGGCGGCAGCGCACGTTCGCCGACCGTTGCCCGGAGCAAGCCGTCGCGCTCGACGATCTTGCCGCGCAACGTCTTGCGGAAGCTGTTGGGCGCCTCGTGGATCTCTTTGAGCAGGAAGTGCGGCGAATCGCCGAGGTCGATGTCACGCGTCGTCACTTCGGCGGTGACGATGTCGCGTTCGGTCAACGGCAGCTCGGTGCCGTCGTAGGCAATCCTGCGGACGCCTTCGAGCTGACCTGCATCCGCCGCAGACAGCACGAAAATCTGGCCGCGACTGTTCGGGTTGTCCGGATTGGCGGGCGTCTCGCCGTCGATGCGGACATAGTGACTGGTGTCTTCGACCAAGCCGTACGGCTCACTGGCGACGATGAACGCGTCCTCGGCGAAACCGACGTACAACGCCTGGCCGCTGCCGTGGATTGCCAGCAGAAGTTGGTCGGGCCGGTCCGCCGACGCAGCGCCGATGGCCACGCTGCCCTCGAAGCTGGCAACCGTTCGGCGGAAGGCTTCGGCCAGATCGCCCCCGGTCTCGAGGGACAGTTTCGACACGATCGACGGAATGACCTTGGCGTCAGTGGTGATGGGGCCGGCGATGCGCAGGTTGTGTTCGATCTTCAGATCGGCGTGGTTGTCGACGTCGCCGTTCAACGCACCGACCACGTACGGTCCGGCGTCGTACGAGCTCTCGAACTGGTCGCTGTTGAGCGGGTGACAATTGGCCTCGCTGATGATGCCGACGCTGGCCCATCGCGTGTGACCGAGCAGGCTCAGCCGAGCCCCCGGCGCCGACAGCGCGAGCCGCAGCAGGTCGTCGGCGATGATCGACCGACGGAGATGTCGAGTGTTGTCGCCGAGCTCGCCGATCTCGATCGCAGCCTTGTAGGCGAAGCTCAGGCAGCGCCCGGCGATGCGAACCGAACCGCCGACGAAGAGCGGGTTGTCGGTGCGACCGGCCAACATCGAATGCACAGCTGGATCATCCACAGACAGCCCGTGATCCCACACATAGGCATGCACCCCAGCGGAATCCCGACCACGCACCTCGAGCCGGTCGAGTGCCGACAGCGCCTGCTGGATCGCGAAGTAGCCGGCCAGAGCGGCGGAACCGGCGTATCGACCGGCCAGTTCGCCGACCATCCGAGCAGCGCGCAGACGGTCGTTGCGGATCGACCACACGCCGTCGCGTAGGCGCACGAGCGTGGCGTTGGCCTGCTCCACCCCATCTGGCGTCAGCGACGAACTGTTCTCGAGCATCGTCTCGTTCTCGGCAATCGTTGCATCGAGTTGATCGAGCCGAGCCGTGATCCCTGCGGTCAGTTCATAGTTGCCGATCAGCGCGTGCATGCCGGGAACGCCCCTGAGCAGGATGTCGGTCGCGGCCACCTCGTCGCCGACCCTCGCGATGTCGGGGGCTGCTGCCAGCGCTCGATCAAGACCGTGCAGTACCTCGGCGGCTGTCGGGGCCCGACGCGTGGAAGGTCGACTGTGGATGGCAATGATCCCGCACATGGCACCGAGGCTACTGCCCACCCCAGTACCTCGAACCGCAGGCCTAGGTCACCGCACCCGCCACCCGGGCCCGGCGGGAATCAGGTGTATCGGGTACGCACGATGTCGGCCAGGCCCTCGGCCAATTCCGCTGCCTGGACATCGGAGGCCGCTTCGACCATCACCCTGACCAGCGGCTCGGTTCCGCTCGGGCGAACAAGGACGCGGCCATCGTCACCGAGCGTGTTCGTCACAACGGCGATCTCGTCGGCCAACTCGTCAGCGATGTCCGGATGCCGTTCGGCGACACGAATGTTGACGAGGATCTGCGGATAGGTGTTCATCACCGACCCGGCCAGATCGGCCAGGGTCCGACCCGAAGAACGCACCCGTTGCAGCAGCTTCAGACCGGCCAGCAGACCGTCGCCCGTCGTCGCACTGTGACGGTAGATGACGTGACCGCTCTGCTCGCCGCCGATTGCGTAGCCGCCAAAATCCAGCGCCTCGAGCACATTCCTGTCCCCGACCGAAGTCGTGACCACATCGACACCCGCCTCGCGCATTGCGTGATGGAAGCCGAGGTTGCTCATCACCGTGACGACAACGGTGTTGCCGGTCAACGCGCCTTCGCTGCGGAGTTGCAGCGCACCGAGGGCGATCAACCGGTCTCCGTCGACGACTGCGCCGGTCTCGTCGATAGCGATCACGCGGTCGCCGTCGCCGTCGAAAGCCAATCCGGCGTCGAACCCTGCTGCAACCACTGCGGCAGCCAGGGAGCCGGTGTGGGTTGCCCCACACCGGGCATTGATGTTGGTGCCGTCGGGCGACGCATTGATCACGGTGACATCGGCGCCGAGAGCACGCAGCGCGATCGGCGCGGCGACGCTCATCGCCCCGTTGGCGCAATCGAGCACCACCCTGAGACCGGATAGTTCATCCGTCGCAAACAGGCCGACGATGTGGTCGACGTACTTGTCGAGCACATCGGACCCGTCCGTCGATGCGATCGACACAGCTCGCCAGGCAACCACCGCGTCGTCGGCTCCGAGGATGGCATCGAGCTCGCGCTCGATTCGGTCTTCGATGTCATCACTCAGCTTCGACCCGCCAGCGGCGAAGATCTTGACGCCGTTGTCGGTGAATAGGTTGTGCGATGCCGTGATCATCGCCGCTGGCATGCGCCTGACGAACGACGCATGCGCCAACGCCGGCGTGGGCACATCGCCGCAGTCGATGACGGTCGAACCACCGACAGTCAGCCCACGCGCGAACGCGGCCTGCAGTGCTGGACCCGACTCACGCGTGTCGCGCCCGACCAACCACGTCCCCGTGCCGAGCACACGCGCGGCGGCCGAGCCGAGCACTTCCACGTATGCAGTCGTCAGTTCCGTGAGCGCGACTCCGCGCACACCATCGGTACCGAAGCGCAACATCCGCGTCGACTCTGGCGATCAGACGCCTGACACCATCGAGCGAATCAACGCTTGGTGTACTGCGGTGCCTTGCGGGCCTTCTTGAGACCGTACTTTTTGCTTTCCTTGCGACGGCTGTCGCGGGTGAGCAGGCCGGCCTTCTTCAGTGAAGCGCGCAGTTCCGGATCGAGCTCGATCAGCGAACGAGCGATACCCATCCGCAGCGCGCCGGCCTGGCCACTGATGCCGCCACCGAAGATGGTCGCGTCGATATCGTAGACCTCTTCGGTCGTGGTCAATCGAAGCGGCTCACTGACGATCATCCGTGCCATCGCCGTCGGGAAGTAGTTCTCGAACGAGCGACCGTTCACGGTCACGATTCCCGTGCCAGGACGAAGACGGACGCGAGCGACCGATTCCTTGCGGCGACCGGTGGTTTGGGTAAGCGGCTTGGTGGCCATGATTCACATATCTCCGAATGCTCAGCGGGCTTTGGCCGCTGAAAGATCCAACACAACAGGACTCTGCGCGGTGTGCGGGTGCTCGGCACCGGCGTACACCTTCAACTTGGTGATCATCTGACGGCCGAGCGGACCGTGGGGAAGCATGCCGCGAACGCTGTTGCGCACTGCCTCTTCCGGCTTGCGGCCGAGGAGGTTGGAGTACGTCTCGCTCTTGATACCACCGGGGTAACCCGTGTGGTGGTACACCTCCTTCTTCGTAGCCTTGTCCGACGTCAAGACGACCTTGGCTGCGTTGATGATGATCACATGATCACCGGAGTCGATGTGCGGGGCGAACGTCGGCTTGTGCTTCCCGCGCAGCACCCGTGCTGCTTCGGTGCACATACGCCCGAGAACGAGACCTTCGGCATCGATAACGTGCCAGGCGCGGGTGATTTCACTTGCTTTGGGTGTGTACGTACGCATCATCGAGCTTTCTACGGATCGGCTCCATCGTGGGCGCCGAACGGCTGCCGCCTGCTTGGTCAACAAGGCCAGGAACGTGACAAGGATAGGGGTGCCGCGCGGCAATCGACAATCAGTCGAGCGCGAAATCTGCGGCGATCGACCTGAGGGTAGCCTGCGAGCATGCTCTCCGTTCTCGCTTCGGATGTGATGACCGGACGCGTTCTCGGCGGACTGCTCGGTGTGATGTTCATCGGCTACGGCTGCTGGGGGCTGCGCACGTTCTTCAAGCATTCCTCCCTGCGCCGACCGAAGTAGCCGGACAGGCCGGTCAGTAACCGACTTCCCAGAGACTCAGTCCGTGAGCCGGCGCAAGATTCGGCGCAGCGCGCCGGTCACCGGAGCGGAGGATGCCGCGAATGTCACCGGCGTGGCAGTTGCCGATCCCGACTTGGATCATCGTACCGACGATCGAACGAACCATCTGATGGCAGAACGCGTTGGCGCGGATCTCGAAACGCAACACGCGTTGGTCGGTCAGCGACTCCATCTGCTCGGTGACATCAGTCCACCGGGCCAGCATCACCCGGCGACTCATCGACGGCTCCGGTTGGTCATCGGCGCGCTGAGGTCTACGACAGAACGAACTGAAGTCGTGCTCGCCGATCAGCGGATCGCACGCCAACTGCATCGACGGCAACGACAGCGGGCGGAACACATGCCAGGCAAAGGGTGCCATCAACGGATTCGGGGCAGACGAGTTGAGCACCGTGTACCGGTAGTGGCGCCATTGCGCGCTGAAACGGGCGTGGAACTCGGCGGACTGCCAGGTTGCGCTGCGGATCACGACATGCGGCCCACACATGCTGTTGACCCGCCGGACGAGGTTGTCCAGATCGGTTGATCGACCGTCCATCACGCTCGGCAGATCACAACTGATCACCTGTCCCCAGCCGTGCACGCCGCGATCCGTGCGGCCGGCACCGGCGATCTCGACGTGCGTACGGGTGATCGTGCTCAGTGTTTCGTTCAGTACACCGGCGACGGTACGCGTGTCCACATTCGCGGCAAAGCCGTGGAACTGGGCACCGTCGTAGGCGACAACGAAACGAACCCGCCGCAATGCGACGGGTTCGTTCCGGACTGCTATCGGTGCATCTGCAGTCTGTGCATCTGCTGTGTTCCGTACTTCGATGTTCAGGTCAGACCAGTTCGATGCGGGCCATCTGGGCCTTGTCGCCCTGGCGCGGCCCGAGCTTGAGGATCCGCAGGTAGCCACCGTTGCGATCGACATAGCGGGGCGCCACCTCGGAAACCAACTTGGCCGTCATCTCGCGGTCACCCAGGTAGCCCTGAATCTGGCGAATGCGGTGGATGCGCATCGGGTCGGCATCGTCACCAGCCTTCTTGGCCTTGGTGATCAGCTTCTCGGCGATGGGGCGCAGGGCCTTCGCCTTGGCCTCGGTGGTCGTGATTCCTTCAGCGGCGATCAACGACGCGGTCAGGTTGGCCATCATCAATCTCTGGTGCTGTGAGCTGCCGCCGAAGTTGCGGGCTCTGCGTGGTGTAGCGGGCATGTTGGTTCCGGTCCGTGAGAGTTCTGAATCAGCCGCGCAGCGTCAAGCCGCGCTCGTCGAGCTTCTGCTTGACCTCGTCCAGGCTCTTCTGCCCGAAGTTGGTGATGTTCAGAAGGTCGTCTTCGTTCTTGGTCAGCAACTCGCCGATCGAGTTGATCTGGGCCCGCTTGAGGCAGTTCCGTGGACGCTCCGACAGATCGAGATCCTCGATCGGGAGGTCGAGATCGGGCGAGGTGGCGCTGCTCGCAGCGACTTCGCCGAGCTCGAGGCCCTGCGGCTCGTCACTGAGGCTGGCAACGAGATCGACCAGCGAACGAAGCGTCGCTCCGGCCGAAGCCAGCGCGTCGCGAGGTGCGATGGAACCGTCGGTCTCGATGTCGAGCAGCAGCCGATCGTAGTTCGTGCTCTGCTCGACACGGGTCGGCTCGATCTCGAACATGACTCGCCTGATTGGCGAGAAGATCGCGTCGATCGGGATGACCCCGATCGTGCGGCTCTCGTTCTCACGATGGCTGCTGAGGTAACCACGACCACGCTCGACGGTGAGGTCGACTGCCAGGCGGCCCTTCGCGTTCAACGACGCGATGTGCAGCTCGGGGTTGAGGATCTCGACGTCGGCAGGGCACTTGATGTCGCCGGCGGTGATCTCGGCGGGACCGCGGACATCGAGGCGGATGATCACGGCTTCGTCGCTCAAGCTGGTCAGGACGATGTCCTTCAGGTTGAGGATGATGTCCGTGATGTCCTCGCTGATGCCGGAGATCGTGTCGAACTCGTGGAGCGCATCGTCGAAGCGGACAGCCGTGATGGCCGCGCCGGGAATCGACGAGAGCAGCACGCGCCGCAGCGAGTTACCGATCGTGTGGCCGAAGCCGGGTTCGAGTGGGCCGACGGCGAAGCGCTGGCGGTTGTTTGCTTCTTCGCCGAATGCCTCGACGGTTGGGCGTTGGATGACGAGCATGTACGTGCCTCTTTACTTGGAGTAGAGCTCGACGATGAGCTGCTCACGAACGGGAACATCGATGTGCTCGCGCTGGGGAAGATCGCGAACGGTGACCTGCCTGCCCTCGTCGCCGGTTTCGAGCCAACCAACCATCTTGCGGTCGAGAACGTCGATGTTGTGCTGGACCACGATCATCGCGCGGGCCTTGGGGTGCAGGCTGACGACGTCACCCTTGACGACGCGGTAGCTGGCGATGTCCACTCGCTTGCCATTGACCAGGATCTTGCCGTGGCTCACGAACTGGCGAGCCTGCGGACGGGTCTCGGCCCATCCGGCGCGGAAGACGATGTTGTCGAGACGGGTCTCGAGCAGACGCAGCAGGTTCTCGCCGGTCGGCCCCTGGAGACGGTTTGCCTCTTCGTACATGCGGCGGAACTGGCGCTCGAGAACGCCGTAGATGTACTTCGCCTTCTGCTTCTCCTGCAGTTGGGCCAGGTACTCGCTGCCGGCGTTGCGACGACGGGTCCGACCGTGCTGGCCCGGTGGGAACGGGCGACGCTCGAGGGCCTTGCGACCCTTTTCGTTCTCGAAGATGTTGGTGGCAAGGCGACGCGAGATGCGCACCTTCGGTCCGGTGTAACGAGCCATGGCTTAGTTCCTCTTGCGCTTTGGCTGGCTGCAGCCGTTGTGTGCCAACGGAGTGACGTCTTTGATCGACGTGACTTCGAGGCCAGTGTTCTGAATGGACCGAACTGCGGTGTCACGACCCGAGCCCGGGCCCTTGACCTGCACTTCGACGCGACGCAGGCCGTGCTCCATTGCTGCCCGGGCTGCCTTGTCGGCGGCCATCTGGGCGGCGAACGGAGTGCTCTTGCGGGAGCCCTTGAAGCCGACGCCGCCCGAGGAAGCCCACGAGATGACGTTGCCGGCAGTGTCGGTGACGCTGACGATGGTGTTGTTGAACGAGCTCTTGATGTGGACGATGCCCACGGTGACGTTCTTGCGTTCGCGCTTGCGTGGACGTCGTCCACCTGGCTTTGGCTTTGCCATCGCTACTTCCTCACGGCCTTCTTCTTGTTGGCAACGGTCTTCTTCGGACCCTTGCGGGTGCGAGCGTTGGTGTGGGTGCGCTGGCCGCGCACGGGCAGGCCCTTACGGTGGCGGATGCCCTGCAGGCAGCCGATCTCGATCTTGCGCTTGATGTCCTGCTGCACTTCGCGGCGCAGGTCACCTTCGACGGTCAGCTTCTCGACCTCGACGCGAATGCGGTTGATCTCGTCCTCGGTCAGGCTGCGAACACGAGTGTTCGGGTCGAGGCCTGCATCGGCGCAGATCTTCTGCGATGTCGGCTTGCCGATACCGAAGATGTATGTGAGTGCGATTTCCAGCCGCTTCTCGCGGGGAATGTCGACACCGGAAATTCGAGCCATGTTCTTGTGATCCTCTTCTTCAGCCCTGGCGCTGCTTGTGACGGGGGTTCTCGCAGATCACCATGACGCGGCCGTGCCGGCGGATGACTTTGCACTTCTCGCAAATTTTCTTGACACTCGGACGGACCTTCATTGGACCCTGTGCTTTCTGGCTCTTGGGCTTCGACGTGAAGCAGCGCTACTCACTTGTAGCGGTAGGTGATGCGGCCCCGGGTGAGGTCGTACGGAGTGAGTTCTACCTGAACCTTGTCGCCGGGCAGGATGCGGATGTAGTGCATCCGCATCTTTCCGGAGATGTGCGCCAACACCTTGTGGCTATTTTCGAGTTCGACGCGGAACATCGCGTTCGGCAACGACTCGACAATGGTGCCTTCGAGAACGATGGCGTCTTCTTTGGGCTTGGGCAGAACAGGCTCCTCAACAGCGACGGACGAAACGGCCCGAGATTGCCCTGTGCGTGCGCGCAGAGCCGATAGGGCCGAGGTGCAATACTATCGCCCGCGAAACCGAACGCAAAGCCCTCGACCGAGAGATCCGCTCATTTCCAGCGCGAGGAAAACCTAGCAAAGCTGCGTCGTCCGGACAGGGATCTTTGCGGGGCGAAGTCGGCCAGAATCCCAACCTGCGGAGGCTTTGCTGCACACCCGGGGGGCGCGCAAACCCTCCGGTGCGCAAACCCTCCGACGATCTTCAGGACGTCAGGATCTCGGGGCCGTTTTCAGTGACGACAACGGTGTGCTCGACGTGGGCTGCGAACGAACCGTCGGCGGTCACGACGGTCCATCCGTCGTCCAACTCGCGAACGCCATCGCGTCCGCCGCCGATCAACATCGGCTCGATGGCGAGCACCACGCGGGCGGCCAGACCGGGCCCCTTGCCGCGCTTGCCCCGGTTCTCGACGTCCGGATCCTCGTGCATCGCCCTGCCGATGCCGTGTCCGCAGTAGTCACGCGGGCTGCCGTATCCGCCAGCAGTCACGATTGCGTCGATTGCCGACCCAATGTCGCCGAGGTGTCCCCCCGGCACCATCGCCGCAATCGCTGCGGCCAACGCTGCGTCAGCGGTGTCGATCAGGCGCTGTGTCGAGGGGGTGGACGTACCCACCTCGATCGAGAATGCGGCGTCACCGTGCCAACCGTCGATGATCGCGCCGCAATCGACCGAAAGCAGATCGCCGTCCTCGAGGACGCGGTCGCCGGGGATGCCATGCACGACCTCGTCGTTGACGGAAGCGCAGATGACTGCCGGATAGCCGTGGTATCCGAGGAAGTTCGACCTTGCGTTGCGACGACGCAGCACCTCTCGGGCGATGATGTCCAGCGCTCCGGTGGTCACGCCGGGCCGGGTCGACGAACGGATTGCCTCGTGCATCTCGGCAACCACGCGCCCGGCAGCGCGCATGGTACGCAACTCGTCCGATGTCCGACGGGCAATCGGCTGTCCGCGTCCACGGCCCATCAGCGCCCACGGCTCTTCTCGACAGCGTCGGTCATCCGGACGAAGACCTCGTCCGGTGTGGCCACACCGTCTACGACGGTCAAACGGTTCGTGTCGCCGTAGAACTCGATCAGTGGCGAGGTCTGCTCCTCGTACAGGTCGAGGCGATGGTTGATCGCCTCGGGCGTGTCGTCGTCGCGGTGCATCACGTCGCCACCGCAGACGTCGCAGATCCACGGCTGGCGCTCGCTGCCCTTGGCCATGTAGTTCGTTCCACAGTCGCGGCAGACCCGTCGAGCGGACAGACGATCGAGGACGAGATCGCGAGGTACATCGAGGTCGATCACCGCTGTCAGTGGACGGCTTCGAGTGATCTTGTCGAGGGCGATCGCCTGCGGAACGGTACGTGGGAACCCGTCCAGGATGTAGCCGCGAGAACGGGCGTCGTCGCGACCGAGACGCTCGTCGACGATGCCGACCATGATCACGTCACCGACCAGACCGCCTGAATCCATGACGATCTTGGCGGCCACGCCGAGTTCGGTCTTTTCCCGAACGGCTGCGCGCAACATGTCACCGGTGGAGATGTGGGGAACTACGAAATGCCGTGACAGGCGAACGCACTGCGTGCCCTTGCCGGCCCCCTGCCTGCCGAGGATGATCAGCCGCGCGCCTGGGATCATCGCTGGCTACTTGAGGAAACCCTCGTAGTTGCGGAGAGTGAGCTGACTGTCGATCTGACGCATCAGCTCGAGTGCAACGCCGACCGCAATGAGCACTGTCGTTCCCGCGAACGGAAAGTTCTTGACGCCGAACACCCACAGCAGGGCATACGGCATGAGGGCGATGATGGCGGTGAAGACGGCACCCGGCAACGTGATTCGGTTGACGACCTTGCCGAGGTAGCGCTCGGTCTGGGCCCCGGGACGGATACCGGGGATGAACCCACCCTGCTTGCGGATCTGGTCGGCCTGACGAATCGGATCGAATGCAATCGAGTTGTAGAAGTACGAAAAGGCGATAATGAGAAAGAACAGGATGATCGCGTACACCGCGTTCTGGCTGTTGACGATGTACCGGTTGACCTTGTCGGTGATCCAGCCACGCCAGCCCTCGCCGGAGCCGAGCACATTGGTCAGCAGAACCGGCAGGAGCAGCACCGAGCTGGCGAAGATGATCGCGATGACGCCGCTCTGGTTGACCTTGAGCGGGATGTAGGTGTTCTGACCGCCGTACATGCGCCGCCCGACCTGGCGCTTGGCGAACGAGACCGGGATCCGGCGTGTGCCGAGCTCGATCCGCACGACGGCAAACACGATTCCGACGACGAGAACGAGGAGCAGCACGAACAGCACCTTGCTCTCCTCCTCCCAGATCCGCAAGAAGTTGACGGGGAGGTTGGAAACGACCGAGGCGAAGATGATCATCGACATGCCGTTGCCTATGCCGCGCTGGCTGATCAGCTCACCCATCCACATGATCAGCGCCGTGCCGGCAACGAGGGACGCGATGACCAGGAGCGCGCGGGGCATGAACACCGGGAGCAACTTCACATCAGGCGCGTTGCGCGCGGCCCCGAAAAACGCGCTGCCTCGGCCCTGGCCGAAGATGAAGGTCAGTCCTGCGGCCTGCAGTGTGGCGATGCCAATGCCGAGATAGCGGGTGTACTGGGTGATCTTGCGCTGACCAACAGCTCCCTCTTGCTGGAGTTCCTCCAGCTTCGGTATCACGACACCGAGGACCTGCATGATGATGCTGGCCGTGATGTACGGCATGATGCCCAGCGCGAAGATCGAGAAGCTGCTGAAGGCGCCACCGGAGAACAGGTTGAGGAATCCGAGTGCGCCGCCGCCTTGTGCGGAATCACGCAATTGCTTGACGGCCAATTGGTCGACACCGGGCACTTGGATGGCAACGCCGAGTCGGTACAGACCCACCATCGCGATCGTGAACAGGATTTTGTTCCGCAGGTCGGCGACCTTGAACACGTTCTTGATGTTTGCCAGCATGGGCAACTCCTCAACACAGACGACGGACGATCAAGCGGTGACAGCGAGACACCGGGTCGCCCTCGTGGGCGACCCGGTGCTCTCGCAATCCAGAAACGTTAGCGGTTGGTGAACTGGTTGCCCTGGGCCGCCGGGCGGACCTTGAAGGGCATCGGAATGATCGAGATGGTACCGCCAGCGGCAGTGATGGCGGCCTCAGCTGTCTTGGAAACAGCGTGAGCGGTGACATCGACCTTGATCGTCAATTCGCCGTAGCCGAGGATCTTGACGTAGTCACCGCGACGCAGCATGCCGCTGGCGATGAACAGTTCGGGAGTCGCCGCAGCGACATCGAGCTTGGCCAGTTGATGCAGGTTGACCGCTGTGTACTCGACGCGGAACGGGTTGTTGAACCCTTTCAACTTCGGGACACGCTGCTTGAGCGGCATCTGGCCGCCTTCGAAGCCGCGAGCGACCTTGCCTCGACCACGTGACTGCTGACCCTTTGTACCACGACCGGCGGTCTTGCCGCCCTTGCCGCCGATACCACGGCCAACGCGCTGTGGCGCCTTGTTGGCGCCAGGTGATGGTGCGAGTTCGTCGACGCGCATCAGTTGCCCGTCCCTTCTTGAGGATCGACCGCGTTCACAGACAGGAGGTGAGGAACCCTGGCGATCATCCCGCGGATCTCGGGACGGTCGGGAAGGGTGTTCGTGTCTCCGATCTTCTTCAGACCGAGTGCACGCAGGGTGCCCCGGCTCTTCGGCTTGGCGCCGATTCCCGACCGAACCATCGTCACGACGAGGTGCGCTGAGGTGGTGTGATCAACGGCGTCCTTGCCGAGATGCTTGTTGTAGGTAGCCATCAGTGTGAATCTCCCGCTGGTGCGGTCTTGCGGTCGTTGTACGCCTTCAACATGCCCTTCGGCACGAAGTCCTCGGCGGCCAGACCGCGGCGCTTGGCAACTTCGTCGGGGCGCTGCAATGCCTGGAGACCCTGGATCGTGGCCCTCGCGACGTTGATCGCGTTGGCCGAACCGAGCGACTTGCACAGGATGTCGTGCACGCCGGCTTCTTCGAGGATCACTCGGGCTGCGCCACCGGCGATGACTCCGGTACCGGGCGCAGCCGGCTTCATCAGGACGCGTCCGGCGCCGGTGATACCGACGACTTCGTGCGTGATGGTGCTGCCGGCGAGTGCCACATCGAACAGGCTCTTCTTGGCCTCTTCGGTGCCCTTCTGGATTGCCAGGGGCACTTCTTTGGCCTTGCCGTAACCGAGTCCGACGCGACCGTTGCCGTCGCCGACGACCACGAGTGCGGTGAAAGAGAAGCGACGGCCACCCTTGACGACCTTGGCGACACGGTTGATCGCGATGACTCGCGATTCACGCAGCCCACCCGGCTCTTGCGGAGCGGCATTCGGATTGTTGTTGGTATACGAAAATCCTGCCATCAGAACTCCAGACCTGCTTCACGAGCGGCATCAGCTGCCGCAGCAACACGACCGTGGTAGGCAAAGCCACCGCGATCGAAGACAACCTTTTCGATCCCGGCGGCCTTGGCCCGCTCGGCAACGAGCTGACCCATCCGGGATGCAGCAGCAACGCTTCCACCGTCTCCGGCGGCGCGCTCGCCCGGCTCGTTGGTCGATGCCGCGGCGACCGTACGGCCGGACACATCATCGATCACCTGCAGGACGAGGTGCTTGTTGGAACGGAACACAGCCAGGCGCGGACGCGCAGCGGTGCCATGGATCTTCTTGCGGACACGACCGTGGCGACGGATGCGGGACTCGCGGCGAACTTTGGCGTTATCACTCATAGTTGTTGTGCCTTACTTCTTGCCGGTCTTGCCGGCCTTGCGCAGAACCTTCTCACCGAGATAGCGCACGCCTTTGCCCTTGTAGGGCTCGGGCTTGCGGATGCTGCGGATGTTGGCGGCCACCTGGCCGACGACTTCCTTGTCGATGCCCTTGATGATCACTCGTGTCGGCACCGGCACTTCGAAGGTGACGCCCTCGGGCGCATCGACGATGACGGGATGGCTGAAACCGAGGGCCAGACGGAGCTTGCCGGGACCCTGGGCCTCGGCACGGTAGCCGACGCCGATGATCTCGAGCTCCTTGCTGAAGCCGTCGGTCACGCCGACGACCATGTTGTTCACCAGGGTCCGGGTCAGACCGTGCAGCGACCGGTTCTCACGCTCGTCATCAGGACGGGCAACATTGAGCACGGCGTCGTTCTTGCTGACGGTGATCGCGCCGGGGACGGAGAATGACAGCGTGCCCTTCGGACCTTTGACGGTGACCAAATTGGACACGACGGTGACGTCGACGCCCGTTGGCACGTTGATGGGGGCTTTGCCGATACGGCTCATGGGTTGCTCACATCACCAGACGTAGCAGAGGACTTCGCCGCCCATGTGACGCTTGCGCGCCTCACGGTCGCTCATCAGTCCTGAGCTGGTGGATAGGACAGCCACACCGAGGCCACCGAGCACGCGAGGCACGGCGGTGGACTTGCGGTAAACGCGCAGGCCGGGTGTGGAGACACGCTTGATACCCATGATCGTGCGGGCACGCTCGTGGGAGTACTTCATCGTGACGGTCAACACTTCGCCGGGACCCTTGGTGGAGGGGGCAACGGTGAAACTGGTGATGTACCCCTCCGACTGGAGGATCTTGGCCAGCGCGACCTTCTGCTTGGAGGAGGGCATGGGCACCTCATCGTGCATCGCCACATTGGCGTTACGGATGCGGGTGAGCATGTCGGCGATCGGATCAGTCATCATGACGGTTCACCAACTCGCCTTCGTCACGCCCGGCACTTCACCGGCGTGAATCATCTGTCGGAGGCAGATTCGGCACAGGCCGAACTTGCGATAGACGGAACGGGCGCGGCCGCAACGGCGGCAGCGTGTATAGCCACGCACCTTGTACTTCGGCTTCGCTGCCGCTTTGTTGATCTGAGACTTCTTGGCCATGGTTCTCGTTGCCTTCCCGTGCTACTTCTTCGCCTGGGAAGCCGGACGGGCTCCCTTGCCGCCGCGGACCGGACCGCGGCCTTTGGCCTTCTTGGGTGGTGCGCCGGCGTCGGCGCCTCTCTTGAACGGGAAGCCGTAGGCGTCGAGCAATGCCTTCCCTGCGGCGTCGTTCCTGGCAGTCGTCACGATGGTGATGTCCATGCCGTGCGGTGCGTCGATCTTGTCGTAGTCGATCTCGGGAAACACGATCTGGTCAGCGAGACCGAACGTGTAGTTGCCGCGCCGGTCCCACGAATGGGCCGGGAGACCCCGAAAGTCGCGGATACGGGGGATGGCGACGGCGATCAAGCGATCGAGGAACTCCCACATCCGGTCACCCCGAAGGGTGACCTTGCAACCGATTGCCTGATTTTCACGCAACTTGAACGCTGCGATCGACTTCGTGCTCTTCGTCACGATCGGCTTCTGACCGGCGATCTTGGTCAGGTCGTTGACCGCGCCCTCGAGCAGCGACGGTTGCTGGGTTGCCCGGCCGACTCCCATGTTGATGACGATCTTTTCGAAGGTCGGCACTTCCATGACGTTGTTGATGCCGAGCTGCTCCATCAGAGCAGCCTTGATCTCGTCGTTGTAGCGAGCCTTGAGGCGCGGTACCTGACGAGTCTCGGTGGCTGTGTCGCTCATGAGATCACCTCGCCGGTCTTCTTGGCGACGCGCACCTTGGTGCCGTCTACCTGGATCTTGTACGCGACACGCGTCGGCTTGCCCTTGTGGAGCAGCATGACGTTGCTGGCGTGGATCGGCATGTCTCGGTCGATGATGCCCGGTTGCTGATTCTGCTGCTGGGCCTTCTGGTGCTTCTTGGCGGTGTTGACTCCGCTGACGATGACCTTGGACTCAGCGGGCAGAGCGCGAATGACTTCGCCCTCTTTACCCTTGTCCTTGCCGGTGATCACGACGACGTGATCGCCCTTCTTGATTCTCATCACAACACCTCCGGGGCGAGTGAGACGATGCGCATGAACTTCTTCTCACGAAGCTCACGGCCGACCGGCCCGAAGATGCGCGTTCCGCGCGGGGTCAGGTCGTCTTTGATGATGACTGCTGCATTCTCGTCGAAGCGGATGTAGCTACCGTCTGGACGGCGCTTCTCCTTCTTTGTGCGCACGACGACGCACTTGACCACGTCGCCTTTCTTGACGCCGGCGCCGGGAATTGCATCCTTGACGGTGGCGACGAAGATGTCGCCGATCGATGCATAACGACGACGGGTGCCGCCGAGCACCTTGATGCACAGCACTTCTTTGCCGCCGCTGTTGTCTGCGACGCGAAGTCGGGACTCTTGCTGGATCACTGTGCTACCTCTGACTTCTCGCTGCGCACGATCACTTGGCACGCTCCAGGACTTCGGTGATTCTCCAGCGCTTGCTCTTGCTGGTCGGGCGGGTCTCCATGACGCGCACCCGGTCGCCGATGTTCACGTCGTTGCTCTCGTCGTGCGCATACAGCTTCTTGGTCTGCATCATGAACTTGCCGTACTTCGGGTGACGAACGCGCTCGATGACGGCGACGACTGCGGTCTTGTCCATCTTGTTGGACACGACCACGCCCTCGCGCACCTTGCGGCGGTTGCGTACCTCTTCGGTTGCAGCAGCTGCTGTTGACTCGGCGGTGTTGGTGGTTTCTTCGGCCATGACTCAGTTCACTTCCCGACTACTGATTGCGACTCAGCGGCAGCAATTTCCTGCTGACGGATGAGGGTGTTGAGGCGGGCGATGTGGCGACGGGCCGCCTTGATGCCGGCCACGTTCTCCAGCTGACCCGTTGCGTTACGGAATCGCAGGTTCAGCGACTCCTGCTTGGTTGCGCGGAGCTCCTCGACGAGTTCGGCCAGGCCGAGCTCCTTGAGTTCTACGTTCGTCTTTCTTGCCATGACTCAGATCACCTCTTCACGTGTGATGACACGTGCCTTGATCGGCAGCTTCTGCACTGCCTTTTCGAGCGCGGCGCGGGCCTGCTCTTCGTTCGGGAAACTGAGCTCGAACAACACTCGGCCCGGGCGCACGACGGCCACCCAGAACTCGGGATTGCCCTTGCCGGAACCCATCCGGGTCTCAGCCGGCTTCTTGGTGACCGGCTTGTCCGGGAACACCGTGATCCAGACCTTGCCACCACGCTTGATGGCACGGGTCATGGCGATACGGGCGGCTTCGATCTGGCGGGCGGTCAGCCAGCCTGGTTCGAGGGCCTGGATTCCGTATTCGCCGAAGCTCAACGTCGATCCACCCTTGGTCATTCCCTGGGTGCGACCGCGATGCTGCTTGCGGTGCTTGACTTTACGAGGCATCAACATCTGGGATCAGTCCTCTCCGCGGAAGTGCGGGGCTTCGTGCCCGGCGTTGGTGCGACGAGCAATCTGCTCTTCCTCGTCGAGCAACTTCTCGAATTCCGGGTCGGCTTCTTTGAGCAGTGGCGTGGCATCGATCTCGGCGACGTCTTCGGCCTTCTTGCGGCCGGCAGCAGCCGACGAGACGACTTTGCGCGGCGCACCCGAGGTCTCGCCCACGGCCATGGCAGCCTCACGGAGGATCTTGTCGTCGTTCTGGGGCTTGTAGGGCAGGATGTCGCCTTTGTAGATCCAGACCTTGACGCCGACGCGACCACTGCTGGTCTTGGCCTCGCGGAAGCCGTAGTCGATGTCGGCACGCAACGTGTGTAACGGCACGCGACCTTCGCGGTACCACTCGGTGCGGCTCATCTCGGCACCACCGAGGCGACCGGAGCACTGGACGCGGATGCCCAGGGCACCAGCCTTCTGAGCGTTCTGAACAGCGCGCTTCATCGCCCGACGGAAGGCGATGCGGTTGATCAGCTGATCGGCCACACCCTGGGCGATGAGGGCCGCGTCGAGTTCGGGAGACTTGATCTCGACGATGTTCAACTGGACCTTTGGATTTCCCGTGATCTCGGTCAGGATGGCGCGCAGCTCGTCGGCCTGGGCCCCACGACGACCGATGACGATGCCTGGACGTGCGGTGTGGATGTCCACCCGAACCTTGTCACGGGTTCGCTCGATCTCGATGCGACTGATCGCAGCGGTCTCCAGCTTGGTCATGATCGCGCGGCGGATCTTCCAGTCCTCGGTGAGGTAGTCCTTGTATTCGCGCTCGCTGAACCAGCGGCTCTTCCAATCGGTGGTGATGCCGAGACGGAAGCCGTACGGGTTGATCTTCTGACCCATCAGTTCTTCTCCTCTTCAGCCGCGTCGCCGTCGGCCGCATCGGCTTCGTGGGCGCTGGCTTCGTGATCGTGGGCTTCCTGCGCCGTCGGCGCGAAGCCGGCTGCTTCGGCGTTCTGGACGGTGTCGAAGTAGACCTCGGCGACCGTCTGGTTGTAATAGTGGGTGTCCGGTTCGTGGTACTTCATCGAGTCGGCGTTGCCCTTGATCGAAAAGCCGTCGGGAGCCGAGCCGTCCTCGTTCGGCAGCGCGCTGCCGTCCCACTGCGGCTGGGCGGCCACTGCATCGGCATCGGACATGTGCGTGGCTGCGACATCGTCGGCGCTGTCGGCGGCGCCGCTGCCACCGCCCTTGAGGCCCTGAGCGCGATCACGGCTGCGCGCAACACGCTCGCGGCGGGCAGCGGCGCTGGTGGTGACACCACCGCGACGACGGCCGGCTGCAGTACGGGTTGCATCCTTGGCCTGAACCACGGCGAGGCGGGTGTCGTCGAGACGGTCGACCACGATCGTGATGTGGCAGGTGCGCTTGTTGATTCGTGTCCCGCGGCCACGGGCACGAGCGGCGAAACGTCGAAGCGTCGGGCCTTCGTCGGCGAAGCAGGCCTTGACGAACAGCTCCTCAGGATCCTGCTCATCGTTGTGCTGAGCGTTCGCAACAGCGCTGGCGAGCACCTTGCGGATCGTCACGGCAATTCCCTTGTCGGTGAACTGCAGCACCTCGTCGGCCTGTTTGACAGGCAGGTCGCGGATGATGTTGAGCACCAGACGGGCCTTGCTGGCCGAGCTGCGGATGTACAGAGCCGAGGCCCTCGTACCCGCCTTCTCGCCGGCGACGAAGTTCTTCTCGTTGAGCTTGGGACCGGTCATTTCCGTCTCGTGTTCTTCTCTTGGCCGGCGTGGTACTTGAAGGTGCGAGTCGGTGAGAACTCGCCCAGCTTGTGACCGACCATGGACTCGGTGACGTAGACCGGCACATGCTTGCGACCGTCGTGGACGGCGATCGTGTGCCCGACCATGTCGGGGATGATGGTGCTGCGACGCGACCAGGTCTTGATGACCTTCTTGTCGTTCGCCGCGTTCATCGCGTCGACCTTCTTCAGCAGATGGTCGTCGACGAACGGACCCTTCTTCAGGCTGCGGGACATGATTACCTCCGACCCTTGCTGGTCCGGCGGCGGCGAACGATGAGGTCCTGCGACGCCTTCTTCTTGTTACGAGTACGACCTTCTGGCTTGCCCCATGGGGACACCGGTGGACGACCACCGGATGTGCGGCCTTCGCCACCACCGAGCGGATGGTCGACAGGGTTCATTGCAACACCACGTGTCTGCGGCCGAATACCCTTCCAACGGTTACGACCGGCCTTGCCGATCGTAACGAGCTCGTGCTCGCTGTTGCCGACTTCGCCGACGGTTGCCCGGCAGTCGATGAGCACTCGGCGCATCTCTGTAGACGGCAGACGAACCGTTGCGAACTGGCCGTCCTTGGCCACCAGCTGCACGGCCATACCGGCTGAACGAGCCATCTTGGCGCCGCCACCGGGGCGCAGCTCGACGTTGTGGACAACGGTTCCGACGGGCATGAACCGCATCGGCATCGAGTTGCCCGGCTTGACATCGCTGCCCTGTCCACTCTGCACGTGGTCGCCGACGTTGAGGTTCTTGGGCGCCAGGATGTAGGCCTTCTCGCCGTCTGCGTAGTGCAGAAGAGCGATGCGGCAGGTGCGGTTGGGGTCGTATTCGATCGCAGCGACCTTGGCGATGACGCCGTCCTTGGTGCGCTTGAAGTCGATGATGCGGTATTGGCGCTTGTGGCCACCACCGATGTGGCGCGAGGTCTTGCGGCCGTGGACGTTACGACCACCGCTGCGACTGCGTGGAGCCAGGAGCGTCTTTTCGGGCGTCGACTTGGTGACTTCGGAGAAGTCGGGCGACGTCTGGAAGCGGCGGCCTGCGCTGGTTGGTTTGCGTGAACGAATAGCCATGACGGTCTCTTTTCTCCTGGCTCAGTTCTCGAACAGCGGGATGTCGTCGCCGGGGGCAAGCGTGACGATGGCGCGCTTGGTGTCGGGCTTGCGGCCCTGGCGGTTGCTCTTCCGGGCGCGAGTTGCCTTGCCCGGACGGTTGAGGGTGTTGACCTTGACGACCTTGACGCCCCAGATCGATTCCACGGCATCGTGGATCTCCGGCTTGCTGGCGCCCGGGTGGACGATGAACGTGTACACGCCCTGCTCGATGAGCGCGTAGCTCTTCTCCGAGACGACGGGCGCCACGATGATGTCGCGGGGATCTTTCATGACTCGTCCTTGCTGTCATCAGCACTTGCGGCGGTCGCCGTGCGTACCGTGCCCGACTTCGCAGTCGGCGTTCCGGTCGGCAGGTTGGCGGTGGTGAAGACGATGGTCTCGTTGCAGAGCACGTCGTAGGCGTTGAGCTCGCCGACTTCGATGAGCTGGACGCCTTGCAGGTTGCGGAAGCTCTTGATCAGAGCGATCTCTTCGCGACCGTGGACCACGAGGACCGAACCCGTCAGGCCAAGGGTCGAGATGGCTGCCGCAGCAGACTTCGTGCTCGGTGTATCGAGGCCCCAATTGTCGAGAACGACGACCTTGCCCTCGTTGGCTCGGTCGGACAGCGCAGAACGGAGCGCCAACTTGATCATCTTCTTGGGGGTCTTCTGGCTGTACTTGCGGGGCTTGGGCCCGAGGGCCACACCACCGCCGCTGAAGTGCGGTGCACGGGTGGAACCCTGACGGGCGTTGCCGGTGCCTTTCTGCTTGAACGGCTTCTTGCCACCGCCACTGACTTCGGCGCGGGTCTTGGTCGACTGCGTGCCGGCACGGCGGTGAGCGAGTTGGGCGGTCACGACCTGGTGCATGACCGGGACGTTCGGCTGGACACCGAACATGTCGGCGTCGAGCTCGACGGTGGAGCCCTTGGCGCCGGTGAGCGACTTGGTGGTTACGGAAGGCATGACGTCACTTCCCCTTCACGGCGTTGCGAACGATGACGACGCCGCCATTCGGGCCAGGGACCGAACCTCTGACGAGCAGCAGTCCGCGCTCGAGGTCGGCCTCGACGATTTCGAGGTTGAGTGTGGTGACCTGCTCGTTGCCCATGTGGCCGGCCATCTTCAGGCCCTTGAGCACACGGCCCGGATAGCTGCAGGATCCGATCGAGCCAGGGGCACGGTGATGCTTGTGGTTACCGTGGCTGGCGCCCTGGCCCTTGAAGTTGTGACGCTTCATCGTGCCGGCGAATCCCTTGCCACGGCTGATAGCGGTCACATCGATCTTCTGACCGGCGACAAGGGTGTCGACGGTGATTTCCTGGCCGACCTCGTATCCATCGACGTTGTCGAGACGCAGCTCGACGACGCGGCGGCCGGGGTTGACTCCTACTTTGGCGAAGTGGCCTGCCTGAGGCTTGGTGAGCTTCTTGGCATCCTTGGACCCATACGTCACTTGAAGCGCGGTGTAGCCATCGCGCTCGGTCGTCTTGACCTGCACGATGCGAGCCGGCTCGACCTTGAGAACGGTCACCGGAATGATCCGGTTGTCCTCGGCCCAGACCTGGGTCATCCCTACTTTTTCGCCGACGATCGCTTTCGTCGCCATAGCGGCTGCCTTTATATGGTCGGCTCGGAATTTTCATCCCGAGAAGGTGTCCCTCACGCAAATGCTCCGCCTGGCACAGGCCAGCGGAGCATCACGTTCGGTTGTGCCGTGCGGTTCCCCCACTTGCTCAGGGCGCTCACGGACGTCGATTGGCGATTGCTGCATTTTAGCTGGCCAGATCCTGTCCGACGAGCTGAGTCTGCGGCGTCCCCGCATGGGGACTTCGCACACGAGTTGGAAATGCTATCGGATGCCCGAGCTGGTTTGCACACCGACGTCCAAAGAGCTGAAGTCATCGGACGGGCTCGACCGTCGCAACCAGCATCCGGTGCGCTGCGACGGACCGTTCTGCTGTTCACCAGCTGACGGACCGGTCGCTGGTTCGGTCGCCGGTTCGCTTCGCTGTTCGGGTTTGGTGCCGGCGGTAGGTTGGGGCGATGGCTGAGTTTCGTGTGGTTTTGCACACCGACCGGATGCAGGAGTGTGCTCGCTTCTATGGCGAGATGCTCGGCTTCGCTGTCGCCAAGGAGTTCCCCGGAGGGTTGATCTTCGGAATCGGGCCTGATGCACGGATCGAACTGCTCGAAGTCGACGCGCCGGCGCCGACGCCCAGCGGCGTCTTCGTGTCGATCGAATGCGATGAGATCGCCGGGTATCACGACCGGGCTGTTGCTGCCGGCTGGTCGATCTCGCAGCCGCCCACCACCCAGCCGTGGGGACATCACAACTTCTCTCTGATGGACCCGAACGGCTTTCTGCTCATCTTCTTCGAGGTGACCGGATGAGCAGTGAGCTGATCGGCGCCAACCATCTGCGTGAATCAGATATCGACGACTTCCAACGAGACGGCGCGACGGTGATCCGCGAGGCGCTCGCACAGCGATGGCTCGATCGTCTCGCCGAGGGCGTCGAACACAACCGAGCCCATCCGAGCGGGTGGGCCAGTTGGTATACCAAGCCTGACGAGTCCGTCGGATTCTGGAGCGACTACGTCACGTGGCAGGACGTGCCGGCGTATCGCGACGTCGTCGAGCACTCCGGTCTCGCCGAACTCGCCGGCAGTTTGATGCGCTCCGACAGCGTCCGCTTCTTCCACGAGCACGTACTGGTCAAGGAACCCGGTGCTCAGGAGCGCACCCCGTGGCACCACGACCAGCCCTACTACTGCGTCGACGGCGACCAGAACGTCAGCATGTGGATCGCCCTCGATCCGGTCCCGGCTGAGGCCGGTTTGCGATTCATTGCCGGCTCTCACCGCTGGAACCGTGCCTTCGTACCGCGCAAGTTCGTCGACCACACGCCGTATGCGGCTGCGGAGTCGGGGTTCGAACTCGTCCCTGACCTCGATGCCGAGATCGATCAGCACCGAGTGCTCAATTTCGGTGTCGAGCCGGGTGATGTCATCGTCTTCCACTACCGCACGCTCCACGAGGCGCCGGGCAACACGAGCGCAGTGACGTCACGACGGGCCGTGAGCCTGCGTTGGATCGGTGACGATGCGACCTTCGCTCTCAGGCCCTGGCTGCATTCACCACCGTTCGAGCAGCACAAACTCGTCGTCGGTGGACCGCTCGACGATCCCCGATTCCCGCTCGTCGTGAGCGCTTGACCGCTCTCCCGACGACTCTCGCGTTCCGGCGATGAGAATCACTCTCATCGTCATCCGGCTCGCACTGGCGGCGATGTTCCTCGTCGCCGGCGCCGCCAAACTGCGTGACCGTCAGGGCGCGCGACAGGCAGTGGGTGACTTCGGTGTTCCGTCGGTTTTCGTCGGTTTCAGCGCAGTCGCTCTGCCGCTCGTCGAACTGCTCGTCGCCGTCGCCCTCGTACTCGACCCGACATCGCGACTGGGCGCAGCCGGCGCAGCCGCCTTGCTCGCCGTCTTCATCGCCGCAACCGTGAGGGTGATCAGCCAGGGTCGCGTCGTCGCCTGCCACTGCTTCGGCTCGGTGCATTCGGCGATCGTCGGGCCGAAGACGATCATGCGCAACGGCGTCGCCGCCGCGCTCGCTGTCTACGTGGCGATCAGTCCCCTCGCCCGTTTCTGAACATCCCCGACGAGCGGACGGACCTGTCAGCGGTGGGTGAAGTTGGCCTGGCGCTTCTCGACGAAGGCAGCCATGCCCTCTGACTGGTCATCCGTGGCGAACGTCGAATGGAACAGGCGCCGCTCGAAACGGACACCTTCTGACAGGGTCGTTTCGTAGCAGCGGTTCACCGCCTCCTTGACCATCATCGACGACGGCTTGGACATCGAGGCGATCGTCGTCGCCGTTTTGATGGCATCCCCGAGCAGTTCGTCGGCCGGGACGACGCGCGACACGAGGCCGCAGCGCTCGGCCTCTTCGGCACCCATCATCCGACCGGTCAGGCACATCTCCATCGCCTTGGCCTTGCCGATGAACCGTGCAAGGCGCTGCGAGCCGCCCATCCCCGGCATGATCCCGAGCTTGATCTCCGGCTGACCGAATTTGGCGGTATCGGCGGCGATGATCGTGTCGCAGATCATCGCCAGCTCACAACCACCTCCGAGCGCGAAACCGGCGACTGCGGCGATCACCGGGGTGCGCACCGCCGACAGCTTGCCCCAATCGGCGAACAGATCGATCTCGAAGGCATCGATGTAACCGAGCGGCTGCATCTCCTTGATATCTGCTCCAGCAGCAAACGCCCGAGACGAACCGGTGATGACGATGCACCCGATCCCAGGATCGGTGTCCATCTCGGCGCAGGCAGTGGTCAACTCGCCCATCAACTGCTGGTTCAGAGCGTTCAAGGCCTCCGGCCGGTTGAGTGTAACAACAGCAACCCGATCAAGGCGCTCGACAAGAATGGTGACGTACTCGCTCATCGCCAGAGCGTAGATGGGCGAGTTCGTAGCGGCCGCACCCACCGATGTATCGCTCGGGCTGACAGCAGCCGCAGATGCGTCCGCAGCCGCCGTGCTCGTCCCTGCGAGCGCTCAGAGGTTGGGCGGCATGAGCCGGTTGACGTTCTCGAACCAGAAGTAGAGGAGCACCATCAACGGGGCAAAGGCAACTGCCCAGCCGATGAGGCGACGGGTCTTGCGGCTCAGTGCCCGTGCGAGCAGGGCGACGGCGATCAGCCCCAGACCCCAGAGCACGACCGGCAGATAGGCGCCGCTGTCGCTGAACCAACCTTCGTTGAGGGCATCGAACGACGAATTGGCGGGTGCAACAGCGACGGGTGCAGCGGTGGGTGCTGTGGTCGCACCAGTTCCGGTAGCAGTGGCCGTGCCGGCGGTTGTGGCGACCGCTGTCGTCGTACCGCCTTCGTCCGGGCCGAGCGAACCACTCGTGTCGTTGGTGTCGGCACCATTCGCGTAGAGACCAGGGTTGCCGTATTGCTTCGTCGCCGACTGCACGGGCGGTTCCCCCCCGACCTTCAATTCGGCGGTGACGATCAGGCGGGACTTGGCGGTGAACTTCGGCGTACATGTCGCCAGCGTCAGCATCACCTTGTCCGGGTGATCGGCGAGCACCTCGACCTGGTCCGGCTGCACGACCGTCGAGCCGGTGACGATGTATGTGTACGTCACGTTGGTCAAGGTCGTGAAGTCGATTTCGTCGCCAGCGACGAGTTGGTCGAGGTCGCCGAACACTCCGCCGTGGGTGGTGCGATGCCCGGCGAGGGCGGCGTTGCCCTGCTGACCGGGCAGCGGCGTGTCTGGGAAGTGCCCGATGCCCTTGGCGATGTCCTGGGTGCGAACACCGGCGAGGACGATGGCGTCGACGCTGATCTTGGGGATCGTCAGCCTGCCGATGGCGTCACCGAGCTGGATCGCAGGACCGCTATACGGTGCCACCGCAGCAGTTGCGGCGGGGGCCGTCGTCGGCGCATCGATCGGCGGAGTTGTTGTGCCGGCAGGAGCGGTGGAGACCGACGAATCTGCTGATGCCGTGGTGGAAGCTGCGGTCGTCGGCGGGGCGGTGACAGCAACCGTGGTCGGTGCCGGTGCGGTTGTGGTGGCCCCGGCGATCTCCGCCTGCCTGGCGGCGAACTGCTTGGCAAGATCGTCCTGTGCCGAGGCGTACTGGATGCCGGTTCCCCAGAGTTGGTAGACGACGAACAACAGGATGAGCACTCCGGCGGAGATGAGGCTCCAGCCGACTCCTCCGACGATCCTGCGCCAGTCGTTCGGGTACTTCTGGCGGGGTTTCGCCTTCCACCACGGCCGCAGCGGGTCGCTTCCCGGCCGCGGCGGCACGGTCGGCCTGGCAGCGGTGGCAGCCGCTGTTTGCCCGGCGGCAGCGCTGACGGGGGTCGTGGAGATGACCGTTATCGGAGGCGAGTCGGCCGTCGAATCCGTCTGGACATCCGACATCGACTGCAGTCGAGCCAATGCCCGATCCGAGCGCGGATGGTCCCACTCCTCGTCGGCGTCCGAACCGCCTGGCGCGCCGGGCGAAACCGCATCAGGCTCGCCGCGCCGGCTCGCGCCAGCTGATGAATCGTCCGTTGTTTCCGCTCTGCCGCCGTGATCTTTACCCGTGTCCCCGGGCTCGCACAGCCCGCCGTCTTGATCCTCGACGCCGCCATCGCCGCTATCGCTCACCGGCTCCACACTACGTGGCGACCAGCGCAAACTACGTTCACCGGTCGTGAGCTCTCCTTCAGCGTTGGGCGAACGGCTTCGCAGTCGATACCGTCGCTTCGCGTCCATGGAAACCATCGTCGACCTCCGCGATGTCGTCGCGGTGCTCGGGCAGTTCCCCGCCCTTGCCGGTGCCAGCCTGACGGTGCTGCGCGGCGAGATCGTGCTGCTCCAGGGCCCGAACGGTGCCGGCAAAACGTCACTGCTTCGGGTCTGTGCCGGTCTGCTGCCGGTCGTACGCGGTCATGCTGTCGTCCTCGGTCACGACCTGACGGTCGACCGTTCTGGCGTCCGCGCCAAGGTCGGACTGCTCGGGCATACGAATGGGCTCTACCCCGAGCTGAGCGTGCGCGACAACGTGCAGTTCTGGGGAACGACGGTCGGTGCGAGCAGTGGGGAGATCGACGCAGCGCTCGATCGCCTCGGACTGTCGTTGCGGCTCGCTGACGTGCAGGTGGGCCGCCTGTCTGCCGGCCAGAAACGCCGAACGGCACTTGCATGCCTGGTGGCCCGCAGAGCGGTGCTGTGGCTGCTCGACGAGCCCCATGCCGGGCTCGATGCCGAAGGCCGCGACGAGCTCGACGCCGTCTTGCGCCAAGCGGCGGCCTCCGGTGCCACGGTGCTCGTTGCCTCCCACGAACTGGAGCGAGCTGGAGCGCTCGCCCACCGCACCGTGCAGGTCATCGCCGGCCAGGTGCACGAGGTCGAACAGTGAATACGTGGAATGTCGCCAAACTCGTCGCCGCCAAAGACCTGCGGATCGAGGCACGCAGTCGCGTGATCACCAACCAGGTGCTGCCGTTTGCGGCGATCGCCATGGTGATGTTCGCCTTTGCCCTCGACAACGAGAACGACGCACTGCTGGTGCAGGTCGCACCGGGCCTGATCTGGCTGGCGACGTTGTTCAGCCTGCTGATCCTCGTACAGCGATCGTTCGCCATCGAGACCGCAGATGGGGCGATCGACGCGCTGCGCGTTGCCGGGATCGACCCCGGCGGCATCTTTCTCGGGAAGGCTGCAGCGCTCGCGGCGCAACTCGTCGTGCTCGAAACGATCCTCATCGGCGCTGCGGTACTGCTCTACCACACGGAGATTCGCCTGGGCGGCGTGGTGCTCTTGGTCACGACGGTTCTGGCCGCTACCTGCGGGCTGGCCTTCGTCGGTACTCTGTACGGTGGTCTCGCTGCAGGCATCAAGGGACGGGAGACACTGCTCCCACTCCTCTTACTGCCGGTGGTGGCACCGGTACTCATAGGTGCAACTCGAGCGTTGGAAGCAGCGTTCGGCACCGGGAAAGCCGTGCTCGCGGATGGCTGGCCATGGCTCGGCCTGCTGATCACGTTCTCGGCAGCCTTCGGTGTCGTCGGTGTGCTGGCATTTGGTCCACTGCTCGATGAGTAACGGATACTGAATGACGCAATGCTGAGTGACGAGAAGCAATGAAACGAACCGACGTAGGAAGGTTGCAGGTGACACGATGAGCACCACTGCCAACACGGCCAGCACTGAGGCGCCGACCGCGGTGTCGACGTCGAATGCAGCAGACCCGACGCAGCCGAGCGGGACGCCATCGCGCGAGAAGAACACTCGTGGCAAAACCAACGGCACCGGCACGCGGGCGACACGCGTCCTCGGTATCTCCTCGCTGATCGGTCTCGTCTGGCTGGTCGCCTTCGGATTGGCCTTCTCCCCCGCCGACTACCTGCAGAAGCAGGCCGTCAGGATCATGTACATCCACGTGCCTGGTGCGTGGCTCGCATTCCTCGCTTTCGGTGTGACCGCACTGTGTTCCGGGGTCTACCTGTCCAAGCCTGGTCGCTCACTGATCTGGGACCGCTTCGCCGGCGCGTCGGCGGAGATCGGCGTGGTCTTCATGGCCGTCACACTCGTCACCGGCTCGCTGTGGGGGCGCCTGACATGGGGCGTCTACTGGCAGTGGGACGCCCTGTTGACGACAACGGCGTTCATGTTCGTGACCTACATCGGCTACATCGCTGTCCGCAACCTCGGCGGCACACCGCAGGCCAGGGCCAAGCGGTCAGCGGTGCTCGGACTGGTCGCTGCGTTGGAGATCCCGCTCGTGCACTTCAGCGTCAACTGGTGGCGGACGCTGCATCAGAAGGCGACGATCACGCCGGGTGGCGACACGAAGATCGGCGGGCTGATGCTCTTCAGCCTGATGATCGGGGTCGTCGTCTTCACGATGATCTATGCCTGGTTGTTGATCCACCGTCAGCGGGTACTGGCCTTGCGGGACGCCGTCGAGGCGCACGGGCTCGATCGTGCCCTGGAAGAACGCCGTCACGAAGGAGCCCCTCGGTGACCACCGGATTCATCGCCGCCTGTTACTCGATCACGTTACTGGCGATGGCCGCCTTCGCCTGGCGGACCATCCGCGCCGGCAGGCAGTTGGCGGAGCAGGTCGCCGACGAGGACAAACCATGGACCTGAGCCCCCGTGCCACCCTCGAAGCGGATGCTCCGGCACCTGTCGTTCCCCCGAAACGCAAGCGCTGGCCGATCTTCGTCCTGCTCGCCTGCGTACTGATCGGTGGCGGCGTGATCGTCACCAAGTTCCTGACGAACGCCCTGAACTACTACTGCAACGTCGACGAGGTCAACGTCAAAGCCAACTGCGACGCCAGCCACAACCTACGAGTACAGGGAACGGTCGCCAGAGGCACCGTCCAGCACGACGGCCAGGCGACGAAGTTCACGATGGAGTTCAACGGCAAGAAGATGCCCGTCGTCTACGAAGGCGAGCCCGGCGGGCTGTTCAAGGAATGCATCCCGGTGGTCGTCGACGGCACGTTGAAAGATGGCGTTTTCATCGGGGCGAACCTCGAAGTCAAACACTCCAACACGTACGTCGCCGAGAACCAGACGCGTCTCAGCGAAGCCAACCAAGAGGCGAACGTATGCTCCTTGCAACCCTGAACGCCCAACTCGGTACGAGCGCGCTGATCATCGGCCTGACCGCCTCGATCTTCGGTGTCTGCGCCCAGGTCATCGGCGTGCGCCGCCACGACCCGAAGACCATCGCCCAGGGCACCCGCTTCGCCTTCTTCGTCTTCGGTGCCGCAGTCATGGCGTTCGCGGTGATGGAACGGGCACTGATCACGCGCGACTTCTCGCTGTCGTATGTGCAGAAAGTCGGCGCCAGAACGACCCCGGCGCTGTACAACGTCACCGCCATCTGGACGTCGCTCGAAGGATCGATTCTGCTGTGGCTGGTGATCCTCGGTGGATACACCGCAGCGGTCGCCTACCGATTCCGCAAACGCCGCACCGACCCGCTCGTCGGCTGGGCGATGGCCGTGCTGTACATCATCAGCGCCTTCTTCTTCGTGCTCACGCTGTTCCCTGCCAACCCGTTCAAGCTCGCCGGCAGCATCAAGGACGGCGTCGGTCCCAACCCGCTGCTGCAGAACCACATTTTGGTGCTGTTCCACCCGCCGATGCTGTACCTCGGCTATGTCGGCATGAGCGTGCCGTTCGCCTTCGCCATCGCTGCGTTGATCACCGGCCGCGTCGGCGAGGGCTGGTTGATGGAGACACGCCGGTGGACGCTGTTCGCCTGGGGTTTCCTGACGGTCGGCATCCTGCTCGGCGGCTGGTGGAGCTACGAGGTCCTCGGCTGGGGTGGCGTCTGGGGCTGGGACCCTGTCGAGAATGCGAGCTTCCTGCCGTGGCTCACCGGCACCGCCTACATCCACTCGGTGATGGTCCAGGAACGCCGCGGCATGCTGCGCGTCTGGAACCTCTCGTTGCTGGTGGCGACATTCAGCCTGACGATCCTCGGCACCTTCCTCACCCGCTCAGGCGTGCTCGCCAGCGTCCACTCCTTCAGCGAGAGCGGCATCGGGCCCTACCTGCTGGCGTTCTTCGGCCTCGTCGTCTTCGCCTCGCTGGCATTGATCGCCTGGCGCGGTGACCGCCTGCGTTCACCAGGTTCGATGGATTCGCCGGTGTCCCGCGAAGGTGCCTTCCTGGCGAACAACGTGATCTTCGGGCTGTTCGCCTTCATCATCCTGCTCGGCACCGTCTATCCGTTGCTCGTCGAGGCGATCCAGAATCGCAAGATCGTCGTCGGTTCGCCGTACTTCGATCAACTCGGCAAGCCGATCGGCATCGCCTTGCTGTTCATGATGGCGATCGCCCCGGCACTGCCGTGGCGCAAAGCGTCGACCGAAGTGCTCAGCAAACGCCTCTTCTGGCCGGCGTGGGGTGGCGTGCTGGCGATGGCCGTTGCACTGTTCGTCGGCGCTGACGGCATCACCCCGATCATCGCCTACGGGCTCGCCGGGTTTGCCGCTGCTGCAGCGATCCGGCAACTGATCCTCGCCAGCCGACGTCAAGGAATTCGCGGGTTCCTCGGCCGCGCCAACGGCGGCATGATCGTCCACCTCGGCGTCATCCTCGTCGCCGTCGGGCTGGTGTCGTCGAACAGCTATTCGCGTCAGCAGACGTTCGACATCAAGGCGAACTCGACGGTGACGTTCTCCGGGCACACGTTCACCTATACCGGTATCGAGAAGTTCGACCAGGCCCAACGATTCGGGACGAAGGCGCTGATCTCCGTCGACGGCCATATCTATGCGCCGGCGACCACGACCTACAAGTCGGTCGGCCAGACGGTGCCGACGCCATCGGTCAAGACAGGTCTCACTGAGGACATCTATCTCGTGCTCGAGGACCCCAAGCCGGCTTCCGCAGCTGATCCGATCCGCCTGACGGTGGCGATCAAGCCGATGATCGCCTGGCTGTGGATCGGCGGCCTGACGATGGCCTTCGGTACGGTCCTCGCCGCCTTCCCCGGCAAGCGCCGCCGCCGCGGTACCGAACCGGCGAGCGCCCCGATCGTCGAGCGCGTTCCCTCCTCGCCGCCAGCAGCAGGGAAACCGGCGAATCCGGTACCGCTCGAACCGGTCGGTGCAGATGTCTGACCTCGACGATCACATCGACGTCGAAAGCCCGCACGATCTCGACCTCGACGGAGCGTATTCATCCTCGGGGAACAATCCGTCGAAGCGCCGCCTTGCACCGTTCGTGGCGCTCGCCATTGCCGTCGTGATGATCGGGCTGTTCGTCCTGCTCGCCGGGTCGAAGACACGTCAGAACGCCGAAACTGCCGCCACGCCGCTGCTCGGCAAACCGGCGCCGCAGTTCCAGTCGCCGATGCTGGCAGGCGGTACGTTCGACCTCGCCGCGCAACGCGGCAACGTCGTGATCCTCAACTTCTTCACGTCCAATTGCGTGCCGTGCATCGCCGAGCAGCCGGAGCTCGTCAAGTTCGCCAATGCCGAGACGGTGAAAGTCGGCGGGGCGAAGCTCGTCAGTGTGATGTTCGACGATTCGCCTGACGCCGTCACGAAATTCTTCACGAGTACCGGCGGCGCGTGGCCCGTAGTGAACGACAAGGGTCTGCCGAGCAACTACGGCGTCGCCCAGGTACCGGAGACCTTCGTCATCGACGTCAACGGCATCGTCAAATACCACACGATCAGCCAGATGACCGCCGCCTGTCTGACGAGCATGGCGGCCTCCGCACAGGATCTCAACAGCTTGCAGTTCGACCCACTGCCAGGCTGCGGTCAGTGAAGAAGATCATCACCGGCTGGCCCGGATGGCTGCTGCTGTTCGCCGCTGTCGCCTCGCTGCTGATCATCAGCTATCAGCGTTCGTCAAAACCGTTGACCGCCGACCAGCGGACACAGTCGATCGCCGAACGCATCGCCTGCCCGGTGTGCGACGGTGAGAGCGTTGCCGAGAGCCGCGCCCCTGCTGCCAGGGACATCCGCGACGACATCGCCAAATACGTCAACGACGGCCAGTTGAGCGACGAGCAGATCATTACCAAGATCGACGACGCCTCCGTGCAGGATCTGCGGCTCACCCCCAACGGTTCGGGGATCGACCTGCTGGTGTGGTTCCTTCCCGCCCTCGCCCTCGCCGGGGCCGTCGCCGGGTTGACGATGGCGTTCCTCAAATGGCGCCGACCGATCCCCGATCACGGACCGACGGACGACGATCGTGAACTCGTCGCTGCGGCGATGCTCAGCGAATACTCCGACGACGGCTTCAGCAACACACACTGATGGCACGTCCGGCAGGTGATGAGATGGACACGGCAGTACGGCCGCAGATCCCGGCGAAGTTACGCTGCCCCGTCGGTGCCACGCCTGGAGCGAACGCCGACCGTCTCGCCGAACTCGAGGACGAACGACGCTTCCTGCTGCGGTCGCTGGCCGACCTCGAACGCGAGCACGATGCCGGCGACGTCGACGAGCAGGACTACGCGACGCTCAAAGACGACTACACGATTCGTGCGGCAACCGTGCTGCGCTCGATCACCAGCAGGCGCTCGGCGCTCCCAGCAAGGCCGCCGCGCCGGCGCGGTCGGATGGTCCGCACCATCGTCATCACCCTCGCTGCCGGACTCACTCTCGGCTGGCTCCTTAGCCGTTACACCGGCGAACGCCGCGTGGGCGACACGATCACTGGCGGGGCGACAGCACTTGACGACACCCAGTCGCTGCTCTCCCGGGCCCGCTCGCAACAGCTGACGAGCCCGCTGGATTCGTTGAAGTTGTACTCCGAGGTGCTCGCCAAGGAGCCGAACAACGTCGAGGCGATGACGTACCGCGGATGGACAGCGGCGATCCTCGCCTCGAACACACAGCCGGGCGATGCACAGACACAGTTCCTCGACTTGGCGAGCAAGGATCTCGCCAGTGCGGTCGCCACCAACCCGGGCTACATCGACGCCCAATGCTTCTCGGCAATCGTCAAATTCCGCCTGCAGAAAGACGCTGCCGGTGCCAAGCCGTTCTACGACAAATGCGCTTCGAGCTCGTTGCCGAGTTCGGTGGGTTCGCTCGTTTCCTCGCTTGGCGCCGAGATCGATACCGCCCTCGGCATCAGCACGACGGTTCCGACCGGCACGACGGTTCCGACCGCCACGACATCTCCGGCGGCCGCTGCCTCGACGGCGGCCGCTGCCGCTTCGACTAAGTGACACGAGGTCAGAAGGGGATCAGTGGCGAGTCACTGCCACCGATCCACCATCTGCTGTACGGAGAGAGATCGCGACGATCAAGGCGGTTGACGCGTTCGGACAGGCCGATCGAATAGTCTTTCGTAGCTATGAGCACTCCGCCACCCCCTCCGCCTCCGTACGGCAGCGACTCCAGCTATCCGGTCAACGGACCCGTCGGTGGTTACCCGGCCGCGCCGCCTCCCGGCTACGCCGCCTACGGTCAGCCGGGTACCGGCGGAGCGTTCGTGCGGCAGAAGAACGCCGGCATGGCGATCGCGTCGATGGTGCTCAGCCTCGTCGGCATCATCCCGTGTTTCTGGGGTCTGCAGGTGCCAGGTTTGCTCGGCGTGATCTTCGGTTTCGTCGGGCGCAACCAGATCAAGAAGTCGAACGGGACGAAGAAGGGCATGGGCATGGCCATTGCCGGCATTGTCATCGGTATCATCCTCGTCGCCATTGCCATCCCGGTGCTCATCTGGGCGCGGAACCATTGTTCACGCATCGGTGGCACGACGACCTGCAACAGCAGTAACTGACACAACCTACGCAGCGGCGGTGATCAGTCGGGTGGTGGCCACACCGCAGCCTGACTGATGATCACGTTGGGATCGTCACTGCGCTGCAGCAGCCACACCGTCGCCTTGCGCCAGTCTGGCTTGCCGACGATATGACATCCGCGACGCTCGAGCGCGGCGATCGTGTCGGGGATCACGTCCCCGTGACTGCAGAGCACGGCGTCATCCGGAACCGTGCGCAGCAGGTCGAGCACGACCTCGAAACTCGATCCCTCCGCGAGTGCCTCCATCGTCTTGACCGACGCACCGGACGATTCGGCGAGCGGCTCCAGCGTCTGCACGCACCGGGTGAACGGGCTTGAGAGCAGACTCGACGTCGTCATGGCGGCCAACCGGTCGGCAATGGCGATCGACTGCCGCCGTCCGGACTTCGAGAGTGGCCGCAATCGATCGTCACCGCGCCATGCATCCCTCGACCCCGCTTTGGCATGTCTGACGAAATACAGAACCATCAGGTAAGCATTTCGAACTGACTGGCCATGTCGCTACGAGGCGCACAGAGCGAAGTAACCATCTCGCTCACGATAGTTCCCGTCAGAGTGCAACGTTTCGCACCGCACGACAGACTACAGGCCATGAGTTTCTTCGACCGCAACCGCAAAGCGCTGATCGAGAAGGGAATCGACCCGGCACGGCTACCGCCAGGTCAGTATTCGACCGAGCGCTTCCCGGTACTCCACGTCGGCGATGTTCCGACGTTTGCGCCGGGCGAATGGGACCTGACGATCGGCGGACTCGTCGACAACCCGTTCACGATCACCCTCGATGACTTGAAGGCGATGCCACCGGTGACCTACACGGCGGACATCCATTGCGTGACGAAGTGGACGAAGTTCGACATGTCGTGGACCGGTGTGCGCGTACGCGATCTTTTCGAAAAGGCCGGTGTCCAGCCGTCGGCGACGCATGTCATGGAAGTGGCGGAGTACGGGTACACCACCAACCTGCCCCTGTCCGACATCACCACGGATCAGGCGATCGTCGCCTACGCCTACGAGGGTGAGGACATCGAGCCGATCCACGGTGGGCCGGTACGCATCATCGTCCCGCACCTGTACTTCTGGAAGTCGGCGAAATGGGTCAGGCGACTGGAACTCCGAGACCGTGACGCGCCGGGCTTCTGGGAACAGAACGGTTACAGCATGTACGGCAATCCCTTCCGCGAGCAGCGCTACACCAACGACCGATAGTCACACGCCGGTGACAGCCCCGTCCCGTTTCCAGCCGTCTCAGTAGCGGGGCGAGTAGCCCGATGGTGACGAACCGGACCTCGGAGAGTCGATCATCGGTATGACGTTGCGATGCGTCGGTCTGCCTGCCGCGGTGCGGACGGGCACGATCGACGATGTACGCAGGCTGGCAAGCACGCCGCCGCCGACCCCGAACGACGTATGAGCGAGGCGTCAGACGGCGGTCGCGCAGAAGCCGTCGCCGTGCGGCAGTGATTCCTGCGTCAACGGCTGCGTATCGCCGTACAGGGCGGTGAGCATGCCTTTGACCATGCCGCGATCGACAGCGCAGATGACCGGGTTGTCGATCGCCACGTCGCCGAACGGGCAGTGGTTGCTGACGATCCGCAACTGGTCGTTGCGGCTCTCGGTGTGTGCCGCGAATCCATGAGCCGTCAGTGCATCGGCGACGGCATGCAACGCTGAACGCAGTGAACGCTGGCCTGTGGCGACGTCGTCGGAGCCGCGCAGTCCGGACGCCATCGCCGTGCCGTATTCGACGCCGACCTCTTCGGCGAGCGCCTCGGCAACCGGCGTCGGCAATGCGGCGAGCGCCTTGCCGAGGAGTGCCAGCACCAGATCGTCTGCTCGAACATTGACGTCGAGACGGGTCTGCTCAGCCGTTGCCAGGTAGTGCTTGGACGGACGACCGGCACCGCCACCCGCAGGGTGGGCAACAGCAACTTCGAGGTAACCGCCGGCTGCCAGTTTGTCGAGGTGATGCCTGGCGACATTGGGATGCAGTCCGAAGCGCTCGGCGACATGCGCAGCGGTCACGCCATGCTGAGCGTCGTGCGCGAACAGATAGATCTGGCGGCGGCTCGGATCGCCGAACGCCGAGGTGATCGCACTGACCGTCGCCGAGAACGCGCCGGGGCTCAATCCATTGGACGGTTGTTTGACGCTGGACGCCTTGGAGGCCACGGCCGATATTCTACCTATGGCCGTAGTGGTAATTCAGTGCTGGCCGTTACCGTCGGCCTGACCCCCCGTCCATTGGAGCAACGATGCCCGTCACCCACGATCAAGTAGTCGACGCCCTCCGCCCGGTCGAAGATCCTGAATTGCGCCGATCGATCGTCGATCTCGGCATGCTGCGCAACGTCGAGATCTCGCCTGATGGCACCGTCGGCATTCTCGTCGCCCTGACGGTTGCCGGCTGTCCGTTGCGTAACGAGATCACGAACAGGGTCAAGGGTGCCGTCCAACCGCTGGCCGGTGTGGGCACGATCAACCTCGACTTCACCGTCATGACCGACCAGGAGCGCGAAGAGTTGCGCGTCAAGCTCAACGGTTCGGGCGGCGGACCCACAGCGCAGGCCCACGGTCATGCCGAAGGCAGGCCGATTCCGTTCGCGCAGACGGGTTCGAAGACTCGGCCGCTGTTGATTTCTTCCGGCAAAGGTGGCGTTGGTAAATCGACTGTTACGACGAACCTTGCTGTTGCGTTGGCGCAACAGGGCTATTCTGTCGGCGTCGTCGACGCCGACATCTACGGATTCTCGATCCCGCGGATGCTCGGAACGGACCGCGAGCCGGTGGCGCTCGACGGCATGCTGCTGCCGCCGGAACAGTGGGGTGTGCGCTGCATCTCGATCGGCTATTTCGTGCCTGAAGGTCAAGCAGTGATCTGGCGGGGCCCGATGCTGCACAAGGCGCTCGAGCAGTTCCTGACCGACGTGTTCTGGGACGATCCCGACTTCCTGCTGATCGACATGCCCCCCGGTACCGGTGACATCGCCCTCAGCCTCAGCCAGTACCTACCCCGCGGCGAGGTGTACATCGTCACCACGCCACAGCCGGCTGCCCAAAAGGTCGCCAGGCTGTCGGCGGCGATGGCCGAAAAAGTCCATCTGACGGTCAAGGGTGTGATCGAGAACATGAGCTGGTTCATCGGCGATGACGGCACACGCTACGAATTGTTCGGTGCCGGTGGTGGGCAGGAATTGGCCGATGAACTCGGCGTGCCGCTCCTCGGTCAACTCCCGATCATCCAGGAATTGCGCGAGGGTGGCGACACCGGCAGGCCGATCACGGCCGTCGACCCCGACAGCGCAACGGCGAAGGCCTTCTCGGCAATCGCCACCAGGATCGCCCGCGAACTGCGCCCGAAGAAGGTCTTCAATTCACAATTGACGATCCGCTAGTTCTGACACCCACCATCGGGCACACATTCAACGAGCAGCGGTCGTCCGGGTTGCCGGTTGGACGGGCCACCCATCGTGTCCAGTGCCGCTGACGCAGCGAAGCCAGGAGTGCCGAAATGGGTTCCCCGAACCACTGGTTGGCGGCGGCGTTCACGCCGATACTCCGTCGTTCGGTGGCACCACGACCGTTCGGGCACCCGCTGGACCCCCCAGATCGAGTGCCCGCCTACTCGTCTCCGGCCCCGACGACGTTTCCAGGAACCGACCGACCGGGTTGGTGGTGATCACGAGTTCGTAGTGGCCGTTGGCGACGCTGCTGATATCCAACGCCTGACCGCTCACCGCCTGGCTGTACGTGTCACCCCATCCGCTCAACAGGCTTTCACGCAGGAACCGGGCCGATTCGGGGCCGCAGGCGGTGCTCAGCGCCGTCGAGCCGGGGCGCAAATTCGTACCGGGTGTCAACAGATCAACGGCCGTTGTATTCGCCAAGCACCACGCCTGTTTGCCACTCGTAGCGACGACCTGTGCGCTGTCGTTGACCAGGTCGTAGCGAACGAAGTCGAGGAAGTGCCAATGATTGTGGCCGCCGCCAGCGTGATACTCGAACGTTCCGATGGGTCGTGAGGCCACCAGGAGTCCGCCTCGGTAGAAGAGCTGAACAGCGTCCATCGTTTCGGCTGCGTCTCGCCGATACCCCTCGACGATGAACGGCGCCCCGGCGTTCCACACGCTCGCATTGAAATTGAGCAGAGCGGTCGAATTGTCAACGGTGGCCGAGATCCCGTATGCCGGCAATGGCCGCAGATCGGGAAGTGTGTCGACCGGTGGTGTGACCTGCCCCAGACGGGGATCGGGACGAGGGTGGTCGGTCGCGCTCTCCAACGGCGAGGCGTTCGGCGTGTCGCTGACCGGCGTCGGAGTTGTCGTCGCGGTGGGATCCGTCCGCAGCGCAACGTCGAATGTTGCGGTCCTCGCATCGTCGGCGAAGCCGAGCGCATTGGCAACCGCCGACACAACGGTCACCGAGACCCGGTAGGTCCCGTCCGGGCCGTGGAGATTGAATGCCAATGGTGCGACGCTGGCCCAGCCCTGCTCGATCCCCCACACGACGGCGGATGCGAACGGGCTGGAATTGCAGGAGTCGGGATACACGAGGTTCGATCTCCCCGGCCCGACCTTCGTGCGGGGGTTTGCCGGACACCATGAGAGGTCGGCATCGAGTACCTCCGTGTTGTTCGGACCAGTGACCGAATAGTGGGCGAACCGGTCGATGCCGCCGAAGTCGACGAGGCCTGCTGGCAACGGTGTGGTCTTGCCGGCGCCTACGCCGTCCGAGCGACTGACGCTGAGCGCCGACTTTCCGTCCTTGCGCTTCAATTGCAACTCGACATCATGATCTGGCGATGAAACTGACACCGACGCCTGCACCAGCACCGGCGAGTTCTTCGTCCGGACGGCGTTCACCACGGATCCGGGGCCGAGCAGCCGGAGCGACGACCGCTCGGCGGTTCCTGTGCTCGACGACGAGCATGATGCAATGCCGGCGAGCAGAGCCAGCACGACCAGCACGACGCCGCTGCATCGATGCCCCGTCGTGCGCCGGTTCCCAACCGTGCGCATCACCAACCCATCGTCCCCGGACCGCCTTTGAACGGACCCACGACGCGCGAGGTGATCCAGCCGCCGTAGAAAGATCCGAGATTCGCATCGACTCGTTCTTCGTCGACCCAGCATTCATCCATCAGTTGTGCGTAGAACGCTACGTGACCGGTGATCGAGGCGAACGCCGGCGTCGGCTGCTCGTAACTCCACGCTGCGTCCGGTACGACAACGTCGCCTGAAGTGACGTCCCAGTACGTCGCCAGACCCTTCCATTCACACATGCTGCGCTGAGTCGATTTCCGCAGCCGACCCGGAAGGACGTCAGCGGCCGGAATGTAGAACGCCGGCGGTTGGCTCGTCTCGAGCACCCTCACGGCGCTGCGTGTTTCGGCGATCACCTGACCGCCGTGGATGACCACGACATGTGACGACGTCGGGCTCACGGCCGGCGGGCGTGGATAGTCCCAAACGCTTTCCTGTCCCGGTTGGGGTTCGATCCGCTGGAGTTTCACGGTGTCACAGGATAGAGCCCGGGCCGGCACGGTTGGCTTCGAGCAGCAGGCGAAGACGTGCCTGTTCGAGCGCAGCACCAGCAGCAAGCACCCGCTTGAGAAGGTCGCCGATCAGCGCTGATCGCTGCGAGTTGGCGACGTCGAGGTGGCTTGGATCGAGTACATCGGCCCCGATACGACTGGCATCGAGCGACGTCAGGAGTGATTCCCAGATCTGCCCGACCCGCTGGGGCGGTTCGACCGCCTTGACATGTTCCAATTCGGCGCAGTGAGCGTCGACGGCCGATTGGGCGCGTCGTAGTTGGTCGCCCCCGACGACGACGTTGCTGATGCGCTCGCGGTCTGTCCAGCGTTGCCATCTGCCGCCACGCCGTTGCTCGAGCCGCGCCGTGACGTCGGGGCCATCGGCACCGAGCAGGTTTCGCAGAAAGTCCTCCGCCACCTTGGCCGCGTCGTTCGCCAGGAACAGCACCCGGTCGATTTCGTAAAGACGTCGCAGATCGTCATCGCTCGGCATCTGCGCTCGCCGCCTCTCGTCGTCGACACTCGGAGTCTTTCACACCGTCGCTGCGTACGATGAAGAGCGTATGGACGTACGCATCGGTGTAACCCAAGCTCCTCGTGAACTCAATATCGAATTGCCAGACGACACCGATCCGGTGGAACTGGCCAAACAGGTCGAGGCGGCGATGACGGGAGCACTCGACGTGTTGTGGCTGACCGACAAGAAGGGCCGCAAGGTAGGCGTCACGTCGGCCAAGCTCGCCTATATCGAGATCGGCACGGCCGAGGGTGCCCGCAAGCTCGGCTTCGGCAGCTGACCTTTCGCCGTTCGACGACCAGGAGCGGAGTGCTCCGATGAATCTGCTCGATCATCGTTTACTCTTCGTCACCGGTAAAGGTGGCGTCGGCAAGACGATTGTTGCTGCGGCGCTCGCCAGGCTGGCGGCGCGTGCCGACAAGCGTGTGCTGGTCTGCGAAATGGACGCCAAGGGATCGCTTGCGGCTGCATTCGAGTCGTCACCGCTGACGTTCGCGCCGCGTGAGTTGAGTCCCGGGCTGTTCGCCATGGCGATGAACACCGAGGACTCACTTCGCGAATATCTGCGGTTGTTCGTCCGCATCCCGCTGCTCGGCCGGATCGGACCGCTCGCCCGGACGTTCGACTTCATCGCCGACGCAGCTCCGGGAGTCAAGGAAATCCTTGCCGTCGGCAAGTTGTGTTACGAGGTCCGTGAGCGTCACTACGACCTCGTCGTCGTCGATGCCGAGGCAACAGGGCACATCGTCAGCCAGATCACCGCGCCTCGGGCGATCAACGATCTCGTGCAGGTCGGTCTCGTGCGCGATCAGACGAACTGGATGCTCGACATCCTCGAGGATCAGCGCACCACGGGGGTGGTCGTCGTGACCACCCCGGAGGAGATGCCGGTTGTCGAGTCGATCGAACTGATCGAACGGCTGAACACGACGACCAAGGTCGCCGTCGCTGCGGTGGTCGCCAACCGGGTGCTTCCGGAACCGTTCGGACGCGGCGAGCTGGAGATTTTCGAACGTATCGATTCGATCGGCCGTCAGCAGGTCATCGACGCTCTCGGGGACGCTGCTGGCGCAGTCCTCGATGCCGCCGAACTCGCCGTTTCCCTCCGACGCAACGGTGCAACCCACTTGGCGACCTTACGTTCCAGACTGCCGCCAGACATGCTGACGATCTACGTGCCGGAGCTCTATTCCCGATCGGCCGGTGGCCGAGCCGCGGAGCTGGTCGCCACCGCCCTTGCGGAGGAATTGCTGTGACCGCAACACCGAAACCGACACCTTCGCAGCGTTCCCTGGCGGTCGCACCGCCTGCTGGCAGCTCGAGATCCTCCGAAGCCAAGCGCCGTGACACCTCCGATGCAGGCTCGCGCAATGACGTCGGGCTCGGCGGCCTGCTCGCCGCCAAGGAGGTCATCGTCGTCTGCGGCACCGGTGGGGTCGGCAAGACGACCACGGCAGCAGCGCTCGGGGCGATGGCAGCTGCCAGGCTCGGCGGCAGGGTCCTCGTACTGACGGTCGATCCCGCTCGCCGTCTGGCGACGGCGATGGGGCTCACCGAACTGTCGAACGCCGCGGTTCAGGTCCCGGCCAGCGCTTTTGCCGAAGCGGGTGTCACCCCGCGCGGCGAACTGTGGGCGGCAATGCTGGACACCAAGGCGTCGTGGGACGATCTGATACGTCGTCACGCCCCTGATGCCAAGGTCCGCGATACCGTTCTCAGCAACCCGCTGTACACGAATATCACCAGCCGCTTCGTCCACAGCCACGACTACATCGCCATGGAGCGTCTGAACGAGCTCCATTCCTCCGGCACCTACGACCTCGTGATCGTCGATACGCCGCCATCACGGAATGCGCTGGATTTCCTCGACGCACCGGCGCGTATGGCCGACTTCTTCGGCAGCCGACTGCTGCGATGGCTCACGGTGCCGTACCGATCGCGCCTGTTCACCGCTGCGTCCAAGCCGTTCTACAACATTGCCGACCGCATACTCGGGTCACGATTCCTGCAGGACATCGCTGAATTCTTTCTGCTCTTCCAGACGATGGAGAAAGGGTTCGTGACACGCGCCAAACAGGTCGAAGGCCTGCTCCGCGACCCGCGTACGTCGTTCGTCGTCGTGACGACGCTCGAGACCGCTCCGCTCGTCGAATCACGATATTTCATCGACGCCCTTGCCGAAAGGAGACTGTCCCTCGGCGCGGTCATCGCCAACAAGGTCATGCCTGCCAGCCTCAGTGACCCGTCCGCTGCGAAGGCGTCTGCGGCGATGAGGCTACGAGCCGGCGAACTCGCCGAGCTGCTGCAGCCCACTGTGGCGGCCACCGAGCCGGCACTGCCGCTTGCCACGCAGACGCGGATTGCGGGCGTCTTCGGGGAGATCGCCGATCGCTTCGACGATCTCTCGGTCGTCGCCGCCAGACAGTCGGAGCGACTCCATGAATTGATGGCTGCCACGCCGACCGTCGCGACTGTGCCAACCTTGGAGGACGACATTCACAGCCTCGCCGGACTGCTCCAACTCGGGGGGTACGTCTGGCGGTCGCTCTGATCAGGCAGAATCGTTATCTGTATGGCATCGCTGGGCGAACTGACTCGACAACATTCCAAGCTGACCGCTGACCAGTCGGCCCATCTGCAGCGCCTGGTGTCGGATTGGGGCATGCTCGCAGACCTGTGTTTCGCCGACGTCCTGCTGTATCTACCGTCGGAGGATGGCCGCTGGCTCGTCATCGCCCACGTCCGACCGGTCACCGGTCAGACGATCTATATCGCCGACTGGGTCGGGGAATGGGCGAGCACCACGGAAACGGAGGTACTGGGCGAGGCCTTCCGCAGCGGTTCGATCGTCGAGCACGATGTCAAGGTCGAGTCGGTTCCGGAGCCGGTCAGCGTGCTGGCGATACCCGTCTCACACAAGGGTGTGCCGATCGCCGTACTCACTCGCGAATCGAGTTTGCGGATCGGTCGCCTGCCAGGGGAATTGGAGACGACCTATCTGTCGATCTTCGACCGCTTCGCCACGATGATCCAGGAGGGTTCTTATCCGTTCGCCACGCGGAGCATGATCAGCGCAGCACCGCGCGTCGGTGACGGGGCAATGGTACTGGACGAGGACGCGCGTGTGCGCTACGCGTCTCCGAACGCCGTGTCGGTCCTGCACCGGCTGGGGATCACTTCGAACCTCGTCGGGATGCACCTCGCCGAACTCGGGTTCAACGACGGCTCGGTGGCCAGCAGCTACGAACGGCGTGAGCCGGTGCTCGAAGAATTCGACCGCATCAACAGCGACGACGTCAGCGTGCTGACCTACTCGATCCCGTTGCTGAGCGCTGGTGAGGTGACGGGCGGCGTGCTGCTGCTGCGGGACGTCACCGAACTGCGTCGGCGGGATCGACTGCTGCTGTCGAAGGACGCGACGATCCGCGAGATCCATCACCGCGTCAAGAACAACCTGCAGACCATCTCGTCGTTGCTGCGCTTGCAGTCGCGCCGATTGACGAACACCGAAGCCAAGGCCGCCGTCAACGAATCCGTCCGCCGTATCCGCACGATTGCCCTCGTCCACGAGACGCTGTCACGTGAAGCCGGCGACGACGTTGCCTTCATCGAAATCGTCCGGCCGCTGATGCGCCTTGCTGAAGAAGGGTTACAGTCGCCGGACCGTCCGGTCCGTTTCGTGGTGCGTGGCGACGGCGGCAAGTTGCCGGCCACCGTCGCAACTCCGCTTTCGGTCGTGCTGACCGAACTACTACAGAATGCCGTCGACCATGGCTTCCCGGAGGGCAGCAGTGGTGGCACCGTCGTCGTCGTGCTGGCCAACGATGGAAAACAGTTGAAGATCGAGGTGTTCGACGATGGCCTCGGCGTCGCTCCCGACTTCCATATCGAGAATGCCACCGGCCTAGGTCTGGTGATCGTGCGCACGCTCGTCACCACCGAATTGGCCGGCAAGATCGCCATGCGCCAAGCGACGTCCACCGAACTGCAAGAAGCCGGTCTGACCGTGCCGAACCGCGGTGCCGGGACAGTCGTCGAATTGACCGTCCCGCTGTAATTGCCAGTGCTGAATCAGAGCGAGACGATGCGATTCCTGGCTGCGGCCTGGCGGCGCATCACACGACGCTCTTCCTCGCTGGTCCCGCCCCAGATACCGGAATCTTGGTTGGTCTCGAGGGCGAATTCGAGACATTCCCGAGCAACGGGACATTCTCCGCAGACGTGCTTGGCTCGGTCGATCTGGGTGAGGGCAATGCCGGTGGTGCCGACCGGAAAGAACAATTCGGGATCGGTGTCACGACAGATCGCATCTCGGCGCCAGCCATATTGAGCATTGGCCAGTGCAAGACTTGAAGCAAGGATGGTCACGATGACTCCTACGTTTGTGATTACATTCACATGAGGTGTCATGGCTGCTGGAGAAGGGCTGCGACGACGATGAAACGCTAGGCGTTCGTTTCCCACTTGACAAGAGGTCAAGATGGAACTGTCGCAAAATCGACACATACGGAGAGTGACAGTTGACACACGCACTGCAAATCATGGCGCATCGGGGTGCATCCACGGCGTCACCGGAGAACACCGTCGCCGCCTTCGAACTGGCGGCTCGATTGGGTGCCGATGCCGTTGAGCTGGATGTTCGTCGCTGCGCCGACGGCCGGCTGCTCGTCAGTCACGATCCGTTGCCGGCCGAGATTCCTCATGATGTTCCAACATTGTCCGCAGCGCTCGACGCATGCGCAGGGATGTGGGTCAACGTCGAGATCAAGAACGAGCCGGACGAGCCGGACTTCGATCCGTTCGAGACGATCGCCGACGACACCGTCGCGCTGCTGCTCGGTCGTCGCCAGCATTGGCGTTGGCTGATCTCGTGTTTCCGGATGGAGACGATCGACCGCTGCAGGGCGCTGGCACCGGAGATCTCCACCGCCTTCCTGACGGTGGCGGTACCGGACGGCATCGTCGATTCGCTCGTGCGCAGAGGCCACAGGGCGCTGCACCCGTGGTATGGGGCGGCGACCGCCGAACTCATCGACGCCGCTCACCGAGCCGGTGTGCAAGTCAACGTCTGGACGTGCGACGATCCAGCAGCGATGGAGCGGTTGGCCGGGTGGGGCGTCGACGGCATCTGCACGAACGTGCCCGACATCGCCATCGCCACCCTTCGTCCAAACTGAGTCCAGTGGTGCACCGCCGGCGGTGCAAAACGGGCCGGAGAACTTCGCCTCGCGAAACTCGTCAGGTCAGTGAAGCGAGGCCGCTCGGATCGACGAGGCGGACAGCGTCCGGGACATGGACGAACTCCAACCGATTGCTCTCGCCGAGATAGTCGCCGTCGAGTTGGTACGGGAACGGCATCTCGTGTTCGACGACGGCCCTCGTCACACCCTCGTGCAGATCGAGGTACTTCGACGGCTCGACCCCACCACCGCGCAGCGCACCTGCCAGCGATCGCAGGATCGACCCGACCTTCATCGTCTTGAAGGTGACAGCGACAAGTGGGCGGTCGAGGCGCGCATGCGGTGACAGATCGAGTGGCCGATTCCCGAGGTACGTATACGGGTTGGTGTTCAACATGATCGTGAAATAACCGTCCGGGACGACGTCTGCCTGCGGCGCAATTCGTCGGTTCACTTCCTCCTCGCCGGCACCGTCGCCGAAGCAGAGCCGGAAGTGCGGCTGATGACGGTCGTAGCCGCGGGCCCACGTAGTGACAGCGGCTGAGATGAAAACGGGGTGGCCGAGCCAGCGCTTCAGGGAAGCCCGATGTTCGACAGCGCGGACGACCGCAGCGTCGTAGCCGATGCCTGCGTGGAAGCAGAAGTAACGGCCGTTGACCTTGCCGAGGCCGATCGGATGGATGTGCGCATCGGGGTCCGCAAGCGCCATGCGCAGCAACTTCACCGCACCGACCGGATCGTTCGGCATCCCCAGCGTCCTGGCGAAAACGTTCGTCGACCCGCCAGGCAACACTCCGAGCGCTGTCCGCGTGCCGGCGATTCCGGTCGCCACTTCGTTCAGCGTTCCATCGCCCCCGAAAGCGACGACGACCTCGACGCCGCGGTTGGCGGCGTCCTGGGCGAACCGGGTGGCGTGACCCCGACGGTTGGTCTCGACGATCGTCACGTCGTGCAGGCGGGAGAGTTCCTGATGCACCACGACGGTGTTGCGCGCCGTCACCGACGATGCGAAGGAGTTGACGACGAGCAGGATCTGCAAGCTCCGAACTGTACCGAGCCGATCATGCCATGACATTCGGCACGTCAGACGATTGATCGTTACGATTGATGCTCGGCAGAACCCGCCGGTAACAATGGTCCTCCATGAATGTAATCGTCTGTGTGAAGCAGATACCGGACCCCGCATTGCCCGGCGCGTTGGACTCTTCTTCCAACACGCTGAAGCGTGACGGCAAACTCATTCTCGATGAGTCAGACAGCTACGGCGTCGAAATGGCGCTGCAGCTCGTGACAGCAGCCGGGGGCGGCGAGGTCAGCCTCGTGTCGATGGCACCGAACGGCGAAGTGTCGGGTCTGCGTACGGCGTTGGCGATGGGTGCCGCGAAGGCGATCCTCGTGTCCGATCCTGCGCTCAAGGGTTCCGACGCACTGACGACGGCGAAAGTCTTGGCGGCTGCGGTGCAACGCCTCGGCGGTGCCGACCTGATCATCGGGGCGACAGAGTCCTCCGACGGCTACACGGGCACCGTGCCGGAGCAGATCGCCGAAATCCTCGGTCTGCCGTCGGTGACGTTCGCTAAGAAGGTCACCATCGACGGATCGACGATGCACATCGAGCGTCAGACCGAGCAAGGCTACGACGAAGTCACCAGCCCGCTGCCGGCACTGATCAGCGTCACCGCCGGCGTCGTCGAGCCGCGCTACCCGAGCTTCAAAGGCATCATGGCCGCCAAGTCGAAGCCGCTCGAGACCGTCACGGTCGCCGACCTCGGCATCACGCCGGTCGGTTGGGACGGTGCCGGCCAGACGATCGTCAACGTTTCCCAGGCCGAGGCCCGCAAGGCCGGCGAAGTCATCGAAGACGACGGTGAGACCTTCACCAAGGTCGTGTCCTACCTCGAAACCTTGAAACTGATCTGAGGAACCTGCGATGACCATTTCCACTATCTGGGTGTTTGCCCAGGCTCAAGACGGCGCTCCGACGACCGGCACGCTCGAACTGCTGACGAAGGCCCGGTCCTTCGGCGGAACCGTGTCGGCGTTCTTCCTCGGTGACGCCGCTCCGGTCGCCGCCGCCCTCGGTGCTGCCGGCGCAGCGAAGGTCTACTCGACCGGCGACCTTGCGGGCCAGTTGCCGGGGCCTGCTGGCGCTGCCGCCATCAGGGCACTGATCGACGGTGGCGACGCCCCCGACTTGTTTCTGTTCCCACAGAACTACGAAGGTCGCGACACCGTCGCCCGCCTGTCGGTGCAACTCGATCGAACCGTGCTGACGAACAACACCGACATCGCCATCGACGGGGATGCGGTCACCGTGACGACGCCGATCTTCGGTGGCAATACGTTGGTCACGACACAGTTCGCAGGATCGGCCCCCTACCTGGCGACATTCCGTCCGAAGTCGTTCGCCGCCGAAGAAGGTGCCGCTGCAGCAGGAGAACTCGTCACGGCAGCGATCCCGGAGCACGGTGCGACAGGCGCTGCCCGCATCACGGCAGTTCATGTCGAAGAATCATCCGGACCGAAGCTCGACGAAGCTCGAGTGGTCGTCTCCGGTGGTCGTGGTCTCGGCGATGCCGGTGCCTACTCGATGATCGAGACGCTCGCCAAGCTGCTCAAGGCGGCCCCCGGCGCATCCAGAGCGATCGTCGATGCCGGCTGGGTGCCCTACAGCTACCAGGTCGGCCAGACCGGCAAAGTGGTCAAGCCCGAGGTCTACATCGCCGCCGGCATCTCCGGTGCGACGCAGCACATGGTCGGCATGAAGGGCTCCAAGCACATCATTGCGATCAACAAGGACAAGGAAGCGCCGATCTTCAGTATCGCCGACCTCGGCATCGTCGGCGACGTCCACAAGGTTCTCCCGAAGCTGATCGAAGCGCTACAAGCCCGCTGATCAGCGCCGCAAGCCCGCAGATCAGCGCCGCAAGCCCGCTGATCAGCCGACACGCGCACACTGCCCGCGAGCCGGAGGTCGGGCCATCACCGGCCTCCGGCACGACCAGGTCGGGCCTGAGGTTCTCCGGTGACGGTGGTCAGCGAACGACGTGGCGCTGCCTCCCGGACAACAAACGGGCGATGATGCCGATTGCCACCACCGCTCCGACGATGATTGCAAGCGAACGCTTCCACGTCGTGTCCGGTGCCGGCGGCAACTCGAGGGTGACAGGCGCGAGCGTGTTGCCCGTCGCCGCAGTCACCGGGGGCGCGGCGTTCCCGAGGTAGTCGGGCGCAGCAGCGCCAGCGGCGAGCATCTGTGTGCCGTCGCACGTCGTCGACATCAATTTTCCCTCCGGAGCTCCCGTCGGGTGGAACGAGTCGGAACGGACGAGCGTGGCGAAGACGACGTAGCGGACTCCCGTCTCCATCGAGACCAGCCCGCACGATCCCGGGCCAGCGAACGAAAAGACGATCGCCGTACTCGGGACTGTTCCCTTGAAGACCGACTCGACGACAAAGGTGTACGTCGCCGGCTCGTTCACCCCGTTGGCCAGCGGCGTCACCGTATACGAGCTCAACGTACCGATGAAGGCGGCGTCGGCGCTGCCGAGCGCTGCGGCATCCGCTGTGCCGAAACAACTGCACGTCCCGGCAGCGACGGTAGGCCTGCCCGCCGGCCACAACGAGCAGACCATGGCGATCAGCACGGCGGTGATCAAACGCAGAAATGTTTTCACGCCACGTGGCGAGCGTCGAGACCGATCGGGGGGCACCCCGCTGCTCGCTGGTGAGGTCTCGAGCACATTCATCCGACACATTCTGCCAACGCGAAGGCCGCCGCCGGGTGACCATCGAGCCAATAGCCTCCAACTGATGGTGCCGAGCTGATGGTGACGAGCTGATGGTGCCGAGCTGGCACAACTGGGCGGGCAGCCAGATCGCCCATCCGTTGGGAATCGAGCATCCGTCGACGGAGGACGAACGCAGCGATCGTCAGGCGAGCCGGTGAGCGCGGTGTACGCGTCAAGGTCGTCGGCAACGGACACAGCTTCACCGCCGCTGCTGTCACCGATGGCATCCTCGTGCAACTCGACCGGTACCAGCGGTTGTTGCACATCGACACTGTCAAGCGGCAGATAACCGTCGAAGCGGGCATGCTGCTCACCGCAGTCAACGAGATGCTGGCCACTCGCGGCCTGGCGATGGCCAATCTCGGTGACATTGCCGATCAGACGATTTCCGGGGCGATCTCCACGTCGACGCACGGCACCGGCATACGGCTCACCGGTATCTCGCCGGACAGGTTGCCGGTCTGCGGATCGTCACGTCCACAGGTGTCGTGCTGACGTGCAATGCCACCGAGAACGCCGACCTCTTCCACGCTGCAGCCGCACCACTGATCCGCTCGAGCCGCAGAGCAGGTTCAGGCACTACGCGAACAGGATCGTGCTCGAGAACTATGCCTTCGGAGCGCTGTGCCGAGTCGGCCGCCGTCGACGTCCGTGATTCCGAAGCTTGCCAAGACGCTGGCGGCATCCGGCAGGAGGGAGTTCGTCGACCAGAGCGACAGGGTCCTCGCCAGCACACGTCTCGTCAAGTTCTACGAAATGGAATACAGCATCGAGCGCGTCGCGTGTGTCGAGGCCCGCGATCGGCTGCGCTCGTTCATCGAACGCGAGGGATTGATGCTGAACTTCCCGGTCGAGGTCCGCTTCACCACTCCGGATGACATTCCCCTGTCTACCGGGACTGGCCGGGAGGGTGCGTATATCGCCGTGCACGTGTTCCAGAAGATGGAGTACGAGCGCTACTTCCGTGGTGTCGAGGCGATCATGGACGACTACGGCGGCCGTCCGCACTGGGGCAAGTTGCATTTCCAGACCGCCGAGACGCCGCACCGAAGTACCCGCAGTGGGACGCGTTCGTTGCCACCAGGGACCGCCTCGACCCCGAGGGCAGCTTCACAAACGACTACGCCAGCCGGGTGTTCGGACGGTAGCTGGCGCTAGCGGTGCCGTATCTGATCGACCGACGGTGTCACGTCCGCGTAGGAGCACTGCACCGCAAGTACCGAGCCGGCAACCGCACCCGAGACGATCGACCACCAGCCGGAGTACGAGCCGAGCGGCAGGCCACCGTGGCGGTAGTGGGCCAGTGCGTACGCGGCCAATGCCGTCGAGGCGTAGGCGATGACGGTGATCGTCGTACTGACGGCTCGCTGTGCGGGCACCATCCACGATGTCGCCAGTGCGGTGATCACCGCCGCGCCGACGATCACCATCACCGGGGTCGTGCGAACGTCGAATGCGTCGAGGGCGATACCGACGGGAGCGCACAGCGCTGCGAGCAGCCTCCACCGTTGGTTACCAGCTCGTCCGGCGAGCTTGCGCCAATGCATGAATCGCGTGAACGCATAGGCCGACAAGCCGATGAGCACGGCGATCGCCAGCAGATGAAGTGCATTCCAGGCGAACGGCGTGTGGCGAGGCAATTCGAACGGTTTCCACCACGAGAACCCACGCCAGGTCCGGTACCGCCATGGTCCGATCAGAAGACCGGCGAGCGCGAAACACACGAGGAAGAGCGCCCGGGGTAGCGACAGCGCAGCGAAGGCGGCGTAGAGATAGACCGGCTTCGTCAGTCGCATCGCGCCGCGAGCCGCCCGTGTGCGCAGTCGGTTGCCATCCGGCTGGACCGCCTTGAAGCCGACCATCGCCAGGCGCATCCCGATCTGAGTGCGCCGCCGCGGATTCAGCGAGGCGATCGTCTGCTCGCCGACTCGATAGGTCGCCAGTCTGGCGATCGGGTCACCATCGGGTTGTACGTCAGCGCGTTCGTTCGTCGCCGATTCGCCGAGGGCCAGCACGCGGTCCAGGAGTTCGTCGATGATCTGACGCTGCACCGCCTCGACGATGACCGACTTCGTCTGCAACAGCGCACCCTGCCCGGGAAGCGTCCTGTCCTGCATCGCAGCTCCGACTTCGTCGTGGATCTGCTGTACAACGTCGGCGGTCATCGGGACCTGGGCAGCGGTGGCTATCCGGACGAGTCTGTCGGAGACCTCGGATGCTGCCAGTCCGGTGCTGTTCAGCCGTTCGGGTCGCAACAACAGGTCGACAATGCTCTTCGAAGCGTCCAGGCGCCCCCACATCCAGTCGTTGCCACGCCACTGCGCCGAGAAGAAGGCCGCGAAGTTCGACAGATCGTTGCCGCACAGTTTCGACTTGGCGTCGAGCTTGCGGCCGAAGTATTTCTCCAACGGCGTGGTGTTGTTGCCGGACACCTCCAGAAAGCGCAGTTGGGTTTCCATCTGCGTCGTTCTTGCCTGGAGCGCCGTCGTCAGCACAGCCAATGCTGCCAGGACCTCGTCCATCCGCAGCCCGGCCGAGTCGAGCACATCGAACGAGCGGGAACGACCGAGGAATTCGACGGCCAGCGTCTTCGACGTCGTCGGCGTCGGCGTCGGTATCAACGAACCAGACGACGCTCTGGCACCGACACCGGCAGCGACGCTGACGAGCCGCTTCCACAGCTCGTCGGCGAACAGTACACCGGTCGCCGGCGCTGTGCTGGCGAGTGCGGCGCTATCGACCTCCTTATCCCAACCGTCGAGCGCCTGGTCGACGACAAACAGTGCAGTGTGGCGGTCGAGGGCGGCCAGCACCTCGTCCGCTTGTGCCACTGAGGCGACCGCCAGCGAACGGGCGATCCGTGCCGATGTCGTCGCCCACGCCTGATCCCGACGGTCGAGCGCGGCACGCACAACCCACACGCGATCAGACGCCAGACGGAGCCGGTCGGCGACGAGCCGGAGCGAATATAACGCCTGCTTCTCGCTCGACACATCGAGAACGCAGCGCGACTCCAGGTCACGGACCCACCGAATCAACTCATCGATGAGCGACAGCATCGAGATGCCGTCACGATGGACGGCACCGTCAGCTTCTGTCTGTCGCACGGCAACGGCGATCAACGATTCGAGGGCGTCACGATCGGGCCGCAACCATCTCGCCGTCGGGTTGCGCGGCAGTTCGTCGCCGAGCGAACTGGTGTCGATCTGACCGGTCAGCACGTCGTGGAGACGCTGTGTGTCGAGGTCGATCCGCAGTCGCCCGGCAGATGATGCCTCATTCGTTCCGGCGGCGATCACGGCGTCAGCCAATGCCGACCCGTCGACACCGTCGAAGCGGATGAACAGTCCGGCGCGACGCAGCCGTTGGCGTTCGGCTTCTTCATTGAACAATCGCAACTGCTCGAGATCCTGCAGCAGGTTCTCCTGGCCGAACGCCGTGCCCAACGCCCCGAGCGCCGTATGCACACCACGTGGTGCCGGGCCCTGTACGACCGTCTCGACGACGGCGGGGAGGGTCCCGACGCCCGGAGGGCTGGGGTGCAGGTACAGCAGCCAGCGTTCGGTCTTCGACGCCGCCGGGGAAGCGGCAATAGCATCGATTGCCTTGCCGACGGGGATGTTGTCGAGGACTCCGCCGTCGATCACCCAGACCGCGCCGGTCGGTGGGGCGTCGCTGAACACCGTTGCCATTGCCGGACCGATCCTCGCCGGCTCGAAGGCGAACGGGAACGACGATGTCGCCCGACCTGCAAGCGCCAGGCGGGCAGCGGTCGACACCGGCAGTGCTCTGCCGGTGGCGTCGGAGACGACTGCAGTCTGGCGCGTCTGGAAGTCGCCGTCGTCGTCAGGACGCCCGAGATACTGGAATCGGAACAGTGCCGAGTTGCGCGATTCGACGATGTTGGTGAACGGGTCGTCATCGCGTTCGACCTCGGCCGGACGCGCCAACGTCGCCGTCAGGATCAGTTCCAACGGATCTGCACGGGTCTCCGCCTCAGAGCCGGCGATCGACTTCATCAGTTGTGCTTCGAGTTGGCGCTGGAAGTACTCGTCACCGCGCAGCAGCGACGGTGGACGCCCGATTTTCGGGCCATTCGGATGATTTGGATCGACGTAGCGGCCGACGGGCGGCCGCGTCAGTTTCTCGATGTCACCGAGTTCGATCCATACGTCGAGCATCGTGTCGAAGGCGAACCCGTAGATCTGGCTGGCCGCGTAGATCACGCCGTTGAGGCCTCCGGCACTGGCACCGGTGATGACATCGATGAGCACCCGGTCGAAGCCGGTGAGATCGAGCAACTGGTCGTAGATGATCGACGTGGGTGCCACCACCCGTTGTGGGACCGCATCCTTGGCATGGGCGAGATGATCGAGTTCGGCGAGCGCGCCACCGATCCAGACGGCGAGTGATACGCCGCCGCGCAGGCTCAGCGCGAGCCGCAGTTCTTCCCCGGCGTGCGGGCGTTGCGTTGTCACATCGGCGTCCATCGTGATCCCCTCCCCCGGTGAGGAGACCGTAGTCGCCCCGCCTGATACATCGTGCCCGAATGCAGTTCTCGAACGTCAGTCTTCGAACGTCAGTCTTCGAACGTCAGTCCTTCGGATGTCAGGCGGGCGTCGAGGCGTAGGTGAGAGCGTCGTCCCAAGAAATGCGGTCTGTCAGCAACTGTCGGTACGGCATCAACAGTTTCGGCATGCTCATCGCCAAGACGCCGCGCAGTCGACCGCCGTGGCCGTAGAGGGCGACGAACTTGTCATCGAGCGAACCGGCAACGACACGGACTTCGTCATCGCCATGAGCCCTGCCGAGGAACTGGATTCGCCTGTCGTACTGGTCGCTCCAGAAGAACGGAACCGTCTCGTATGGCGACGGCTCACGCCCGGCAGCCACGGCGAGCATGTTCCTGGCAGCGTGTGCTCCCTGTTCTGCGGCGTTGGTCCAGTGCTCGACACGCATTTCCTCACCGGAACCGACGTCGCCGAACAACGGATTCGTCCATCGGGCGCAGTCTCCAGCCGCATAGACCCCAGACTGACCGGCCCACAGCGTCTGATCGCACACGATGCCGTCGGTCACTCTCAGACCGCTGTCGTTCAGCCATTGAACAGCTGGCGACACCCCGATTCCGACGAGGACGACGTCGGCGGGAACGATCGAACCATCGCCGAGGCGCACACCGGTGACGTGATTCGTGGACTCGTCGACCTCGATACCGGCAACATCGACGCCGCACCGGACGTCGACGCCGTTGCGGCCGTGGATGGCGACAACGGCCCAGCCCATTTCGGCACCGAGCCCGCGGATCAGCGGAGCGCCAGCACCTTCGAGGACGACGACCTCGCACTGGCGTTGACGCGCCGTTGCTGCGACTTCGAGGCCGATGAACCCTGCGCCGATGACGACGACATTCGCCTGCGGGACGAGTACCTCTCGCAACGACAGCGCGTCAGCGAGCGTTCGCAGTTCGAAGATGCCCTCCGCCACCGGTTGTCCTGGGAGACGGCGGCATGCAGCCCCGGTGGCGACCACGAGTCCGTCATAGCCGAGTTCCTCCCTCTCGCCCGTAGGCCCGACGATCGAGACATGCTGTGCCCCGGTGTCGAGCGCCGTCGCCCGGAAGCCGAGGCGAAGATCCAGGTCCAGTAACTCGAAATCATCCACCCTGCGCAAGCGGATGCGGTCGGCTTCCCAATCGCCTTTCAACAGCTTCTTCGACAGCGGAGGACGGTCGTAGGGAAACTCCGGCTCGGCACCGACCAGCGCGATACGCCCGGTGAAGCCTTCGCCCCGCAGCGTTTCACAGGCGCGCAGACCAGCGAGCGAAGCACCGACGACCACCACATGTTTCATCGCCTCAGCTTGCCATACGCGGTCGGTGCACCGACGGTGCTCAGGTGTCGAGGATCACGGTCACCGGGCCGTCGTTGACGAGATCGACGAGCATCTCCGTGCGGAATCGACCAGTCTGAACCGTTGCCCCGAGACGGCGCAGTTCTTCGACGAGCGCATCGATCACCGGTTCGGCGAGCTCCGGTTTCGCCGCCTTCGCCCAACTCGGCCGCCGCCCCCGCTTGGTGTCGCCGTAGAGGGTGAACTGGCTGACGATGAGCACGGTCTTCGTCGTCTCGGCGATCGACAGGTTCATGAATCCTGCATCGTCATCCATCACTCGGAGATTCCAGATCTTCTCCGCCATCCGGTGCACGTCGATACTGCCATCACCCTGGGTGACACCGACGAAGACGCACAGACCCTGGCCGATCTCGCCAACGATCTCACCCCCGACTTCTCCTCCGATCTCACCTCCGACCGAGACGCTTGCCCGAAGAACCCGTTGCACCAGACCACGCATTCGTGCATCATGTCATCGTGGTCGCCATCAAAGACACATCACATCCGCGTGTCGTCGTCGATGACGCCCGTGGCAACGACCAGTCAGTACGGATGACCTGGCACGCCGAACGTCAGATGGTCACCATCTCACTGTGGCGGGGAGGGCTCTGTGTGGCCTCGTCCTGCGTCGCTGCTGCCGACGTCGCCGCACTCGTCGAGGTGCTCGGAGCGGCACTGCCTGAACCGCTGACCGACCGTCAGTCTGCGTAGGTAAGTTACTCGGCGTGCTCGAACTGATCAACGGCAATGCTCGGTTACTGGTGGACGCCGACCACGGTGGCCGGATCGCCAGTCTGATGATCGACGGATTCGACGTGCTCGTCGCTGATCGGCCGACGTGTTCGCCGCTGATGTGGGGTTCGTATCCGATGGCACCATGGGCGGGCCGGATCCGCCATGGCGAGTTCTCCTACGGGGGGCGCTCATTTGCACTTGCACCGAACAGCCCGCCGCACGCCATTCACGGCACGGTCTTCGAGCGTCCATGGACGATCGCCGGTCCGCGCGAGATCTCCTGTGATCTCGGCGACACCTGGCCCTTCGGCGGCCGGGTACTGCAACGCTTTGCACTGACCCCCACCCGATTGCACTGCACGATGGAGGTCCACGCCGGCGACGTGACGATGCCCGCCTACCTCGGGTGGCACCCGGTGTTCGTCAAACCGGACAGCATGGACTTCCGGGCAATATCGATGTATCGCCGTGATGACGAAGGAATACCGGACGGAACGCTCGTCAGTCCACCTCCGCCGGGTCCATGGGACGACTGCTTCTGCGGCGTGGACGAGCCGATCAGCCTGCATTGGGGCGAACTGGTGTTGCGACTGTCGTCGGACTGCCAATACTGGGTCGTCTACGATCGCGAAGCCCACGCAACGTGTGTTGAACCACAGAGCGGACCACCTGACGGTTTGAACCTCGCTCCGTCCACCGTCGAGCCGAGCAAGCCGTTGATCAAGCGGATGACATGGGATTGGGCGCCGCTCGGGAATTGAGCCGGTCAGTTCACGTTGCGGCACCAAGGGAGGCGACGACACGTACCGCCTGGTCGAAGCGGGTCAATGACAGGCGCTGGATCAGATGCTGCGCCGAGGCGACGACGATGAGATCACCACCGTGTTGACGGGCTCGCCCTGCTGCACCGATGATGATGCCGAGGCCCGTATCGTCGAGCGCGATCACACTGTCGAGGTCGACGGCGATCGAGCGACCACGCTCGTCATTGATCAGGCGATTGATCGCGTCGCTGAGTCTCGGTACCGAAGCGATGTCGATCTCACCATCCAATTCGAGCACCGGGAGGTCCCCCACCATCGTTCGCCGCGTTCGGAGGTCCACGACACCACAAGCTACCCAGCGGGGCCGACATCACGGCTCGATTCGCATCGTCGCCGTCGCAACTTCGTCGATGTCTGGCAGCAACAGGCCGACCAACGGAATGTCGGTGTGCGTCCGATGCGTGACCACGACCGTGACCGACATGCCATCCGAGGACACGCTGACCTGCATCCCCTCGAGCGATGCCGTCTGCCGCGCAGCAGCGGATCCGTCGCCTGCCTGGTCGGTCGATACTGCCGCAGCCCGAGCACCTTCACGCGCTGCGCTGATGACCGCCAATTGGTCGCGGATGACGACCGCAAGCTGCACCCCGGCGAGCAGCAAGAGCATCAACAGTGGCAGCGCGAGCGCGAGTTCCACGGTTGCCTGCCCGCTATCGCCGCTGCGTTCAGACCTTGTCGGTGATCGCATCGAGCACCCGGTCGAGCAGGTGCCCGATCTTGCCGGCACCTCCGCCGGCTGTTGCCCACCCGATCAACAGGAGAGCGACGAGCGCCGCGCCGAGCAGCACGAGGGCGTATTCGGCCGTCGCCTGGCCGCGGTCGTCTGCAGTGGTGAACCGAACCCAGAGATAGGCGCGGACGAAGAGAGTGCGCATGGGCGTACCCCTTTCAAGAACATGCGGCTATGGAACGTTGCCGCGGATCGATGTGAAGGTCCCCGCAAGGAGTGGGACGATGGTGAGCAGAACGAATGCCGGCAACGTGCAGCACGCCAGCGGGAAACACATTCGGACGGGAAGCTGGCGAGCGCTCGCCTCTGCCTGACGGCGACGACTTCTGCGTGACTCGTCAGCGAGCCGGTCGAGGACGGGCGCCAACGGCTCCCCGTAGCGCTCCGCCCGTGCGAGCGCCGTTGCCAGTGGACGGAGCATGTCCTCTGGTGCCTCGTGCAAGGCATCGAGGGCGTCTGCAAATCGTTCGCCATGCTGGTGGCGCACTGTGACCGCGGCGAAATGAGCGGCGAGCAGGGGCGGCAATGTTGGGCCGAGCTCGGCGAAGGCGTGCACAGGTGTCAGACCGGCGCGGATACCGAGAACGATCACATCGACGGCGTCTGGCAACTGGCGGCGGGTTGCCGCAATCGTTGATCGCTCCGACCGCAGCCGTCTCCAAGCGCGCATCGTCACGATGATCACTGCCAATGCAAGCGTCCCGAGCGGCCCCAGGACAAAGACGCTACAGAGACCTCCGAGCAGCAACAGACTGTGCCGCATCTGGGTGCGTCGGCGGCGCGACCGATGAGGGTGCACGAGCCGCGTTGGCCACAGCCACGCTGCTTGCCGGTAACGGCTGTGCCGTCTTCCATTCGAACGCTGCATCGTCGCTGCACAGAAAAGGACGACCAGCGAGGCACCGGCCCCCACTGAGGCACCACTGACGGCGATGTCGATCACCCGGCAGCCCCTGTGAGTCGCCTCATCCACCACCAGCCGGACAGGTTCAACAGCGCGCCGCCGCCGAGGCACAGAGCGCCGAGCGAACTACCGAGGAGGAACGTTCGCACCCGGGCGTCGGTGGTCATGCTCCATAGCGCAAAGACCGGCGGGAGCGCACTGAGCACCATCGCCGACAGGCGCGCCTGTGCGGATTGCGCCTTGCGTTCGGCCAGCGCTTCGCGACGCTCGCGGATCGTCTCTGCGGTCCGTTCGATCGCCGCTCCACCGCTCCCACCGACTATTGCGACGGCGATCAACGTGCCGATGGCGAGATGGCGATCTCCGTACTGTCCGTCGTGCCTGGCCGGCGAACCGTTCAACCGTTCGAGCATCGCCATCAACGTCTCCCCCGAGTCGGAGAACCGTTGGAACTGCTCGACCGACGTACACGAGTCGATCGCCCCCGGCAAGGAGGACCCAGTGCGGAGTTCCGTGGCAATGTCGTCCAGGGCTGCAGCCCAATCGATGTCGACTGCTCGCCGGCGCCAGGTGAGGCGTCGGCGCAGCGACGATCCAGACCCAGATCCAGATTCAGATTCAGTCGATCGCACGACCCGCCGGCGTTGCGAGCGGTGCAACGTCGTGAGCAGTCGGCGCACGGCAACGATGGAGACAATCGCGCAGTAGATGCCGAGCATCTGGCCGCTCATGCGGCCCGCCGTCTCGTCGGTGCGTCGATGGCTGCGTGGCGATCAGCAAGCAGCGTCACTCGGCGAGGGTCCACCGGGTCAGCGAGCAACTCGGCGACAGCCGTGACGCGCCGTACGTTCCCGATCCGTTCGACATGGACAATTGCATCGATCGCCGAATGAACCTGCTCGCGTATCGCCGACAGCGGCCAATTCGTTGCGCCCTGCAGCACCATCGATTCGATTCGTCGAACTGCATCGGCCGGTCCGTTGGCATGCACGGTTGCCAGCGAGCCGTCATGGCCGGTATTCATCGCCCCGACCAGCGACACTGCCTCAGCGCCACGGACCTCGCCGACGACCAACCTGTCGGGCCGCAGACGAAGGGCGGTACGCAGCAGTTCGGCGATCCCGATCTCGCCAAGCCCATCAGCGGTGGCCTGCCTGGCTTCGAGCCGTACGACATGACGGGCGTCGAGGCGAAGTTCTGCGGTGTCCTCGATCGTGACGATCCGAGTTTGCGGGTCGATCTCGGCGGCCATCGCATTCAGCAGCGTCGTCTTGCCTGCGGAGGTCGCTCCGCTGACCACGACGTTCCAGCGGTCACGGATCAAACAGCGGATCACATCGACGACCGCCTTCGGAGCGAAGTCCGTCAACGCCACCGGCCGGGCACGAAAGCGTCGGATCGACAGACAGGTCCCGTCGACCGCCAGCGGTGCCCGTACCGCGCACACCCTGCTCCCATCCTGCAGCCGAGCGTCGACGATCGGACTCGTGCGGTCGAGTCGCAGGCCGAGCGGCGAGATGATCCGTTCGATGATCGCCTCGAGCTGTCCCGGTTCGAGCTGACCGGCCCGAATTGGCTGACCCGAACGATCGACCCAGATGTCGGTGCCATTGTTGACCATGACTTCGGTGACATCGACGTCCCTGAGCAGCACCTCGAGTGGTCCGAGCCCGACCAGGTCGTCGATTGTCTGTCTCGTCAGGATCGAACGCGCTCGTTCGCTGAGCAACGGCCGCAGTTCGTCGACACGAGCGCCGACAACCGCTGCGACATCACCATGACGATCGGCAATGACGTGCTCGCGAACGAGCGCAACGAGACCTCCGGCCTGCGAACGGTTCACATTGCGATCGGTCGACGTCGTGAGGTCTGTCCTGTCCCTCATGCCACTCATGCCACTCATGCCACCCGCCCGAGCGGCCGGCTGAGTGTCATCGGCAATCTGGCAGCGAGCAGGCCGGCATCGACGGCACGCGCGATCGACGGATCCAACGGTATTTCGGCGATGACGACCACACCGACCGCGCTCTCGATCTGACGTCGGCCCAATGCCCGACCAGGCTCTGTCACCAGCACGATGCCCGTTGCAGGGACAGGCTGCAGCCGAGCGGCCTTGCGCGCCGCCAGATAGCACGGCCTGATCACGAGCAGCGACGTGGTGGCCGCAGCGACCAGTGCGGGATCTGGAGGTCCGCCGGTATCGACGATGACTGTCCCCTGTCTGGCGGCGAGCCATCCCGCCATTTCCGTCCATCGGCCGGCGGCGACATCCCCATGGGTGCACGAGCCGATCGGTATCAACCCGAGCCCGTCGACGACGGGGACACAGAGGCGCTCCAGTGCCTGTGCAGCGACGTCGGCATCAGCCGCGAGCCAATCAGTCGCGCCGGGGCCTTCCGGCTCGGGCAACGCCAGTACCGCCGGCAGGTCTCCCGCGAGATCGACGAGCAGTACTGGCGCAGCGCCACGACGGGCATATGTGAGTGCGAGCGAAGCGGCGACCACGGTCGTCCCCGAACCACCTTTGACTGACCAGCAGACGATGACCATCAGCCCACCTCCGGAAATCGACGCGACCGACCAGAGGGTCACGGAATGATTGTCGAACTTCGGGGGAAGTGATTCGCAAAGTATCGAGCACATCTGACGACACCAACCCCCCGAGCAAACTTTCATCGTCGCTCCGGTCCCGAGTCACCAGAAATCGCAGTTGCTGCGAGATTTCGCGACTCGGCGACATGCTCGTCTTCGCCAGCGAGTAGCGTCGGGAACGGAGGTGTCAGAGCACCTGGTGGACTCCACCGCCTTCAAAGCGGCCGAAACGGGCGATCCCCGTTTGGCGGGTTCGATTCCCGTCCACCTCCGCCATGTGACCTGCGGTTTCCTGGCTCAGGAAGCCGTTTTGGTCACAGAATGGTCACGGCGAATAGCTTTGGGCTTGCGTCTCGAAATCCCGAGACGCTTTCGCCGCGCCATCTCCTCCGCCTGAGCCCACAGAAAGTCTCGGAAGTTCTCATGGTCAACAACGAGCCGGAGGTCCCTTCGCCCCACAAATCGCTGCCGGAATATCCAAACGAGTTCGTCAGCTTCTGCGGCTGCGGTGGTCCCGTTCGCGCTTCCGATAATCCCTGCGACCGACCGCCGGCATCGCTGCGCGTCCTCCTCGCTGTCCAGGCCAGCGAGGATCTCGTTCAGCAATTCCGCCGCCTGCGCTTCGGCGTTTGTTCGCGGCAACGGGACGGAAAGGCTCCACCAGTAGAGCCGGTGTGCCCCAAGCGCTAGCTTGCCGCCGTCATCCGCATCTTGTCGGAAGGCGTTGAAATCGCTGTGCTCAAAGCGGTGGCCGCGCCACGGTGTGGGGGTGTGCGAGCCCGGTGACGTATTGACGCTCTCCACCAAATCGCCCCGGCACAAGACGAGCACGTGTCCCGGGCTCAAGGTGTCAGCGACAGCCCACACAAGTGCAGCGTTCGACACCTCCGCTCTGCGGGCGATGTCGATGCGCTCGTTCAGGGCTATCCCCTCGTCGATCTCGCGACGCGGCACGAGTATCTCTGATGCGAACGTGTTGGCTTCACCTTCCGGCCCACTGGTACCAGGCGATGCGAGCCGCGGAAACGGGTCGCAAACCGCATCGCCGGTATGCCAAGGAATCATGATGTGTGCGAGTTCATGCGCGAAGGTGAACCTCTGCCGAATCGCAGATCGCCGACTATTGACGAAGACTCGAGGACGCGAGCGCAGAAGAACAGCGCCATCACACTCGATTTCGGGAAAGTCAACGACTTCAACCTCAGCCACACTATTAACGACTGCCTCGATGTCGATTGGCATCCGGAGGTCTTGGGCCACAATCAGTTTGCGGGCCAGTAGACGCTGAGGCTCTATTGAAGTCGACCGGTTCGCTCGAGCCACTTCACCAGCTTTTCCGCCTCGTCCGGGTCGTCCGCCCGGGCAGCGAAGGCGAACGCAGAATTGGTCAGCAGTTCTCCGACGGGCCGATGCTGACGGTGAGCCGCAACGATGTAACGAAGCGCTTCGGGCTTCTCGACCCAAAGGGAATACTCGGCGGGCTCCATTCCTAGGTAGCTAGCCAGCGTCATCCCGGTGCCGCCCTCGTGCCACCTATCGACATCGTCATCGATGTCATCCGGAAAGGCGTCACCAGCGAGGCAACGGTCCACATAGTTCAAATGTTCAGACATTGATGGACCTCCCTTCACAAGCTTCCTTTATTGCGACACCGGTCAGCGGGTTCAGGGCCCCCAGGTGCTTACCTCTCTTGTTAAATACCTCTACTTCGCCGTGCAGGCCATCCCACGTGTAATACCGCCTGCCGTCTTGGGAACGCCAGACTTTGTTGCCACCACGTACCCCGAAATACTCGAAATGGTCGAGAATGCTGGGACGTGGTCGCGGGTGATATGTCATTGAAGGCCCTTTGAGCGAGGTCGGCGCATGTCCGGCAACGGCCTTCGCCGGGATGCTACGTCATTGGCACTATTCGTTGGCGGATATTCCTCACCCGAGCAGCGAGTCGGCTCGCGCCGCAGCGTCCTCGTCGTCGCCCGGGAGCACATGTGCGTAGACCTTCAACGTGACACCGACGTCAGCATGACCGATGCGCTGCGATACGACTTTGACCGGCACGCCGCTCGCCAGCGCCGACGTGGCATAGCTATGGCGAAAATCATGAAACCGAATGGACGGCAGGCCAGCGCGCTTGACGAGGTCGCCGAACAGGTTCGAGAAGGCCTCGGGGTTCGGAGCCGTGCCGTCCGGGAGCGTCACTACGTGATCACCGACGTTCTGCCAGCCACTGCCCATGAGCAGCCGATCGGCAGTCTGCTGCTTCCGCCATGTCCGCAGAACGGCGACCGTTGCCGGGCCCATCGCGATCGTCCGATTGCCACGTGCCGTCTTCGGCGTGGACTCGGCGGTGGTCTTGCCGTAACGGATCCGCGTCGACACAATCGTGAGACTGCCCGCCTCGAGATCCATATCTGACCAACGCAGGCCGAGGATTTCGCCGCGACGCATCCCAGTCGTTGCCAACAGAGTCCAGACCGCGACCCACCGGTGCGACTGCACCGAACGGACGAACGTGCGTATCTCGTCGGAGGTCCACGCCTTCATCTCAGGGCTTGCACCCTTCGGCGGATCTGCAGCGTCGCACGGATTGCGTTGCACCCGATCCCAACGGATCGCGTCACGAAACGCCTTCGTGAGGACACCGTGCAGGTTTCGCACGGTCTTCGGAGCGAGGCCGGCACCGTGGGCCATCTTGCGAGTGTCGATCCTGCCGGACTCCAGGAGATCGGCATAGAGGCGGTTGAGCGTCGGCCCGTCTACGGCCTGCAAGCGCACCCCGCCGATCCTCGGCAGCACGTAGTTCCTGATCAGCTGCTCATAGCTGACAACGGTCGACGGACGCAGTGAGGCCCGTCGAGCAGGCAGCCAGTCCTCGATCAGGAACTGCCCAAGCGTCGTGCGCTCCGCTGCCACGAACACCCCCCGCTGTTTGTCCGCCTGCAACTCCGTCAGCGCCACCTGAGCCGCCTTCTTCGTCGCGAAACCCCGCCGCTTCGACTGTCTGCGCTTGCCGTCGAGTCCGACGACGTCGACGACATAGAACCACTTGCCCGACTCGTCTCGCTTGATACTGCCCTGTGTGCTCATTGGCCGGATCCCTTCTTCATCAAGCTTTCTCCCTTTTTCGTGAGGTGTCCACTGCCGACGCCGCCGCTTTTCGTCGGCGTGCGGACGAAAAGGCCAAGGTCCTCGGCGCGCTGGACCGCTCGCAGCACGTTCGAGCGCGTTTCCCCGGGCCACTGGGCGAGCAACTTCGGCATGTACCCGCGGCCGTTCTCGTTGACGGCATCGATGTAGCGCTGTGCCCACATCGCATAGTGGCCCTCAGGAAGCCCGGCGGGGCCGGGACTCGGCAAGGCGCGCGTTTCGCCCCACAGCTGCGGATTGGCATACGCCATCTGCTTGTAGGTCTGCGTGATCGACTTCGCCAACGTGCTCAGACCGATCGTCTTAAACATCTCATCGATCGACGCGCCCTCGGATCGCACCGTGATCGACGTGACGTCTGTAAGGACCATTGCCGTTGCCCACATCCGGTCGGACTCCTCGTGAATCGTGCGCGTGAGTACGCCCTCGACGACCACCAGAACGCCGTCCTTTGCCGGCGTTCGGCACTGTAGAACTGCACCCCGTCGTTCCACGAAGTACGAGTTGCCGGCGTCGTCCTCCTTCGGAATGCCGCGCTCGACCTCGGCACTGACGTCTGGCCAAACCGTCCAGTCTTTAACAGATGAATTCATATCAGTAGACGCTATCCCGATACTGAGACTCACGTCAACTCATAAGGGGAGACGGAGCCTGAAAGTTGGTGACGAAGTGGACGAAGAACTACTGACCGATCCCTCGACAAGATCGACGCTCTGTGCAAGTGCGCTGCCCAACGCCGAGGAACAGCCAACCGTTCCGGTCTGGCCTGATACAGGTCGCGCCCTCGGCCTCTCGCGCCAAGCGACGTACGACGGCATTCAGCGCGGTGATATCCCGTCGATCCGGATCGGTCGGATCATCAGGGTCCCGACGGCTGGACTGCGGAAGATGCTTGGCCTCGACGAATCACGGCCGGCGTCATGACTCCAGACGCGGAACGAGCCCCGGGTGTGGCCCCGAAGCTCGCTCATCAGATCCCGGCGAAGAAATCTGACCACATCGTATCCCGCGACGAATGTTTAGCCGCGTGCTCGAATCCCTGTAGCTATTCGAACTGCCTCATGCCGACAACTCGTGCGGACTTCGACGTCGCTGTCGCAGCGGTACTTCGGTGGGCTGACCAGTGACGACGGACCGCTCGCCAGAACACTTGCTGGTCCTTCTCGCAGATCACCTTGGCGTCGACCTCGACGTCCTGGAAATCGCCGGCAGACGGGACTTCGACAATCCTCGATACTCGGTTCAACACGACGAACTCGTCCTGCAAGAGGAACTCGCCGCCGCGGCCGAATGGATCACCGAGGGCAACCCGATCGATCC
>JAYTOR010000044.1:0-40383 GCA_043747685.1 Actinomycetota bacterium
TCAAGTCTCACCCGCGCCAAACCACCACCCCGAACCATCATCCTCACCCAACCTGTCGCCAACAGGCCCAACCATCCTCAACGAACGTGGCGCTCTACAGTCGAGCGCCGACGTTTCGGTGACCCGGACGCGTTGCGCCTGTAGGTCGACGCGAGCCCACCGCAAGCCGAGCAGTTCGCCGAGGCGAAGTCCGCCGAAGCCGCCGAGGAGCACGAACGATCGGTACCGAGGATCGATGGAGTTGGCGAGCCAGAACACCTCATCCGAAGTCAGGTGCCGCATCTCCTGACGTTCGATCCTCGGGAGTGGCAGCTTGGCGACCGGGTTGTGCTGGATCACCCTGTCTTCGAGCGCTGCGGTGACCGTCTTGTTGAGAATCTGCACGACTGTGTGGATGGTCGCAGGCGCGAGGTCGCCTCCGGCGGGAGAGCCGAGCTGCGCCACCCATGAACGCAACGTTGTGGCCGACGCACATCTATGACGGTCAGCGGATCGACCTCGTGTTCACGGCGCCGAACGGGGACCTCGTCAGCCGTCAACACATCGACACGTTGTTGCGGCGCGTGGGCGGTGACATCGGCCTCGATGCGAGCCGTCTGGGCACACACACCGGTCGACGTTCGCTGATCACGGCGTTGTACGCGAACGGGGTGGCACTGGACGACATCCAACACCACATCGGGCACTCCGACAGCAGGACGACGGCCGGTTACGTCGCCTCCCTCGGCAATCGACCGAGGCAGACGGCGGCGATCGCCGCCCACTTGATGGACCGTCGGCCGGTCAACAGCGTCGAGGCGACCCCGACGAACGGAGCGAAGACGGATGGCTGATCTGCAACCGACGAACTATGCAGCGACGCTCGCTGCAGCGAAGCGGGCGATCCAGGCCGCCCGAACCCGCGCAGTGCTGGCTGCAAATGGCGAGATGATCGGCCTGTACTGGGACCTGGGGCAATTGATTCTCCAGCGCCAGAGCGACGAGGGCTGGGGTGCCAAGGTGATCGAACGTCTCTCCAACGATCTCCGCAGCGAATTCCCAGGGATGACCGGATTGTCACGGGGCAACCTCGGGTACATGAGGCGGCTCGCTGGAGCTTGGCGCGACCGCGAGAGTTGCCTACGACTCGTAGGCAGAATCCCTTGGGGCCACATACAAACGTTGCTGGACCGTGTCGACGATCACGAGTTGCGCGAATGGTATGCCAGATCGGCGATCGAGTTCGGCTGGTCACGTGCGGTGCTGATGAATCAGATCATGTCGAAGCTTCATCTTCGCGCCGGTGCAGCACCGTCGAACTTTCGCGAGTTGCTGCCAGACGGCGAGTCAGAACTCGTGCAGCAGATCACCAAGGATCCCTACAACCTGGAGTTCTTGACGCTCGCCGCAGATGTCGTCGAGCGCGACCTGGAACGAGCGCTCGTCTCGCAGATCGAACGGTTCCTGCTGGAACTCGGTGCTGGGTTCGCATTCGTCGGTCGGCAGTGGCGGCTCGATCTCGACGGCGACGAGTTCTTCATCGATCTACTGATGTTCCACATCCCGCAAAACCGCTACGTGGTCATCGAACTCAAGACGGGCAAACTGACGCCCGGTGACGTCGGCCAACTCAACTTCTACGTCGCAGCCGTCGACGGCGAAGTCCGCCTCGCCCATCACGCACCAACGGTCGGACTGCTGCTGTGCGGCGGCCGTAACGAGCGAACCGTGCGATACGCCCTGTCGCGTTCGACATCACCAATGGCCGTCGCCGGGTACCGGTACAACGAACTCCCACCCGCCGAACAGGCAGTCCTCCCAGGCGAAGACGCACTCATCGAAGTCGTCGCCGACACCATCGCCCGCCTTGACCACAACGAGATGTGAGAGCGCTTCAGAAAAGCACCACGGCGGCCGACTTACATCGGCCGGCGCAGCACGTCGGTCCGCCGAGATCCGTTCCCGATGACTGAGAGAGCTTGAGCAATCATCCGAGGTCAGGCGACAGCGCTGGCAGTTGCGCAACACGACTGGCGCGCAGCGGTCATTGCCTGGTGAACGTCGAGACAACGAGGTGCACAATGACAACAGTAGACAAGAGTTCCCCACCGAAACGCTCGAGCGTTGGGAAGGCTCAAGCCGCGAGGCCAGTCGTGCCACCTACAGACCGGCGCGTTCTCTACGGTGCCGAAACGCCTCGCATCAGCATCGATCCCGAAGTCGGAATTCCGACGAATACGAGCTCCCTTGCACGTCTTTCCACAAGCCACGCGGCGGTGTTGCCGCCACTGGCGATCTCTCCCACCGAAGCTGCCGTGATGGCCCGTTGCAGCCGAGGTTTCCTGTACAAGCCCATGCGGACGGACGAGTTGCGATCGTTCAAAATGGGGGGGCGTGGACGTGATTCGAGTGATCCAAAGCCCGGTTCCGTGAGAAGCTGGTGACGCCGGCAAACGGGAGGGCGGTGTGGTGGAAGTCAATATCCTCGGTTCGCTCCAGGTCGTCGATGACGGGGCGGACATTCAGATTGGGCCTTTGAAGCGCTGCAGGACGAGGGCCCCGGCGACGACATCGTTCGACTGCCGATGCCACTGCTCGCCGGACAATCCATCCGACGAACCGTTTGAAACAGCGTTGGCCGCCTCGAACGAGCGCGCCGCCCGCGCCGGCAACGTGCGCTGGAACCTCGTGTTCGCCCGCGAGCGTGCCAACGCTGATCATCGCCACGACAGCGATGTCGCCTCGGCCAGCTCGCAAGCGCCAACTTGCCGGTCACAGGAGCCCCGCTGCGCCGGTTGCCGTCTTCATTGCGACAGCTGGTCTGAACGCAGGTACGCCCGGCCTCCCGGCAGCCGGACGTTCCGACGTCACCCCCTACGCCACATCATAGATCGATGAACCGTCATCGTGATGCACTGCTCGACTCATGAGACATGCCGGCAGAATCGTCGTTGTTCGCCCGACTGTCCCGCGCATGTCACGCGCCGGAAACGTTGTACGCCTATCGTCGTCAGTGCATCGAGTCGGTCCTGGAAGTCACCCCCCTTGACCGTCCCGGGATCCGACTCGATGCGATTGACTCCATCGAAGCCGGGTCGACGGATCATCATGATCCGGGGATGCTGCAGGTGTGGTCCGGAGCGTTCCTGCTACTTCCATTGGATGTGATCGTCGAGCGACCCGAGCAACTCGCCGTCGAGGTGCCGGCCGATGCCGAGGATGTGTTGTTCCATCGACTCGGCGGCCCGTGTGTGCTGCCCGTCGGCTATGGCGTCTGCGATGCGCAGATGATCTGTAGCGATGACACTGTGCAGGCTCGTCAGGTTCTCGAGATCGACGACATGACGACTGATGATCAGCCCCATCGTCTGCAACCAAATCTGCAACACGGAGTTCTGTGCAAGCGTTGCCACCGCACCGTGGAACGATGCATGGTGGGAGACGAAGGTCTGCTGATCGGTTCGGGCGACGCTGTCCGGCGAACGGTACGGCTCCATCGTCCGCCGTCGGATTTCATCGTCGGGATGGCTCGCGGCGCGACATGCGAGCGCAGACTCGGCCATGACCCACGCCTCGATCAACTCGCGGTACGTGCCGCCTGCGAGGTGGAAATACAGCGTGGAGATGCGCCCGAGGTTGGCGGGATCGACCGAATGGATGATCGGCCCGCCCCCAGGCCCGCGCTTCATCGTCAGCATGCCCTGTGCCTCCAGCAGTCTGAGTCCCTCGCGAAACGACTCCCTGCTGACGCCGTAGTGCTCGATCATCACGGCCTCTCCTGCGAGACGATCGCCCGGCCGCAGCCGTCCGGTGACAATGTCACCGACGATGCGTCTGGCCACCGCCTCGCTCGTCTTCACCTGCGTCACCATCGCACCGGTCGATTCGATCGGGAGCCCTTGTTTCATCACCATGCGATATCTCTCGCGCCGACATGTTCGGTCATGACCTTGAGCTCCCCGGTCTCGATGGAGGATTGCCCGAAAGTGACCCTTCGATATTCATCATGATCATTGAGTGCTCGGCCGTCAACCCCTTGACAACGAACGTCCACTCACTTATCATCATGATGAATAACCGGACGTCATCCGACAGCGGCTACCGGGGAAGCAGCAGGGGAACCACATCCGCGTTGCCTACACCGCTGCACTAGCGGAACATTGTGTTCGCTGCTTCCGCGCGACGTTTTTACAAACGAGGGGGAATCGAATGCTTCACGATCGGTCTCGACACACTGCTGTCGGCCTGGCTTGCGCAATCGCGTTATCGACGATTGCCGCAGCGTGCGGTAGCAGCACCAAGTCGAGTAGTTCGACCGTGCCTACTGGCTCCACGCCGATTGCCACCACTACACCCGCTGCCGGGACGGCAGCGACGCCGGCAGGGTCCGCAGCCGCTTCGGCCGCCGCCGGCGCGACGACTGCGGCAGGTTCGACCAATCCTGCGGCCACGGCTACGGCTGCTGCGAACAGTGCGGCCTGGGATGATGTCATCGCCAAGGCCAAGAAGGAGGGCACTGTCACCATCTACTCGAGCCAGAGTCTCGACCAGTTGAACGATCTCGCAACCCGCTTCAAGGCTGCCTACGGCATCACCGTGACGGTCGTCCGAGACATTGACGGGAACATCCAGGCCAAGGCTCAGGCTGAGCACGACGCCAGTAAGGGCATCGGCGATGTCATCGTCCAGGCAACGGCGTCGTGGGACGTCAAGGAGAGTGCCGCTGGTCTCTTCACCAAGTTCACCGGTCCGGCGATCGATGATCCGAGCTACGACAAAGCGAACAACGTGTCAGCGAAGGCTGACTATCTCGTCGCTTCCGCAGCCGTGCTGACCTTCGGCTGGAATACGGCGCAATATCCGAAGGGGCTCAAGGACTACCCGGACCTGCTCGACCCAGCACTCAAGGGCCAGATCGGCGTCATCGAACCGAGCGTCGCCTCGATCGTCGACTTCTGGCTGTACCTCGAGGGCAAATACGGCAAGGACTTCACCGACAAGCTCGCTGCTCAGAAACCGAAGATCTATACGAGTTCGCTGCCGATGGGTCAGGCGATGGCGTCAGGGGAGATATCGGCGGCGCTCTTCGTCGGGATCCAGACCGACGCCAAGAAGACGGGCGCTCCCGTCGATTCCGGTCTGTCCGACACGGTCTGGGGCGCGTTGTTCAAGGAGTCGGTCTTGGCAACGGCACCGCATCCAAATGCCGCCCAGTTGCTCGCCGACTTCATCCTCACCGAGCCCGGTCAGGAAGCCCTCGCCCGTTTGGCGGGTTCAGTGCTGCCCAACGTTCCCGGTGCAGTCACGACGACCAGCAAGGTCCACAAACAGGATCTGTCGATTCTCACTCCGGATTTCGTCGCTGCATATCAGGCCCGCTGGAACGGCCTGTTCAAGCACTGAGCTGGCCCGCTACGTGTCAGACCGTCCACGGCGAAAGGTGACGAGATGTCCTACATACGCATCGAGGGGTTGACAAAGCACTTCGTCGGCAAGCCGCCGACGAAAGCGGTTGACGACCTGCACATCGAGATCAAGGAGGGCGAATTTCTCGTCCTCCTCGGTCCGAGCGGCTGTGGCAAGACCACGACACTGCGATGCCTTGCTGGACTGGAAACGCCGGGCGCTGGGCGTATCTCGTTCGACGACGAGGTTGTTTTCGACGCCAGACGACGGATCAATCGATCACCGGACCAACGCAAGATCGGCATGGTGTTCCAGTCGTACGCGTTGTGGCCGCACATGACGGTTCGCAAGAACATCGCCTACCCGCTGCGCGCTAGGAGAATCAAGGAGGGTTTGCGTAACGGGTGGGTCGAGGAGACCGCGAAGATGGTCGATTGTGATGCGCTGCTCGACCGCTATCCGGTGCAGTTAAGCGGCGGTCAGCAGCAGCGTGTCGCCCTTGCAAGGGGCCTCGTTGCGCGACCGGATCTGGTGCTGTTCGACGAGCCGCTGAGCAACCTCGATGCCCGATTGCGAGATCACGTGCGCGCCGAACTCCACGAAGTGCACGGCCGCCTTGGATTCACGGCTGTCTTCGTCACCCACGACCAGTCGGAGGCACTGGCGCTCGGTGATCGGTTGGCGATCATGCGTCACGGCCGGGTGGAGCAGTACGACACGCCGCAGCAGGTGTTCGAGCACCCGATCAGTGAGTACGTCGCCGCGTTCATCGGTATGGACAACCGGGTCGTCTGTACCTACGAGGACGGCCGATGGGTGGCAGCGGGCCAACCGATCGGCGGTAGCGAGGTTGGCGTTGCCGGCGCGACCCCAGTCGCGATGCGGCTCCGTGCAGACGACCTACAGGTCACTCCTTGTGACGCATCGGTCGGAGCAAACATGTCGAGTCTCGACGCCGTTGTCGTCGACGCCGAGTACGGCGGACGCCATCTCGATGTCGTCCTCGACGCCAACGGCACGCGACTGTTCGCCAGGATTCCCTCCGGCGTATCGGACAGCTGGGCACGAGGACTGAAACAGAACGATCCGGTGCGCGCGTCGTTCCGCCAATCGGACGCCCACTTCTTCGACGTTGAAACAGGCTTCGGTGCGTCGGACATCGCCGAGCCTGTGCTGAATGCCGTCGACTCATGACAGCCGTTGGCGTCGCTGCGGCCGAGGTGCCGCCACCAATCTCCCGGCTGTCTCCGCTGCGAGCACTCGCCAATTGGGCGGGTGTTCTCGCCTTTGTCGCCGCACTCTGCTATCTGGTGATTCTGCCACTCGTCAGATTACAGGTCAACGCCTTCTCCGATGGCGCACGTGGTTACCGGATCGGCTACACCGATCCGGCATTCGGCAAAACGCTCGCCTATACGGTCGGTCTGGCGCTCGGTTCGTTGGCGATCGCCCTCGTTCTCGGAACGCTGCTCGCCTGGGCGGCGACACGTTTGCCGCGTCGCTTGCGCGTGCTGCGGATCCTGCCGATCTTCCCGATCATCGTTCCGGCCGTCGCCAGTGTGGTCGGATGGTCGTTCCTGTTCTCCCCACGGCCAGGGTACGTCAATGCATTGCTCCGCAATCTTCCCTGGTGGTCGGACCTCAAGCAGGGTCCCGTCGATATCTACACGCTTCCGTGGATCATCATCATCACCGGATTCGGTTTGACGGCATTCGTCTATCTGTTCGTCAGCGCAGGCTTCCAGAACATCAGCTCAGAACACGTCGAGGCCGCGCAAGTCGCCGGCTCGTCGCAGTGGGGCGTCTTCTTCCGTGTGACGCTGCCGCTGCTTCGCCCGACCCTGATCTATGGTGGTGGTGTCGCCCTGCTCCTTGGCCTCGGACAGTTCACCGGACCGTTGCTGCTCGGCCGCAACAGCGGAATCGAAGTGATCACCACGGACATCTATCGTCAGATGTCAGCCTCACCGATCGAGTACGGCGCAGCCGCCGCGCTTGGCTCTCCACTACTCCTCTTCGGCATTCTCGTCGTGCTCGTACAGAAGGTGCTGCTCGGCGATCAACGACGTTTCGTCACCCATGGTGGAAAGGCCTTCAGGAGCGAAGCCCGACCCAGCGTCATCGGCGCCGCGTCAATCATCGGCTACAGCTTCGTCGCCACGGTGCTGCCGGTGATCGGCCTGGTCATCGTGGCGCTGTCCCGGTTCTGGAGTGCCAAGATCGACACGGATCATTTCTCGCTGCAGAGCTTCCGAACGATCTTCGCTGAATCGAGTGTGACGCAGGCGATCTTCAACAGCGTGACGATCTCCCTGCTCGCCGTCGCCATCTGCCTGCCGGTCGGCTACGTCGCCTCGAGCATCTTGTTGCGCGGTCGACGGTTCGGTGTCCTGCGCACGATCCTCGACTACGTCGTGTCGATGCCCCTCGGCATTCCAGCGGTCGTGTTTGGTGCCGGCTTCCTCCTGACCTACACAAAAGCGCCGTTCGTGCTCTACGGGACGAACTGGGTCATCGTGCTCGTTTACATCACCTTGATGTTGCCGTTCGCCGTTCGAATGCAGACGTCGGCGATGCTCGCACTGGGTAGCAACTACACAGAGGCAGCGAGGGTCAGTGGCTCAGGCGTGATCGGCACGAGCCTCAAGGTCGAACTCCCGCTGATGCGTTCAGCGCTCGGTGGAGCGGCGGCGTTGATGTTCGTGCTGCTCACCCACGAGTTCGCCGCTTCGCTCCTCGTTAGGGCCTCGACGACGCAGGTGATGGGAACAATTCTCTACGACCAGTACAGCAACGGAACGTATCCTCTCGTTGCCGCAATCGCCCTTGTGATGACCGCCGTGACGGCGATCGGCGTGACGGCGGCGATGCTCGTCGGCGGCTCCGACGCCCTCGGAGGTTTGTGATGATGCGCCGGACGAGATGGCGAGTGAGGAAGCCGATATGAAGGTCGGGTTGACCGCCTACGACGTTCCGGCGCAGGAGTTCGTCGAGATCGCCAGGGCGGCCGACGAGGCGGGCTTCGATTCGTTGTGGATCGGTGAGCACATCGTCCTGCCGTTCGGATATGCGAGCGACCACCCGACCAAGCAACTGCCTGGCGCACAGCATCGCACAGCGCCGATCGTCAGTCCGGATACGGAACTCGTCGATCCGCTCGTGCAACTCGCTGCGGCCGCGGCGGTGACCACGCACCTGCGACTGGCGACAGGCATCTACCTGCTGCCGCTTCGGCACCCGCTGACCACCGCCAGGGCCGTTTGCACGCTGCAGGAGATCGCTGCCGGACGTTTCATGTTCGGGCTCGGCTTCGGATGGCTCGAGGAGGAATTCGTTGCGCTGGGAATTCCGTTCGCCGAGCGTGTGACGCGTTTCGAAGAGACGATCGACATACTGCGTCAAGCGTGGCGCAGCGGGCCGATCGATCATCACGGACGCCATTTCACGATCGAAAGGGTGCAGTCGACGAAGCACGTAACCACAGTCCCGTTGATTCTCGGCGGAAACACCGACCGTGCACTACAGCGGGCGGCGCGCCTCGGTGACGGCTGGTTCTCCTCCGGGACGCCATCGTTCGAGCAGTCGAGTCGCCTGAGCGCCGAACTGCTCCGCCTGCGCCACGAGAGCGATGTCGAGGGTCGCTTCGAGTTGATCTTCCGAATTGCCGGCTGCGACCCGGCGACTGTCCGACGTTATGCCGATGAAGGGTTCGACAACGTCTTAATCTGGACCGATCAGGTGTGGCCGACTGTCGGCACGTTGGAGGAGAAACGAACGTCGCTCTTCGCCGCGGCGGCCACCCTCGGCCTGCACCGGTAGCACCCGAGGAGTAGCGCCGCTGCGCCCCGCGTCGGTGTCGGATCATCACGGTCGAAGGATGGTCTTCTGGAAGGGCCCGGCGTGTGTCGCGGCGTGGGCGACGGCTTCATTCGCCTCGTCGATGTCGAACATCGTCAGCTCGTAGCCGTCGAGACGGAGCAACCCCGAGCGGATCAGTCACGACCGGTCTGGTCTTCGGCGTCGAGTTGGTTCCGTATCGGTCGGGTGACGATGAGGTAGGTCATGCTGGCGATGAGGCACAGCGTCGAGAAAACGGCAAACGCCCATGTGGTGCCGGCAACGCCAGCGAGCGCACCTGCGGCAAGGTTGGACAGCGTGATGATCAGGGTGACGATGCCGAAGTCGCCGGCGATGACCCTGCCGAGGATGTGGTCCGGTGCCCGACGCTGCAAACCGTAGGTCGAGAGTGTCCACTGCGCCCCGCCCCCGAGGTGCGCCACGAGCACCAGTGTCGCCGCCAGCCAGAGCGTCGTCGTCACACTGAGGCACAGGTAGAAGACGCCGAACGCCAGTCCGGAGAATCCGGTGAGCAGCAGCAGTCGGCTGAGGCGAGGACCGAGCATTCTGGCGGCAACGACGGGTCCGACGGCCGCTCCGAGCCCGCGGGCCCCGAGCAGTAGGCCGGTCGCACCGTCGCCTCCATGGAGTTGGTGTGTTGCCAGTAACGCCAGCAACCCGACCATGCCAGCGCCCAGCGCGAATGTCGCTTTGGATGCCAACAGCGCAAGTAACGCGTGGTCTCGCCTGGCATATCCGACCGCCTCTCGCATGTCGCTGAGTGGATGCATCCGCTCGACGTGGCTGCGAGCGTCTCTCGGCTGCTGCATCGGCCGGCGGATGAAACGGATGACGGCCGCCGCGAGGGCGAACGAGACAGCGTTGGCGATGAACGAGACGTTCCGGCCGAAGACCGAGGCGACGACGCCGCCGGCAGCGGCCCCGACGGCGAGCATCGCTCCCCACAATGATCCGAACAGGACGTTGGCGTGGCGCAGTTCGTCGTCGTTCCTCGAAAGGCTGGGCAGTCCTGCCTGCGCCGCCGGCGTGACGAACGCTGCGAATGCCGAGATGATGCAGAGGCTGACGAAGCCGATCCACAATGATCCACGGCTATGCACCAGCAGCAGCCCCGCTGCAGCGACTGTCTGGATGATCGAGACGATGGTAATGATCGTGCGTCGATCGAAGCGGTCCGCCGTCGGCCCGGCGATCGGCGTCGTGAGAAACATCGGGAGTGACTGACAGACGAAGACCATCGTGACGAGCAGCGGCACCTTCGTCAGATCCTGTACGAGTCCGACGAACGCCACGTAGGCGAACCAATCACCCAGGTACGACACCACTTGAGCGATGAACAGCGCACGGATGTCGCGATTCGTGCGCAGCATGGCGATCAACGAGCTGCCAGCCTTCGATCGATCACCGCCCAGAGTATTCCGGATCGATCGATCCGGAAACGAGTCGGTTCAGACCGACAGCTTCCGGTAACCCACATATCCCACCTCGTAGCGGACACCGACAATCGCAGTGGATGCGATATCCGGTGCCTGAAATTCAGCGGCGTCGAGCCTTATCGGATTGCGGAACGATTCGTTCGAAATGGGCAACGGTGTGTCGTGGATTCTTACCGGGCGACCTTGACCGGGAACATCATGATGAATATGATGCGTCGAGGGAAGCTGTGGCCGGGGGCCGCGAGCATCGAACGTGGAGATGGCAATCTGATGACCATGCAACAGCCCGTGGAAATACTGTCGGATCACGCCGTACTCGAACGCGACGACGTGCTCGACTTCACCGCCGTCGACGTCGCCAGACGATACATGCAGAGCCCACCGGCCGAGACCTGCCAATTGCTGCAGAATCTACTGCAGGCGTACGCAACCTTCACCGACTTCGGCCAGCGGGGCGATCTCGCCTCCCTCTTCACTGATGATGCAGTGTGGGACGGCCGCGAATACGGCTTCGGCATCGCCCACGGCCCTGACGCCATCGCCAACCTCGTCGGGGGTCACTACGACGAGGTCAATCCGCTGATGCACCTGCCTGGTCCCTCGATGCTGATCCCGATCACCGCTGATGAGGTTCACGGCGCATGCTGGTGCATGGCGACCAAATGGATCGACGGTGCCGTGCTTCCCGTGCTGTACTTCTACTACGACGACGTCTTCCGGCGTGATGCCGCCGGCGTGTGGCGTTTCGCTCATCGGCGCTTGCGTCCGAGGTATCTGCCGTCCTGAACCGTCGTCAGCGACAGATTTGGCTGCTGCGGTTCATGTGTGTTCGCATCGCACGATGAACGCTGCGGTGGAGCAACTCCAGCAGGTTTTCGAGCCCGCAGGGGACACCGCCCGCGCACAGGCAATGTCGTCGTACATGCGCGGCCAATTCGATTTCGTCGGCCTGGCTTCGCCGCGACGGCGCGCCCTGCAGGCACCTGTGTGGAAGGCGTTCCCGGACCCGACCAGTGACGAGATCGTCGCTCTCGTCGATGGCTGCTGGGAGCTCCCGAGTCGTGAGTACCAGTACGCAGCGCTCGACTACCTGTCGAGGCATGCTTGGCGACTGGACACGTCGGCGATCGTCGACCTCGAACGGTGGATCGTCACCACCTCCTGGTGGGACACCGTGGACGTGCTCTGCCGCCACGGTGCAGGAGTGCTCGTGCGAGCAAATCCGGCGCTTGGTCCGGTCATGGACAGGTGGCTGCGAAGTGGCAACGTGTGGTTGATCCGGTCGGCAATCCTGCATCAGGAACGATGGGGAACGGCGATGGACGTCGACTGGGTATTCGCCGCCTGTGCTCTGCAGGGCGAGCATCACGACTTCTTCGTCCGCAAAGCAATTGGATGGGTACTCCGGACGTATGCCCACCGCGGACCAACCGAGGCCGATGAGGTTCGCTCATTCATAGGTGACCATGCCGACCGTCTGTCCGGACTGTCGAAACGCGAAGCGATGATGCGCGTCCTTCACTGATGATCCGTTGATCCGTCGACGAGGAAAGGTCGTCCCGCTCCGGCTAACGCGTCTGGCGGCGAGCAGCGTCGACGTGATGAAAAACGATCGCCGCAGCATGCCCGACGTTGATCGAATCGACGTTGCGCCTTATCGGGACGAATACCTCGAGATCGGCCAGCGCCCTCGCCTCGTCTGTGAGTCCCGGGCCCTCGGCGCCGAACATCAATGCCACCTTACGTTTGCCCGGATTCCATGCGGTCAGCGGCGTGGCCTTCTGGGACGGCGTGAAGGCGACAATCTCGAAACCGGCAGAGCGCACCTTGGCGAGGCCGTCCGGCCACAGAGGAACCCGTGTGAACGCCAGGAAGAGGATCTCACCCATCGACACACGAACCGTGCGGCGGTAGAGCGGGTCGTTGCTGCGCTGATCGAGCAGCATCGCATCGACGCCCAGCGCTCTGGCGCTGCGGGCGATGGCTCCGACATTCTCGTTGTCGTTGATACCTTCGAGGATGACGATTGTGCGTGCCCTGCGCAGTACTTGGGCGACGGATTGTTCGGCGCGCCGCTCGGCGACGGCGACGGCACCGCGATGGATGTCGAAGGCGGCGACCTCGCTCATGACGATGCGGCTGGCGACATAGACGGGGATCTCGTGCTGTGCCAGTTGCGGGCCCAGGCGCTCCGCAACCTGCGGCGAGAGCATCAGCGAACGGACTGTGTACGGCGATTTGAGCAGCCGCTCGACGACGAGCGGTCCCTCGGCGACGAAGATGCCTGCTGCGACCTCGACACGACGGCGCTCTTTCGGGCTCTTCAGGCCGACGTAGTCACGGACGCGCGGGTCGTTCGGATCGTCGATCGTGATCATCGTGGCCATGGCTCACTGCTTCCCGGTTTCTCTTCGGAACCGCCTTGACGAACATCTGTTCGGCGCGCGATAGTCGAACGCATGTATGAATCGATCGTAGCGGACGAACAAGACCTGATGAGGGGGAACGCTGCTGAGCCGGAGCAGCGCCGCGTCACGCTGGCGCCGCTGCACGAGTTGCCGGCCGCATGGCAGGGGTGCCTGTTCGCGCTCGATGATCCGGCGGTCGATCGGTCGTTCAGGGGTGCGGCGCGGGTGCAGCTCGACGACGACTGTTGGATCGAGCATGTCCCGCAGTGGCTGTCGGGTGCTGACCTGGTCTTCGCCGAACTCGTCGCCAGGCTCGACTGGCAGCAGCGCACGGTGGTGATGTACGAACGCATCGTCGCCGAACCGCGCCTCACCGCCTGGTACGGAGCGGAGCGGATGGCGTCACCGCCGCTGCCGGTCTGCTCGGAGATGGCAGAGGCGCTCGGTTGCCGGTATACGGAGCCATTCGACTCGATCGGATTCAACTACTACCGGGGCGGCAGTGATTCTGTGGCGTGGCACGGCGACACGGTGCGGCACCGTCGGCGGATGGCGACGATCGCCATCGTCAGCGTCGGATCGCCTCGACCGTTTCTGCTGCGCCCGACCGGTGGTGGTCCCTCGCGAGGGTTCGCCCTCGGCCAGGGTGACCTGCTGGTCATGGGCGGCGCATGTCAACGGCATTGGCAGCATTGCGTCCCGAAGGTCAAAGCTGTCGCCGGTCCGCGCATCTCGATCACCTACCGCCACGGCGACACCTTCGCTCCGCCGAGGTATCGCCAGGCATCGTGACGGGCGCAATCCTCGTCGCCAGCCGCTCACCGACTGGCAGACTGGACGTCATGTCAACGGTGACCGATCCCAACAGCCGCTATTCATTCGTTCAGGCGGCAGCACCGTTGCCGATGATCGTCCGTGGTGAAGGCAGCTACCTGTACGAAGCCAGTGGCAAGAGCATCCTCGACGCCGGTGGCGGTGCGATCCTCACGAACATCGGCCACGGCAGGATCGAAGTCGCCGATGCCGTGCATGCGGCGATGGTCAAACTCGACTACGTGATGCCGCTGTGGGCGACACCCAATCGCCTTGCGCTTCATGACGCACTCGTGCAGGACTGGCTGCCGGAGGGCTTCAATTCGATCTTCTTCTCCAGTGGTGGTAGCGAATCTGCCGACTCTGCCCTCCGTCTCGCACGCGCCTATCACCTCGCCAATGGCCGCCCGGAACGGTGGAAGATCGTCGGCCGCCATCCCAGCTATCACGGCATCACGCTCGGGGCGATTTCCGCTGGCAGCCATTCTGGGCGCCGCGCCGGATACGAGCCACTGCTGCTCGACTTCCCGAAAGTCGCTTGGGACGATCCGGCCGATGTCGAACGGGTCATCGAAGCGGAAGGTCCTGAGACGATCGCCGGGTTCCTGTTCGAGCCGATTACCGGTGCCTCAGGCGGTTGCCTCGTCGCCAGTGACGAGTACTGGCAGACGGTCAACGCCATCTGCAAACGACACGACATCCTGCTGATCGCCGACGAGGTCATGACGGGTTTTGGCCGCACAGGCAGGACGTGGGGTCACCAGCATCTGCCGATCGAGCCGGACGTCATCTACGGCGGCAAGGGCCTCGGAGGGGGCTATGTCCCAATGGGCATGGTCGCCACCACCGACAAGGTCACGGCTGCGCTGAACTCGATCGGCGGGTTCATGTTCTTCACCTTCACCGGCGGCGACGCGATGTGTGCCGGTGCGCTGGCGGTGCTCGAGATCCTCAAGCGTGAGCAGCTCGTCGAACGCGTCTCCGAGGTCGGCTCGCGGCTCGAGCGACGCTTGAGGATGGAGCTGGGCGATCACCAGAACGTCATCGAGATCCGCGGCAAGGGGTTGATGCTCGGGATCGAGCTCGGCCGGGACCGCCACAGCGGTGCGCGTTTTGACGCCGGCACCAAGTTCGCCGCCAAGGTCGTCGCCGAAGCCCTGGACCGGGGTGTGTGGTTCTATCCGGCGGGATCTGGTCCTGTGCAGGACGCGGTGATGATCGGCGCGCCGTTCGTCATCGGTGAAACCGAGATCGAAACGATCGTCTCGGTCCTGCACGCATCGATCGACGCAGCCGTCGCCAACAGTTAGGCCATCCTCGGCAGAAGAAACATGAGTCAGAGCGACTCATGTTTGCGGAGGAACTTGACGAAGGTCAAGGTATCGTGCCGTCCATGGCTACTTCCTCCCCGTTCAGTGCCGAGGCAATCGACGACTCGTCCAGCGAGGCATCGTCCAACTCATCGTCCAATTCCACATCCAATTCCACGTCCCCGATCGAGCCCTCTGGCCCGATCACGACCCACGATTCCGTTACGTCGACAGCGACGCTCAACGCAGATCAAACCAACGACAGCCAGAGTTGCCAGCGCCTCGTGCTGCCAGTGCTGTTGGTCCCCGGTGTCATCCTCCCAGGAACCGTCGTCACCATCGCCCTCGACTCCGATGCCGCCAAGACGGCGGTCAACATCGCCAGGGCCAACGACGGCCGTCTCGTCATCGTCTCCCAACTCGATGGCCGTACCCCCGTCGTCGGTGTCGTCGCCCGTGTCCCCGACGTCGGCACCCTCCCGACAGGCATGCCGGCAGCGATCGTCCAGGCGGAACAGCGCGGCCTGCTCGGTGAGGAGTTCGTCGGCGAACGTACTGCTGCGATGCGCGCCGTCACGCCGGTCAAGGATCATCAGGCGACGCCGCGTATCGACGTCCTCGCCCGCGAACTGCGTGTCGTGCTGCAGGAAATCGCCGAGCTGAAGAACTCCCGTCGGCTCCCCGAAGTGCTGCGCAACGTCACTGCTGCCGGTGAACTCGCCGACGGCGCAACCGCCTGGAGTGACGCGTCAGACGATCACAAGCTGACGATCCTCGAAGCCGTCGAGTTGGGCGCCCGCGTCGAACTCGTCCTCGAGTGGGCCAAGAATCTGCTCGCCGAGACGCAGATCGACCGCCAGATCCGCAACGACGTGGCCGAGGGCATGGAGCATCAGCAGCGTGAGTTCCTACTGCGCCAGCAGCTGAACGCCATCCGCAAGGAATTGGGCGAGGGTGACGACGCCGCCAATGATGACTACCGCGCCAAGCTCGAAGGCTTGTCTGCTCCCGTCAAGGTTCGTGAGTTCGTCGCCAAAGAGATCGACCGCCTCGAGCGGACGAACGCGCAGTCCCCGGAACAGGCGTGGATCCGTACCTGGCTCGATCGAATCTTCGATCTGCCGTGGGGCACGATCACGCCCGACAACCTCGATCTCGCTGCCGCCCGCCAGGTGCTCGACGCCGATCACGAGGGGCTCGGCGACGTCAAGGACCGCATCATCGAATTCCTGGCTGTCCGCAAGTTGAAGCACGATCGCGCGCTGATCAATGCTGCTACCGACACCGCCGATGACGAAGCCGCTGAGAACGAGGCAGAGGCACAGGCCACTGTGGCATCCCCGATCAGGCCGTCGAGCGATCGCGACGAGCGCGACCAGGGTGCGATCGTCACCCTCGTCGGGCCTCCAGGCGTCGGCAAGACGAGCCTCGGCGAGAGTATCGCAAGGGCAATGGGCCGCAAATTCGTGCGCGTCGCCCTCGGCGGCGTCCGTGACGAAGCAGAGATCCGCGGCCACCGCCGTACCTATGTCGGTTCACAGCCCGGCCGCATCGTGCGGGCGATGACAGAGGCAGGTTCGATGAACCCTGTCATCCTCCTCGACGAGGTCGACAAATTGTCGGCGGGCGGCTGGAGTGGCGACCCCACGGCGGCACTACTCGAAGTCCTCGACCCGGCGCAGAACCACACGTTCCGCGACCACTACATGGAAGTCGAACTGGACCTCTCGCAGGTCGTGTTCCTGGCGACCGCCAACGTACTCGACACCGTGCCGAGCGCATTGCTCGACCGTATGGAGATCGTCAGGCTCGATGGCTACACCGAGGACGAGAAGGTCTTCATCGCCCAGCACCACCTGTTGCCACGGCAGGTCAAGCGGGCAGGTCTCGTTGCCGAGGAGGTCGACGTCCACGAAGATGCCGTCCGCCGGATCGTCGCCGAGTACACACGCGAAGCCGGCGTCCGCAGTCTCGAACGTGAGCTCGGCAAGCTGACCCGCAAGGTGGCCGCCAAAGTCGGCGGCGGTGCTGCGCCGCCGGTGGTGATCGATGCGGACGGCATCCCACCGCTGCTCGGCCGGCCGCGTTTCGTCGACGAGGTCGCCGCTCGGACCAACCTGCCAGGTGTCGCCACCGGACTGGCCGTCACCGGAGCTGGTGGCGACGTGCTGTTCATCGAAGCGTCGGCGTCAGCGTCGACCGGTGAGCCGAGCCTGACCCTGACCGGTCAACTCGGTGACGTGATGAAGGAGTCGGCGCAGATCGCCCTGTCCTACATCCGCAGCCATGCGACGGAGTTGGGTGTCGATCCGGACAGCCTCAACCGGCGCTTCCATGTCCACGTTCCAGCAGGTGCCGTTCCCAAGGACGGCCCGTCTGCCGGCATAACGATGACCACCGCCTTCGTCAGCCTGCTGACGAACAAGCCAGTCAAGCCGACGGTCGGTATGACCGGTGAGATCACCCTGCAGGGCAACGTCCTGCCGATCGGTGGCCTCAAGCAGAAGGTTCTCGCCGCCCACCGTGCAGGACTGCGCGAAATCGTGTTACCGGTGCGAAACGGACCGGATCTCGAAGACGTCCCCGAACGGGTTCGTGCCGAGATGACATTCCACCTCGCAACGACATACGCGGATGTGCTCGCCAACGCCTTCTAGGTTTCGACGGGTTTGACATGACGCACGGTTTCCCTTGCCGTCCGACCTGAACCGTTCTTTCTGCTCTCCGCCGCGCGGGTGGCTCATCCGATCGGGCGGCTTATCCGTTCGGATGATCCGCCCGAGCGACACCTGAGGACCGGGTTGACGGGCCGCTGGCTCGGCCGAGGAGTCAGTTCGCGGTCTGTCGGGAGAGGGCGTGGGTGGCGACGAGGTCGACCCAGCGGTCCCACAATTGCGGCGGGTAGTCGTGACCCATGCCTTCGATCAACTCGAAGCGGGCATCGGGGATCAACTCGGCGGTACGACGGCCGCCGGAGGCGTCGATCAGCGTGTCCTTGTCGCCGTGTATCACGAGCGTCGGGACTTGGACGTAGCGCAGTTTGTCGGCGCGGGGCGGAGATGCGCCGATGCCGAGGAACTGTCGCGTGGTGCCGCCTGGGTCGAAGCAGCGATCGAATGCTCTGCCGAGTTCGGCGGTCCAACGTTCCTCGTCGGCGAATTCCGGGCTGCCCCATTCGCGGAAGCCGTCCAGACCCCTGGCGATATACGACGTCCGATCGGTCGCCGGAGGCGCGGTGAGCAACCGCATGGCGTTGACCGTCGGCGCGCCGTACTCGGCCTCGCCGGTGTTCGACATCACCGAGGTCATCGACAGCACCCGCTGCGGATACTCGATGGCGAGTGTCTGGACGATCATTCCGCCCATCGACAATCCCATGATGTGAGCACGATCGATGCCCTCTGCATCGAGCACGGCGACGGCATCTGCCGCCATGTCGCTGAGCAGATAGCACTCGCCCTTGGGTCCGACAGGAGCGTCGATGAAGTGTGTCGACAGTCCCACGTCGCGGTTGTCGAATCGAATTGCGTAGAGGCCGCGTTCGGCGAACTTCTGGCACCAGGCGTCCTGGTAGTTGATGCTCTGACTGCCGAGACCGTTGACCATCAGCAACGCCGGATGCACACGCTCACCGAACGTCTCGTAGTAGATCTCGCAGTCCCCGTTGCGCGCGTCAGCCATGACCGCGACCGTAGTCGACACCATTCTGGGGATAGGACTCAGAGTTTGAGGGTGCAGGGGTCGATGTGTTTTGTCCGCAATACATGGCTCACGGCGTCGTCGAGGCGTGCCGCTGTCAGCCGGCCGGTGCGTTCGGCAGCGACGATCTGGGCGATGACGATCGGAGCGTCGGCTGTCGAGGTGAAGATGGCGACGTCGGCACCAGCCTCGATCGCCATCTCAGCGGCGACCGGAACCTTGAACTTGATGGCCACCGCCTGCATCCCGAGCGCATCGGTGAACACCAGCGAATCCTTGTAGCCATAGGTGCCGCGCAGCAGGCCGCTGATCGCCGCATGGCTGAGACTCGCAGGGACCCCGTCACTGTCGGTCAGGCCCGGAACGGTCAGATGGCCGACCATCACCCCGGCGCCACTGTCGACGAGCGCACTGTACGGCAGCAGGTCGCGCGCCTCGAGTTGATCGAGTGACGGTGTCGTCGCCGTTGCCTTGTGACTGTCGGCGGAGGCCGAACCGTGCCCAGGGAAGTGCTTGATCACGGGCAAGATCCCGGCGGATTCCCATCCTTTGACATAGGCAGCGTCGTACGCGGCGACGAGGTTCGGGTCGCTGCTGAAAGCGCGGTTGCCGATCGGACCCGCACCGGTGAGCGGTGAGACGTCAGCGATCGGCCCGTAGACGACGTCGATGCCCAATGCCTTGATCACCTTGGCGTGCGCGGCGACGGCCTGCTCGATCTGATCGGGTGTCATCGTCCCCGGAACCGCTGCCGGGATCGGCAGTGCTCCGACGCGCTTGAAACGTTGGACGTTGCCGCCCTCCTCGTCAGTCGCCAGCAGCAGCGGAACCTGGCCGGCGTTCTTGAATGCCAGCAACTGCTCACCGTTCGCCGACGCCGGGTACGTCATGACGACCGCACCGCCGACACCCCATGAGGCGAAGATCGGTGTCTGCTTGACGAGTTCCTCACCCTGTACCGACGGCCAGACCAGCTGGCCCGCTTTGAACTGCACCGGCAATTTGGCGATACATGCCAGCGCAGCGGCGCTTGTGGCTGCGGTCGCTGTGGTCGTGGCGGGCGTCGTTCTGGAAGACGTGGTCGTCCGTGAGACGGGTGTCGTGCCGGCAACCGGAATCGATGCTGCCGGATCGGAAGCGCCCGGGAGCGTCTGGCCGATCGTTGTCGAATCAGTCGCCGGCGGCACGGGAGGAGCAGTGGACCGCGGGTCGGTGAACGTCGTCGTGGTGGCGGCAATGGCGGTGACCGCAGGCCCGAGTGTCAACACCCCAGATGCATCGCCGGCTGACGGTGCCGGGGACGTTACCGTCGAGGACGAACTCGAGCAGGCGCTGACCATCGCACATGCCGAAACGGCCAGTGACACCAGCCGCGATCCGGTGACGCGTCTCATCTCGTCAGCGGCGATTTTTTGGCGAAGCAATCGTTGACCGAGAGGCCGTTGTTGTCGCAGAACTGCTTGCCGTCCGCCTGGCTTGCGAACGCCACGGGGATGATCGTCACGTAGGTGTTCGGCAGTGTGATGGTCGAAAAGCTCGAGTACTGATCTGCTCGCACGAGGACGGCGCCGATCGAGTTGCGCCGCGCGAGGTGATCGTTGAGCACATCGACAGCGGTGAAGACGCGGTTCTGGGTCGGATCGACCTGGTCAACCGCTTTGGCACTGAGCTGTACGAAGAAATGGCCGACGAGGCTCCCATCGACGAACTCCTGGTCGGCGGCCACCTGCGCGTCGAGTTGATGCTGAGCGACGACGTTCGGATCCGGTGCAGCGGTCGGTGCCTCGGTTGGTGCTGCTGTCGGTGCGACGGTTGGAGCCACGGTTGGAGCCACGGTCGGAGCTGTCGCTGGTTCTGTTCCGGCAATCGTCGTGGCTCCCGGCAGCGACGTCTCCACGACGGAATCGACGGCGGTGTCCGGTTCTGTACTCCGTTCCGTGACGTCGGCAGTGGTCTCGACCACTTCGGTTGTGCGCGCCGACGCAGTGGTCGTCGACGACGCGGTGTCGTCCTTGCCGCGTGTCAATGCGAAGGCGAGCACGGCGATCAGCAGCACCGCGACAGCGCCGAGGGCGACGAACAGGCCGGTCCGAGACTTCTTCGGGGGCTCCCCGCCCGGATCGGTATAGGCCTGCGGTGTGAACGGCGGTGGGATGTACGGCGATTGACCCGCTGGCGGCGGTTGCGGCGACTGGTATGGCTGCGACTGGTATGGCTGCGACTGGTATGGCTGGGGATTCTGCTGGGTCGGACTCCGGGGAGGGTACGGCGTCGGTTGCGTCGGCAACTGCCCGGTCGGTGAAGCAGTGAACATCTGCGGCATCGGGGGAAGGGGTCCACCGCTGCCGGGTGGGCCCGCATCGAGACCAGGCGGCGACGCGGCGATCGGCGGAATCGGTCCGGCCATGTTCACCGTGGCAACCGACGGGGGCACGATCGCCACCTGGGTGCTGCTGTCGACGGCAGACAAGCTGCGCCCCGATGCGGCGAACGCAGCGCCCATCGACACGGCGTGTTCCGGATCGATGTCGATCGCCAGCGGTCGTCCTGTCGCTTTGGCAACCATCTCGCGCACGAGCGGAATCCGGGAACTGCCGCCGACGAGCACGATCTTGCTGACCTGCTCCATCGTCAAGCCTGCCGAGGTCACGGCCCGGTCGAGTGCCTGCAGCGCCTCGTTGAGGCGTGGGCGGATCAGTCCCTCGAACTGTTGGCGAGTGATTCGCACGTCGACGGCACCCGATGGCAGCATCACCTGAACGACGGCCTCGGTGTCCTCCGACAGTGCTTCTTTGGCATCGCGCCCATCCGATCGCAGGCGCCCGAGCCGAATCAGCGTCTGCGGATCGGATTCATTGGCATCGCTGAGCGCCCCACCGAGTTGGTCGTTGACGAAACCGACGAGCGCATCGTCGAAATCGACGCCGCCGAGACGTTCGAGGCCCTGCGGCGTGCCGATCAGTTCGAATCGTGACTCCAGACGCCGCAGGAGAGCGGTATCGAACGTCCCGCCGCCGAGGTCGAACATCGCAATGACCTCGCCAGCGGCAACCCGTGCCTGGGACGCGTAGTAGATCGCCGCGGCCTCGGGCTCCGGGACGAACGTGGCGTCGGCGATGCCGCCGCGTCTGGCTGCATCGCGAAGTAGGTCCAGGCGGTATTGGCTGTATGCCGCCGGATGGGTGATGACGACGGCAGTCGGAGCTGACCCCATGCGCTCGACGACACGCTGGTAGATCGAACCGAGCACGTAGCCGATCAAGGCCTCTGCGCTGTACGGCGTCCCGCCGAGAAACAGTGGTGTCGGGTCGCCGAGGCGCCGCTTGAACTCGCGAGCGACGCGATTCGGCTCGACGACCGCACGCGTCTCAGCAGCGTCACCGATGAGGATTTCGCCATCGGAGCGGACGAGGACGACCGACGGAACGACCATCGAACGCGTCCCCAGATTGACGGCCTCGACCCTGCCATCTCGCGAGACAGCAGCCGAGGTGAACGTCGTGCCGAAGTCGATACCGAGTTGATAGGTCATGATGGGCGTTTCATCTGGAGCAGGGCTGTCGAGGTATGCCGGATTGTGGTTCTGTGCCTGGTTGCTGTGGTGTGCCGGGTTGTCATCTGGAGGTGTTTCCGATCGGGAAAGTACGTAACGTCACCCTGGCGTGCTGGCATCAGTTCACATGGCGGGCCGGGATCCGCTAGATAATAGGTGGACGACATCGATTGGGTATATGACGTATTGGCTCGGAGTTGATCTCGGAACGACTTTTACCGCTTGCGCCCTGGCGCGCCCCGACGGCGTTCAGATGGTCGGGCTCGAACACAGCGCCGTTGCCATCCCCTCTGTGTTGTGGATCGGGCCGAATGAAGATGTGCTCGTCGGTTCGGCAGCGGCGCGGCGCGGTTTCAGCGACATTGGCCGCACCATCAGAGAATATAAGCGACGGATCGGGGACACGACGCCGATGCTCGTCGGCGGCAGTCCGTATTCGGCGGAGCAGCTCAGTGCCCGAATGTTGCGCTGGGTCGTCGACTATGTCACAACACAGGAGGGCGGGCCGCCCACCGGCATCGCCGTGACGCACCCTGCCAACTGGGGTCCGTACAAACTCGAATTGCTGCAACAGATGATCCGCATGGCGGACGTCGGGCCGGCAGTCACGCTGACAGAGCCACTTGCGGCTGCGTTCCACTTCTCGGCGCAGTCGCGTGTCGAGGTCGGATCGACCGTCGCCGTCTACGACCTCGGCGGTGGGACGTTCGACGTCGCCCTGTTGAAAAAGACGCAGGATGGTTTCGAATCGCTCGGGGAGCCAGAAGGCATCGAGCGTCTCGGCGGCATCGACTTCGACGCGGCGATCTTCGGATTCGTCGCCGAGAACGCCGACGGGGCGCTCGATGGCATCCCCAAGGACAACCCCGACTGGGCAGCTGCCGTTGGCCATCTGCGTGACGAGTGCGCCAAGGCCAAAGAGGCCCTGTCCGCTGACACCGACGCAGTGATCGAGGCGTGGCTGCCGACCGGCCGCAAGCAGGTCCGCATCACCCGCGGAGAGTTCGAGGATCTCATCCGGCCGCCGATCAACGAAACGCTCAAGGCAGTTCGCCGGGCGCTGCAGTCGGCTCATCTGACCCCTGCGGACGTCAACGCCGTGCTGCTCGTCGGCGGCTCGAGCCGCATCCCGTTGATCAATCAGATGGTGACGTCTGAACTCGGCGTGCGCACCGCTGTCGACGCTCATCCGAAGCACGCCGTGGCGCTCGGAGCTGCACGATTCGCCGCCGCAGCGATGTACGAACCTCCGCCACCGGAGAACCGCCTGAGCGAGGTCGTCAAGCCGGTCGAACCGGAAGTCGTCGTACAACGTGAAGATGACCGTGTTGCAAGACGCCAGGAACTCCACGACGTCATCGATGGCGTCGGGGCGATTGCGGTGCAGCACGAACGCTTCGATCTTGCGGAGCGCATGCGGATGCGCAACGTTCGCCTCGCCGCACAGCGGATCCGTGTGCTCGTCGCCGGTGATTTCAAACAGGGCAAGAGTTCGCTGGTGAACGCGCTGATCAGCAACGAACTGTGCCCGGTCGATCCCGACTTCGCAACCGCAGTACCGACGGTAATCCGGTACGGGCCGACGTTGACTGCGCAGATCTATCGCCAGGACGACGACGACGAACTCGTCGCCGAAGCGGTGCCGGGGGATCAGATCCGCTTCTATGTCAACGAACAGGACGGGGCTGATCCCGAATCGTTCAATATCCGCAGCTGCGAAATCACTCTCCCCGTCGAGTGGTTGCGCGACGGCATCGAGATCGTCGACCTGCCGGGATCCGGTGGCCTCGACTCGCCGGCAGGCATTCGGGCCGTCGCCGAGTTCCGCCAGGCAGACGCAGTGTTGTTCGTCAGTGACGCCAGTCAGGAATTGACGGCACCAGAGCTGGAATTCCTGACGACGGCGACGAAGCACTGCCGCAATGTCACCTGCGTACTGACGAAAATCGACAGCTATATCGACTGGCGCGTGATCCGCGATGTCGACACCGGGCACCTGCAGCGAGCGGGACTCGACCTGGCGATCGTGCCGGTCTCTGCCATCCTCTTCGCCAGGTCCGTGCGTACCGCCGACGAACGCTTCGCCAGTGAGAGCGGGATCAACGACCTGATCCGCTTGCTCCGCGACCGCGTCGTCGACGAAGTCCAGGCGCGCCAGACGATCGACGCGACCGGCGACGCCGAGACGGCGCTCGGCCAACTGCGCGCTGTACTGCTCGCCGAACTCGAAGCATCGGACCCTGCACGTCAGGGTGCCGTCGTCGCCGAACTGCAGCGTTCACTGACCGGTCTCGAAGACCTCCGTCTGGACAATGCCAGCTGGCACCGCTTCTTGCGCGACTCGATCCAGGACCTGCAGGAATCGAGCCGTGACCATCTGCTCGACGAGATGCGCACGCTGATCTCCGAAGCGCACGGCCTGATCTCCTCGACGGATCCTTCTTCGATCTGGGAGGAATTCCAGACGTGGCTGCGAGCGCGGGCGACGACGACGGTCGCCGACGTCTTCTCGACATTGATGGACCGTTCCTCCGAGCTGGAGAAGCGACTGATCCAACAGCTGGCACAGGCAGAATCGGCGGTCTTCCACAACTCCGCTAGTGCAGTCGGCTCACCTTGGCTCGGTGCGTTGAGTCTCGACGAGTTCGCCCCGGACCTCGACGACCCCGGCAAATCGGTCACAGCGATCGAAGGGCTGTGGACCGCAGCGGAACCGCTGCTCGGTATCGGTGGGATGATCCCCGGGCTCGGACCGTTCAGTCTCGCCGTCGGTGCTGTCGCTGCGTTGGTGTTCGGACGAAGGGCACTTCGCCAGCGCAAGGTGCGCATGATCGAGGCGCGACGCGAACAGGCTCGCGAGATGGTCAAGGAGTATCAGGAGGAAGCGCACCGACTGGTCGCCAAATCGGTCGAGCGTTACATCAATCAGCTCTATCGGACGTTGCGCGACGGTGTGTTCTCACGCGTCGACGAGCTGGAGCGTTCGCTGTCGGACGCGCTCGGGCAGGCGAAGGCGGCCGGAACGCTGACCGCCGGCCAGCGTGCCGACCGGGTCAAGCAATTGGACGCCGAAATCGCTACCGCTGATGCGCTCAACCAGCAATTGGCTACCATGCGTGGCGACGCCGCCGGGCAAGAGCGGCTGGAACCCGGAGCGCTACGTGCCTAAGACTCCCGACGAAAAAGTCGACCTGAAAATTCCTGGGATCGCCGAGGAGCGCCTCGTGCGGCGTGGCGACTACACGCAGTTGTACCAAGCGTTGCAACAGCAGTTCCACCGGCGCGTCGCCGTCAAGCTGTACACGACAGAAGGCGTCCACGATTCGTCGCTCGAGCGATTCGAGCGCGAGTGCGCACTGATGGGCGAGCTGTCGAGCCACCCGAACATCGTCACCTATTTCAAGTCGGGCGTGCGACGCAAGCAGCCGTATGTCGTCAGTGAATGGCTCGACGAGGGCAACTATGCCGACGCCGTCAAGCGTGGAACCCGCCTCGATTGGCGCGATGCCCTCAACGTCGGCATCAAACTTGCCGGAGCGTTGGAGAGCGCCCACCGTGCCGGCCTGCTGCATCGCAAGCTCAAGCCCCAGGACGTCTTCCTCAGCAACTTCGGCGAGCCGCTCGTCGGCGACTTCCAGCTCGACCCCAACGAAGTCAGCCGATCAGGCGACCCGTACGACATCATGCTGCACGCCGCTCCTGAACTGTTCCAAGGCGCGCCGGCCACGCAACGTTCGGACGTCTACTCGCTGGCGTCCGTGCTGTACACCCTGATCCTCGGCAAAGCCCCGTTTCTCGAGGACGACGATGAACCGCTGGTGCGCATCAAGGGTCGTGCCGTCAGCACACCGCCGCCGGATCTGCGTACCCATGGCGTGCCACCGCCGGTGTACGCGGTGCTGGCATGGGGCCTCAAGCCGAATCCCAACGACCGCCCGCCGTCAGCACAGTTCTTCGGGCGGGCGATGCAGGCCGCGCAGGCGGCAACCGGACAGCCGACAGCTCGCCTGCTGGTTCGGCCGCTGACGCAGTTGGACAGAGCACTGCCGACCCCGACGATCCCGGCAGCCGCACTGGCGATCATCATGGCGGCGCCGCCGTCGTCGCCCGGACAGGCAACGCAACAACGCTCGCCGGCGACAGGGCCTGGTCAGGCACCGTCGCAACCGCAGATGCCACGCCAGCCGCAGGTACCCGGCCAGCAGTATCCGCCGTCGCAGCCGTCCGGTACCGGTCCGCCGTCGCCTCCCGGGCAAATGTTCTCTTCCGGCCAGCAGCGCCCAGCGCCTCCGCAATCGCCAGGCCAGCAGCCTGGTGGCCGCCAGCAGGAGTCGCCGCAGCAGCGGGCCGGGCACGTTCCGCCGCTGCCGACGAAGGGTCCGACACCGCCGCCGACGGGTGCTGCCTTCTCGCCGCCGACGGGCCCGTTCACCGCTCCGGTCATCGTTCCAGGTCCGCCTGTTTCGGCTCCCGCTGTCGCCCGGAGTGGTGATAGTTACCTCACCCCCAGCGCCGTCGTCGAACAGGTCAGGACGCTCTTGCGCAGAGCGATCATCGCCTACGCGCGCACGTCCGAACAATCCCGCATCGAAGCGATCGAAGCGCGCCTCGACGAGCCGCTCCGAGTCGCCATCGCCGGCAAGGTGAAGGCCGGAAAGTCAACCCTGCTCAACGGCCTCGTCGGCGAAGAACTGGCGCCGACAGACGCCAGCGAATGCACCAAGATCGTCACCTGGTACATCGACGGTCTGACGTACAGGGCGACGCTGCACATGCGCAACGGCACGAGTCGGCCGACGGCGTTCTCCCGCGAATCCGGGGCGATCGACGTCGACCTGCAAGGTGAACGCGCCGAGGACGTCGACCACATCATCGTCGAGTGGCCGAGTTCGGCATTGTCGGAACTGTCGTTGATCGACACTCCTGGTATCGCCTCGATTTCGACGGGGATCTCCGCCAGGACGCAACGGTTCATGCTCGCCGAACCTGAGCACGAGGGCCAGGCAGACGCAGTCATCTATCTGATGCGCCACCTCCATCCGACCGACGTGCGGTTCCTCGAAGCGTTCCACGACGACCGGTTCGGTCGCACCAACCCCATCAACGCGATCGGAGTGCTGTCACGCGCCGACGAATTGGCCGGCGGCCAAGAAGGCGCGCTGGATGCTGCCGCCAAGGTCGCCAGGCGCTATTGCCAGGACCCGCAGGTTCGCCGCCTGTGCCAGACCGTGATCCCGATCGCCGGGTTGCTGGCGCAGGCATCGGCAACGCTGCGCCAATCCGAATACAACCTGTTGTCACGTCTCTCCGCACTGCCACAGGAGACACTCGACATCATGCTGGCATCCGCCGACCGCTTCATCGACGGTGATCTCATCGCCAACGTCATTGCCACCGACCGCGAGGCATTGGTGCGTCGTCTCGGGCTGTATGGCGTCACCCAGTCGATCATGATGATCCGAAATCACGTGGTCGACAACGCCCCGGCGCTGGCAGCGAGGCTGTTCGAGTTGAGCGGACTTGCCGAACTTCGCCGGGTCCTGATCACGCAGTTCGCCGGTCGCCGAGACGTCATCAAGGCACAGGCTGCATTGCAGGCGTTCGAGCAGCGGCTTCGAGCCTCCCCGCCGCCGGTCGACCGTGAGGGACTGCTGTTCGAGCTCGAGCGCATCCGCTCGACGGCCCACGTTTTCGCCGAGATCCAGTTGTTTGCCGCCGTGCGTTCGAGCACCATCGGCTTCCGCGACGAGGAACTCAACGCCGTCGAGAGCCTGCTCGGCGGTGAGGGATACTCCCCGACGACGCGCCTCGGCCTGCCAGCGAACGCCGAACCTGAACTGATCCGCAACACGCTCTACACGCGGATTCAACAGTGGCGCACACGAGCCGAAAGTCCCCTCGCCGGCCGTGAACTGGCGGACGCCGCGCAGGTCCTCGTCCGTAGCTGCGAAGGCATGCTCCTGTCGATGAACGTCTGAAACCAAACTGAGTGACCGACCTCCCACATTTGGCTGTAAGCGGGCCAAGAACTTTCGTCGAAGTGCGAACCGATGTATCCCGCGGTCCGTTAGTTGTTCAACAAGAGGTGAAAGCGTGCTTTCCGGGCGAGCGAGCGTCGCCGGACGAGCTAGCGTTCGCACCAGCGAGTCTTTGCAAGGAGAGAAGTCACCATGGCGTTCCTGTCACGGGAGTTTGTAGCGGTACCAGACGACCGCAAAGCGCAGATCATTTTCAAATGGCCTGATCAGAATTTGCGCAAGGGAACTCGCGCCATCATCGAGCCGGACCAGATGGCGGTCTTCGTCAACCGAGGTCAGATCGTCGGAACGCTGCCGCCAGGACGTCATGCCATCGAAGCCCAGGAACTGCCGTTCCTGGGTGCCTTCATCGATGTCGCCACGGGCGGCAACGCCTACCGTGCCGAGCTGTTCTTCGTTGGCACACGCGAATACCCTGGGAACCGTTTCGGTGGTCGTATCGACGACGTGCAGGATCCGAACACCGGCCTGATCGTCACACTCCGGGTCTTCGGCGAGTATTCGCTGAAGATCTACGACCCCAACAAGATCATCCTCAACCTCACCGGCACGGTCGACGTCACCGACAACAACCGCATCACCGGATGGATCAGCGAACAGTTGCTGAAGGTCATGCGTACCGAGATCACCCGTCAGATCGTGCGGAACGGCTGGCCGATCCTCGGCTTGTCGGCATACACGCCGGAGATCGAAGCGGCGATCATCATCGCCGCCAACAACGCCATCGCCGACTACGGCCTGACCCTGGTCCGGATGGGCAACTTCGACATCAACCTCGTCGAAGAAGACGAAGCCCGACTCAAGAACCTCGCAAAGGACGTCACCTATTCACGTCTCGCCGGCGGGTTCCAGCAGTACGCCGCTGGCGAAGCGATGCTCGGCGCTGGTGCCGGAATGGCCCAGGGTGGCGGTGCCGTCCAGGGCGCGTTCCTCGCCGCCGGTATGGGATTCGGGCAGCAGATCGCCCAGCCACAACAGCCCGTCGCACCGCCTGCATCGATTGCTCCCCCGGTAGCCGCCGGGGCTACGTGCGGCAGTTGTGGCACGGTCAACGCAGCAGGTGCGAAGTTCTGCAGCGGTTGCGGCACGGCGCTGGCATCGGCAACGGTGCACTGCACCGAATGCGGTACCGAAATACCGGCCAACTCGAAGTTCTGCAGCGGTTGCGGCACGCCTCGCGCCGGCGCTGCTCCGCCGGCCCCCGCTCCTGCAGCGCCGGCCGCTCCGCCGCCATCGGGTCCACCGGCCGGAGGATTTCCGCCTCCGCCTCCTCCGCAATGACGATGGACGACGGCGCGGTCGGCACGACTCGGGGGACCAGCTCAGCGACGCAAGAACGGTTGCAATGCAGCAGATGAACGTGTTGGGGGAGCCATTGAGCCCCTGCTCGTACGATCCGATGACGGGCTATTACCGTACGGGCTGCTGCGAGAACCACGGCGACGATCCTGGCCTCCACGTCATCTGCGTCGTGCTGACCGACGCCTTCCTGGCCTACTCCAAGATTGTCGGCAACGATCTTTCGACACCGATGCCGCAGTACGGATTCGCCGGTCTGAATCACGGCGATCGGTGGTGCCTGTGCGCCTCGCGCTGGCAGGAGGCGTTGGAAGCCGGAGTAGCCCCGAAGGTCCGTCTCGAGTCGACCCATCTCTCAGCGCTTGAGTACTGCAGTCTCGCCGACCTAAAGGCGCACGCCGCGGTCTAGGTGCGTCGTCACTCGTTCACTCGCTCGTTCCTCGTTTCGGACGTTCGACGTCACTCATTCACTCGTTCGTTCGTCGCTTCGTTCACTCCGTTCCGTCGAGTTACTCGCTCGCTGGCGCTCGCTTGCCGATGAGCGGCTCCGCTGCGCTGCTCTTGTGCGGCGGCCAGCAAGCTGTCCTCGGCCATCGCGTCGGGGGCTACCGCCCCCCAAACCCCCGGCGGAGCTGACGAACTCTACGGTTGCCTACCGGTTTGGCTCGATGGCACCGCGCCAACGTCAGTGTCGTCGTGTTCCGGCGGAGGCGCAGAGTGTTCTGGCGTACACATGCTTATTCGTGACACTCCGCGCCTGTTTTGGCGCGGAGTGGCGTCGAGGCGGCTTCGGGTCAGCGGGCGCGGCGCGGGGCCGGGCGGCCGCTGGCTGCGTGGGCGGCTGGACGGGCGGCGCCGTTGTGGCGGGCCTGACCTGGCCGGCCGGCGGAAGCCCGTTGCGAGGTGCGAGCCGGCATCGTGTTCGAGCGCGGTGAGCGGCCTGACGGCGGGTGGGCAACAGCGGCGGACACCGGTGCCGGCGTGACATGAGGTGCCGCTGGACCGGCCAGTTCGTCGAGCAGCGAGTGGCCCGGCTCGACCTTGGTGACGATCGGATTGATACCGGCGGCGCGGGCGAGGTCGCGGACGTCCTTTGCCTGCTCCGGCATCATCACCGTGACGACAACGCCGTCTGCGCCGGCGCGGGCCGTCCGACCGGAGCGGTGCGTGAACGCCTTGTGCTCGGCTGGCGGGTCCACATGAACGACGAGGGCGATGTCATCGACGTGGATACCGCGAGCGGCGATGTCGGTGGCGACGAGCACTCGGGTCGAGCCGTCGGTGAACGCTTCGAGGTTGCGTTCGCGGGCGTTCTGTGACAGGTTGCCGTGCAATTCGACGGCCGGGATACCGGAGGCGATGAGTTGCTTGGCGAGCTTCTTGGCTCCGTGCTTGGTGCGCATGAACAGCAGCGAGCGGTCCATACCACTGGCCAACCGGGTGACGACAGCGAGCTTGTCGGCGGCCGAAACGCTGACGATGTGGTGTGTCATCGTCGAGATGGCGGACGAGACCGGATCGACCGAATGCACGGTGGGGTTATTGAGGTAGCGGCGAACAAGGATGTCGATACCGTTGTCGAGCGTCGCCGAGAACAGCAGGCGCTGCGTGCCGACCGGGGTCTGGTCGAGGATGCGCTTGACGCCCGGCAGGAAACCGAGGTCTGCCATGTGGTCTGCCTCGTCGAGCACGGTCACTTCGACCTGGTCGAGCTTGCAATGGCGTTGGTTTATCAGGTCTTCGAGGCGGCCGGGACAGGCGACGAGAATGTCGATACCGGATTTCAGTGCGTTGACCTGTGGGCCCTGGCCGACACCGCCGAAGACGGTCGTGACTTTGAGGCCCATCGCTGTTGCGAGCGGCGCGATCGTTTCTGCAACCTGGTTGGCGAGTTCACGGGTCGGGACGAGGATCAGTGCACGAGGCTTCTGCGGCTGACGGCGCTTGCCAGACTTGACCAGCGCGGTGACGGTCGGGATGGCGAAGGCGATGGTCTTGCCACTGCCGGTCTTGCCACGGCCGAGCAGGTCGCGGCCTGCCATCGAGTCGGGCAACGTTGCCGACTGGATCGGGAATGGAGCGGTGACGCCGGTGCGGGCGAGCACTTCGATCATCGCCGCCGGCACACCGAGGACGGCGAAGTCGGCGGCATGGACGATCGGTGACGACGAGACGGCAAGGTCGACGGAAGCGCCTTGCTGTTCACCATTGCGTGACTCCGAGGAGTCGCGCCGGGGCGACTGGGAATTGTTCTGCCGAGCGCCCTGAGGGGCATTCGGACGGGACGAACGGCGTTTGCCGTCGCGTCGGGACGTGCCTGGAGAAGGCGCGGGATGATTCACGGGGTTTTGTCCTTACTGACGAAAGCCGGGTGATGAATGGCCATCGGCTTTGTCAGAAGCGACACCGTGCGCCCGAAGCGCTGCACTCATCTGCGGGTTGCATTGGACAACCCAGCGCCGGGAACGCTACCGAACAAATGTGCGAGTCGCACCAACGCAACGAGTGACAACTGTCCAGCATCGCGCGCTACTGCAGAGCGGCTCTGCAGGATGGCTCTGCAGGATGGCTCTGCAGGATGGCTACTGCAGAGTGGCTCTGCAGGATGGCTACTGCAGGATGGCTACTGCATGGCGGCGAGGCCGGCGGCAGCGAATGCCCTTGCCCAACCCATCATGTCCTGCGGTGACATCCTCGCCTTGATGTTCACCGTGAAGACCTTGCCGTTCTTCGTCGCCGCAAGTACCGCCGAGTCATCTCCTGTCTGCTTCCACGTCGCAGGGACGCCGAGGCCTTCGAGCGGTTCGCCACCGGTCGGGGCACCGAGCCTCGATTCCATCTTTGCGCTGATCTTGCCGGACAGGCCGGCCATGCGCGATCCGAGCATGCCCGTCATGCTCGACACGGCGGCGACGGATGCGGCGGTGTCGACGACCCGGCATCCGATCTCGATGCCGCCAGGATGGCTGTAGGCGTGACTGTGCACGGCAGCGAGATTGCGGTCCTTGCCGGCGGTGAAACCCTGCGATGTTGCGAAGGCGTCGAGCGCCGCCTCGAACGCATTGTCGTCGTGCGTCGAAGCGGCCGCCGCCGCACCACGGACACTGCCGATACCGGCGAGATGGGCCGGCATTTGCTGGTTCCAGTCGACGAGGCTGGCCTGCGACGTGTTGAGGATCCGGCCGGTGCCCTCCGTCGGCTCGTAGGCGGACGAGACGGCGACCCGCCCAGGTCCCCACATACGCAACCATGGCGTGGCCGGCTGCCAGCCGACGAACCAACCGCCGCTCTTGGGCCGTTCGAGGTGCAGCCCCATGCCGACGGTTGCGTCCTTCCAGACGAACGCACCGGCGTGGACGCAGATCGTCTGGCCTTCCGCAAGATCGCGGGTGAAGACGTTGCCGCGGCCGTGCAACAGCAGCAGTCCGGGCGAATCGGTGGCACTGAAACGGTCGAGGAAGTTGCCAGCCGGATAGTGCGTGGTGACCTCGTTCTTGTCGCCGCCGGCTTCGATCTCGGTGTCCAACACCATGCTGGCGAGCATGCCGAGACCGCCGCCGATGGCCTTCTTCTTGATGCCGCCTCCGCCTCCGCCTCCGCCTTCGGTCGCCCGATACCAGATGTTGCTCTGGAACCAGTCGTAGGTGACGTTCTCGGTCGCCATCAGGAAGCGGTGCTCGCGGACCTCGACGGATCGGCCGGGCAGCAGCGGCACGGCGATCGTCTCGCCTGCGTTGTTGTCCGACAGCGCGAGTTGTCCGGGCCCTGTCGCCTCCATCATCACCAGTGGCAGACCAGCCTTCTTGCGCGTCCACGCACCTTTGAGTGACTGGCTGCCAAGGGTGATCTGCATGTCGGCCCATAGCAGACTGTCGTGCGAGAAGTACACGCTCTCACCCTGGGCAAGGCGGAGTTCGGCGGCGGGGACATACATACCGGACACCTGGCAGGTGCTCTGGCCGAATTGAATTCGGGCCATGTCCTTGATGGCCGGCTGCTTCTCCCAACCAGACTCGCTGACGCGGGCGCGAATGTCCACGGGCGCGCCGCAGTGCGTACAGGACGTGCCGGTGGCATCGCCATCGAGGCGACAATATGGACAGGTGTAGCTGGCAGCGGTGGCCGGGGCGGCGCTCGGCGGAGGCAACATCGACATCAGTCATCACTCCCGTGGTGCACATACATCGACTGGATCCCGATGCGGCCCGGGCCGGTCATTTCGGCGAGATACATGCCTCGGCTGAGGAGCCCGGTCTTGACGGGGAGTTGATGGGTGTTCATCTGCACGCTGGCGTCCTTGAACAGGAACGCGCCGGGTTCGAGCAGCATCTTCTCGCCAGGGGCGAGTAGGCGTTCGAAGACGTTGCCGTTGCCGTGCAGCAGCAACAGACCTGGCCCGCCCTGAGTGACGAAGCGGTCCATGTACATTCCGTTGCCGCCGTGCAACACGTTGGCCAGTCCCTTGATGCGCACGAACGAATAGCTGATCGACGCCGACGCTGCGAGGAAGGCGTGCTCGCGGACATCGATCTCCATCGAAGGATGCATCGGCAGGACGACCATCTCGCCGGCCGCATCGCGTGACACGGCGACACGACCTGGACCGCTGGCGACGGTGACGACCGATGGCATCCCGCCGAGGCTTCGACCGGGCGTGTTCATCACCGTGATCGGAACGGCCTCGTCCTTCCACAGCAGCACGTGGTGCTCGAAATAGATCGAGTCACCTTGGCCGAGTTTGAGTTCGGCGACCGGTACGACGTCACCTTCGACCTGGCAGGTCGAGGTGCCGAAACTGAATTCGGCCATGTCGTGCAGGCGCGGAGCTTCGCGCCAACCGCCGTCGGACACCTTGACGGCGTCGTCGAGCGGCGCACCGCAGACGTCACAGCTCGTCGTGCCGCCAGGGTTCTGGCTTTGACACCATGAGCACACGATCAGATCCATCAGTTCTCCAGTCCGCTCAGTTGCAGAGTACGTCGTTCGTTGATTGGTCGGGCATGCCCGGGCCGGCACGGATACGGTTCGCTCAAACGCATCCGCCGCAGATGCGACGTTCGCGGACGCAGCTCGCTCACATGCAGCTCGCTGCGGTTGCGGCGAAGGCGCGTGCCCAGCCGAATTGATCCTCTGGCGACATCGGGCCGGCGACGTGGACGTTGATCGCCCGGTGGTGCTGGCGCACTTCGAGCGCGTAGGCGCTGCCCTCTTGACGCCAGTAGGCGGCCTCGCCGATCCCGGTCACCGGTTGGCCAGGCGTGCTCAGGCCCGGTACACCGGGCGGAGCAACCTCGACGGTGATACGGATGCCGGAGTCGTGGAGGAAATGGAACATCGCCGTCGGTCCCGGCGCGACGGCGTCAGGGTGGAATCCTTGCGACGTTGCGAACCCGCCGAGTACCGGCCCGAGCGTCGTCACGAGTGGGTCGGCCGCCGCCGACGTCCGACCGGGTGCGCCGGCCGGTGCCTGACCTGGTTGCACCTGCATCCCGACCTGTGGCTGCGATGGTTGCTGAGGCCGCTGCTGTGCCCGGGGGATGCCGAGCTGGTTCCAGTCGGCACTCGTGGCGGCCGAATGCGACACGATCCGTCCAGTGCCCTCCATATGCGGGAACACCGACGCCATGGCGATCCGTCCGGGACCACTGAGGCGCAGCCACGGTGTCGACGGGTTCCAATAGCGCGAGAATGAATTGCCGGCAGGGCGTTCGAGATGCAAGCTCATCTGCACGGACGAGTCTTTCCACACCAGCGCACCGGGATGGATCACGGTCGATTGCCCATCGACGAGGTCACGCAGGAAGACGTTGCCGGGGGAGTGGATCAGCAGCAGCCCCGGCCGGTCCTGAACGCCGAAGCGATCCATGAACATCCCGGCCGGATAATGCGTCTCAGTCTCATCGCCGCTGCGCGTGCGGTAGAAGACGCTCGTGTTGAACCACTGGTAGCCGACGTTTCCGGTGGCCATCACGAAGCGGTGTTCACGCACGTCGATCGTGCGTCCAGGCGCCATCGGTACGGCGATCGTCTCGCCGGGATGGTTGTCGCTGAGCGCCAACATTCCAGGTCCGTGCGCTTCGAGCATGATCAGCGGCATGCCGGCCATCATCCGGCTCCATCCGCCCTGCATCGGCTGATTGCCCATCTGGATCTGCATGTCGCACCACAGCAGTACGTGGTGCGAGAAGTAGATCGAATCGCCGCCGCCGAGGCGGATTTCGGCGGCGGGGACGTAGGCGCCGGAGATCTGGCACGAACTCTGGCCGAACTGTATGCGGGCCATGTCCTTGATCGACGGTTGCGCCTCCCATCCGGAATCGCTGACCTTGGCGCGGACGTCGACCGGAGCGCCGCAATGCGGGCAGCTGTTCCCGCTGGCGTCACCCTGCAGACGGCAGTACGGGCAGAGGTACGTGGATGACGCAGTGGTGGGAACGGTCGGAGGCGGTAACCCCGGCATCACTCGCTCCCGTGATGCACGTACATCGATTGGATACCGACCCTGCCGGGCCCGACCATCTCGGCGAGGAACATCGAGCGGCGCAGCATGCTGATCTTGACCGGCAGCTGGACGGTGTTCATCTGCACGGTCGAGTCCTTGTAGAGGAACCCGCCAGGCTCGACCATGATCTTCTCCCCAGGTGCCAGCAGACGTTCGAAGACGTTGCCGTTGCCATGCAACAGCAGCAGGCCGGGCCCGCCCTGGGTGACGAAGCGATCCATGTACATCCCGCTGCCGCCGTGGAGGATGTTCGACAGTCCCTTGATGCGCACGAACGAGTAGCCGACCGACGACGAGGCCGCCAGGAAGGCGTGCTCGCGAGTATCGACCTCCATCGAGGGATGCAGCGGCAGCACCACCATCTCGCCGGTCGCGTCGCGAGAGACGGCGACGCGTCCTGGCCCATGGGCGACAGTGACCGTGAAGGGCATGCCGCCGAAGCTGCGGCTGCCGGTGTTCATCGCGCTGACCGGAACGTTCTCGTCCTTCCACAGCATCACGTGGTGCTCGAAGTAGACGGAGTCGCCCATGCCGAGGTTCATTTCGGCGACCGGCACGATCTCGCCTTCGACCTGGCAGGTCGAGGCGCCGAAGTTGAATTCCGCCATGTCGCGTAGACGCGGTGCCTCACGCCACCCGGAATCGGTGACGAGTTGTTTGGCATCCAACGGCGCGCCGCAGACGACGCAACTGCGCGATCCGACGTCGCTCTGCCCCTGGCACCACGTGCAGACGATTCGTTCCATAGCCCCTCTTCATTCTTCCCAAGACGTTCCGCATTCGGCCGTGTCGCCTCGACCTGTGGCGAACACTACGTCGTCCAGAGGGATTCGGTTTGATATCGAATACGCCTTGCCGACGAATGATTCCGAAGGTGAACGGCCGATCATCGGCAGCTGAAGTCCACAAGGTCGGATGTCACAGATCACACGGACAATACAGATAGTTCATCGAACTAACTAGTTGGCATACTGGACGTCGTGATACAGACAACGACCCGCGCGAACGTCGCCCGGAAGGCAACGACCAAGCCAGACCGCACCCCGGTCGAGGCCGATCTCGACCTCCTCGAATTCGCCGCTCATCTCCGCGTTTCGGTGACACGACTCGCCCGCCTCCTGCGCCAACTCGATACCGAGGGGTTGAGTCCGTCGCAGAGCGCTGCGCTGGCGACGATCGAGCGTCTCGGGCCGATCACGCTCGGCGATCTCGCCGCCATCGAGCGCATCGCCAAGCCGACCGTATCGGCAGTCGTCGGCAAGCTCGAAGACCGTGACTATGTGCGCCGGCTCACTGACGCGGTCGATGGCCGGATCTGCAGGGTAGAACTCACCGACGTCGGGCGCGACCACCTGCTCTCGTCGCGTTCCAGGCGCACGACCTGGCTGGTCGAACAGTTCGACCGGTGTAGTCCCGACGAGCTCGCAAGCCTGCGTGCTGCCATTGGTGTCCTCGATCTGCTGAGTGTTCGCCCGGAGATGAAATCATGAGCGGTCGCATTGCCGCTGCCCGACGCGAGACCTTCCGGTCGTTGAAGTTCCGCAACTTCCGCCTCTTCTTCGGCGGTCAGATGATCTCCCAGATCGGTAACTGGCTGACTTTGATCGCCCAATCCCTGCTCGTCTACAAGCTGACGCACAGCGGTGTCGCCCTCGGATTGTTGACGGCGTTCCAGTTCCTGCCCGTTCTGATCCTCGGCCCATGGGCTGGCGTCGTCGCCGACCGCTACGACAAGCGTCGACTGCTGATCAGGGTGCAGGCCGTCGCCATGCTGCAGTCGTTCTCGCTCGCTGCGCTGGCGTTGATGCACCGCCCACCACTTGCGGCGATCTTCGCACTGGCGTCGATCAGCGGGATGACGACGGCGTTCGACAACCCGGCGCGTCGGGCGTTCGTCACCGAAATGGTGCCGCAGGACAATGTGCAGAACGCTGTCAGCCTCAACAGCGCGCTGATGACGAGTTCACGGATCTTCGGACCGGCGCTCGGTGGGCTGCTGGTAGTCGTCGTCGGCTACTCGTGGACCTTCACCGTCGATGCGCTCTCCTACATCGCCGTCATCTACGGACTGTGGCGGATGAACGTCGCTCAACTTCGCCGGCCGAAGCCGACGCCGCGCGAAAAGGGTCAGATCACTTCCGGCTTCCGCTATGCGAGGGCGTCACATGAACTGTGGGTTCCACTGGTGATGATGGCGATCATCGGCACGATGGCCTTCAACTTCTCGGTCGTCATGCCGGTGCTCGTCAACAAGACCTTCGGTCGTTCCGTCAGCATGTACACACTGCTGCTGTCGGTGATGAGCGTCGGTTCGCTGACCGGTGCGCTGATGACCGCCCGCCGCACCACCGTCTCCGTGCACAACCTCGTGGTCGGCGCGCTCGGCTTCGGCATCGCCATGCTTGCGCTTGCAGCCACCCCATTCTTTGCACTGACGTTCCCGGTTGCCGTCCTGATCGGCTTCAGCAGCATCGTCTTCATGACCGCATCGACGGCCATCGTGCAGTTGCGCAGCGCCCCTGAGATGCGGGGGCGGGTGCTGGCGCTGCAGGCGATGGTGTTCCTCGGTTCGACACCGATCGGCGGACCGATCGTCGGTTTGATCAGCCAGTACCTCGGTGCACGGTTCGGCATCGCCGTCGGCGGTGTCGCCTGCCTCGTGGCAGCCGCCTGGGGTCACCTCAAAGACCGCGCGTGGATCGGCAACGACAACGTCGCCGACACCTCGGAAGCATCGACCACCAAGCCCGCCAAGCTCCAGCCCTCCACCGCCTGACAATGATCCGACGGGTTCGACACCTGTTCCGGTTCCTTGATGTCCTCCCTACGAACCGTGCTTTCCGCTCTCCGCCGCCCGAGCGGCTCACTCCGTTCGCATCAAACGGCCCGATTGCACAACTGTGGCACGGTTTGAAGCCTCAGACGGTGACGTGGTGAACCGCTGCCTGTCCAGCTTCGATGGTGAGCCAGGCGACCGAGCAGTGCGGCTGCATCCGGCGTTGCATCGCCGAGCCGGGGTTGACGGCTCGTTGCACGTGGCCGTTCCCGCTGCGTAGGTCGACCTCGTTCCACGGAGCGTGCGAGTGGCCGAAGACGACGACATCGGCGGTCGGAAAGACTCGGTGTAGTCGCAGGCCTCGGCCAGCCGACGGGCCGCTGTCGTGCACCATCGCGATCGCGCAGCCGTCGATTTCGAACTGTCGCTGTTGCGGTAGTGGAACGCCGATGTCGTTGTTACCGAGCACGGCGTACACAGGTGCAAACGCGCCGAGCGCTCCGAGTACCTCGATGTCGGTGACATCGCCGGCATGCAAAATGGCGTCTGCCACCTCGACGTACTCGCCTATCCGCTCGATCAGCCGCTGCGACTGGCCTGCGCCGAGGTGCGTATCGGAGATCAGCAGAGCGCGCGTCACATGACCACCGTATCCCCGTGGAGCTGACCTGTTCGTTCGCCGGACCCAGACTGCGTGTCGAGACGTCGTGGGTTCAACGAACGAACTGCGTCACCAGTCGATGGTGTCGAGCATCGCTCGGAGCTGTGTGCCGCGATGTGGATTGGACGCCTCGACCCACGAGATCGAGCCGATGAGGTGCGCGCGAAAATCAGTGTGGCCGTCTCGATTCGCGTGGTCTGGCCCGTGAATCGCAGCGTCGTGGAGGATCGCTTTCAGCCGGTCGAACGCCGTCCGCGGAACATTCGGTCTGGCGTTGATAACGAGGCCGGTGAGTATCTGGCGTCGCGACTGCTCGGCGATACGGGTCTTGTGTCGGTTGACGCTGAAGCCTTCGTCGCCCACGATGTCCGAGACCAAGGAGATGAACTTTCCGGATCGCAGCTGCAGTTCGCCCCCGCCGGAGAATGCAAGGTCGTCGGCGTACCGGGTGTAGTCCGCCCCGAATGCCGCAGCGAGGCCGGTGAGGCGGCAGTCGAGGCCGTAGGCGGCGAGGTTGGCGAACGCCGGCGAGGTCTCGCAGCGCCCTGCGGAAGATGCGGATGACGAAGCGCCGACAACATCCGGCGATGTGCCGACCGCTGTTCCGGCGCCGGCAGGGCGACCGATTGCAGCACTGCTTCCGGA
>JAYTOR010000045.1:0-5179 GCA_043747685.1 Actinomycetota bacterium
GCGCCGGAGCGGATCATGACGCCGCTGGTCCGTTCGGGGCCGAAGGGTTCCGGTGAGTTCCGCCACGCTTCGTGGGAGGAGGCCATCGGCATCGTTGCAGAACGAATCCGATCGGCGATCGACGAATCGGGGCCCGACGCCATTATTCCGTACCTCTACAACTCGTCTGCCGGTTCGCTCGCCGGCAATGGCTTGACACCGATCGTCTTCCAGCAACTGGGGGCACCCGATGTCGCCCATACGATCTGTGCGGCAACCGCCGGTGCCGCGTGGCAGCAGGTCTTCGGTTCGATGCTGAGTGCCGATCCGCTCGACATCGTCGATGCCGAGCTGATCGTGATGTGGGGAGCCAACCCGACCATTTCCAACACCCATCTGCTCCCGCTGATCAACCAGGCCCGCAAACGCGGTGCGATCCTCGTCGTCATCGACCCCCGCAGAACCGGCATCGCCGCTCGTGCCGACCTGCACCTCGCTCTGCTTCCAGGCACCGACGTGCTGCTCGCCTATGCGGCGACGCGACGGCTTGCAGAACTGAACTGCCTCGACACGTCGTTCATCGACGAGAGCGTCAGCGGCGCCGACGAGTTCATCGCCGCTGCGCAGCAGTTCGACGTCGCCGCGTCGATCGAAACGTGCGGTCTGGATGTCGCCGACTTCGAGCGCTTCGTCGAACTGGTGGCGACGATTCGTCCGGCGATGCTGCGTATCGGCTGGGGCCTCGAACGAAATCGCAACGGCGGCTCCGGCATCATCGGCGCCTTCGGACTGTGGGCGCTGGCAGGGCACTTCGGGGTCAGGGGCAGTGGGGTCATCGGGTCGACCTCAGACGCTGCGTCGTACGATGCCACACAGCTTCGCGGACCGGCAGCGACGTCGCCAGACCGTCGGACGCTGAGTATGAACGATGTCGGTGCCGTGCTCTGCGGATCGTCGCCGAACTGGACGACCGAGGCGCGTGTCCTGTTCGTCCAGGGTGCCAACCCTGCCGTCACCGCCGTCGACCAGCGTTCGATGCTGCGTGGGCTCGCAAGCGACAACGTTTTCACCGTCGTCCACGAGCAGGTAATGACCGACACGGCGCGCCTCGCCGACGTCGTACTGCCGGCGACGACGCATTTCGAGGCAGACGATGTCGCCTCTTCATACGGATCGTTCACTGCCCAGGCGGTGACTGCGGTCATCTCCCCGGTCGGCGAGTCGAAGTCGAACAACGACGTCGCCCGCCTCCTCGCCGGCGAACTCGGCCTCGACCCGCAGATCTTCGCGTCACACTTCGAGTTCCAAGCCGTGCTTGCCGCTTCTGTGCCTATCGAGCGCCGGGATGCCGGCGGCGTGGCGGTGCGCCCGGGCGGCGGTACCGTCCAATTCTTCGACACCTTTCCGCGCGAGCATCGCCGCATCTGCCTGTTCGACCCAGGGAGCGAGCTGCCGTTGCCGACGTTCCGGCCGGCGTCAGATGATTTTCCGCTCGCCCTCCTGAGCCCATCGACGAATCGAACGATCAACTCGATGCTCGCAGAGTTCGATCCGCCTGCGGCTGTTGTTTCGATGAGTCCATCGGACTCGGACGCCCGTGGATTGCATGACGGCGATGACGTGATGGTGCACAACTCCTTGGCAAGCGCCGTCTGGCCGATGCGCGTCGACCCTGCGCTGCGTCCCGGCGTTTGCCACATCCCGAAAGGGTTGTGGCGTCGCCACACGAGCCACGGGTTCACCTCGAACCAGTTCGTGGCGGCGACAATCACGGATCTGGCAGGTGGGGCGTGCTTCAATGATGCACGAGTCGAAATCAGTGCCATTCAAAAAGGACCAACACCGTCATGAAGAAGTACATCAACGAGTTCAAGGACTTCATCGCCACCGGCGATCTGGTGACGATCGCTGTCGGCTTGATCATCGCCTTGAAGGTCAAGGATGTCATCGACCAGTTCATGTCAGGCGTCGTCAATCCGCTGATCGCCGGCATCTTCGGGAAGACGAACTTCGACGACGTCGGCTCGTTCCGCATCGGCAGCGCCACCAACACGATCCCCGATCCGAAGTTCCCGAAAGATCCGACGAAGACGATCACCCAGCACGGCGCGCTGGTGCAGCCTGGCGTGGTCATCACCGCAGTGATCAACCTGATCATCGTCGGCCTCGTCCTCTTCCTGATCATCAAGGCCTACAACAAGATGAAGAAGAAGTCCGAAGCCATCGCCGGTCCGAGCGAACTCGACGTGCTCACCGAAATTCGCGACGAACTGCGTCAACGACGGAGCTGAATCCAGCGAAATCGCCGGTTGCGTGGCCGTTGATTCGGCCACGCAACGTGACAAGTTTCGCTTCCATCGGGTGAATTCGAAGGGTTGACTTGATTCTCCGGCTCAAACTCGATGGACTAGGAGGGTCATGACATACCCCCGGCGGAGACTTGCCCTGATCTTTACTGTCAGTCTGGCGTTGCTCGCAGCGTGCGGGACCTCGACGAACGCGTTGCGATCAGCGGACACCATCGGTCCGATCGGTGTCGCTCCGGTCCAGCCGGCGAGCGGTGCCGAAGGCGTCATCGATCCGAACGCAACCGCAGATCCGAATGCCGCTCCCACCGAGGCTGCGACTCCGAGCGCTCCCGTGCAAGCGCCAGGTGTGGCGATGGCCAGGGACGACACCGGCCAAGTCTTCGCGGTGACAGAATCTGTTCCTACGCAATCGGCGGCCCCGATCGAGATCACCGATCCACGCATCCTCTTCGTGGGTGACTCCGTATCGCTCGGAATGGCGATCGGCAGCCCCGATCCGCTCGATGCGTACGTCCAGTCGCTGGGCTGGAAAATAGCCCTGGACGGTCGTGTCGGTCGTTTCACCGACGAAGGAATCAGAGTCCTGCAGAAGCGCTCCTCGGAGATCCATCAGGTACTCGTGCTGATGCTCGGCAACAATTACGGGGGCGACCAGGATCAATTCCGTCAGCAAGTTGCGCAGATCCTGCAGTTGGCCGCCGGTGCCAAACGCATCATCATGTTCACCGTTCCGTTGTATGCCACCAAGCAACGGGAAGTGAACGACGTACTGCTACGGGCTGCGGCGACCGATCCCCGCCTGACGGTGATCGACTGGGAGACGGCCTCACGATCGTTCAAGGGAGCGCTCAGCGGTGACGGCATCCATCCGACGACCTACGGGGCGATGATCCTCGACCAGATGCTGGCGGTCACCCTCGGACCTGCTCCTGGCGGACCGGCGGATGCCACGCTTCCAACGGTCGGCGACAGGTCCACGCCGGGTACACCGAGTTGGGTCAAGACCAACAAGGGCGAAGGGAATCCGAGCATCGGTGACCCGAACGTGACGATCCCCCCGTACAAGCCGCCGACCTCGAAGACGACCACCACTGCGGCGCGACCCGCCGGAACGACATCGAAAACGTCGTCGACCACGACCACGACCACGACCACGACGACCACAGCGAAGGGCAGTGGTTCAACAACGACGACGTCAGGGGGTGGCACCTCCGCAACGACCACCACGACGAAGGCGTCCAGCGGTTCCACGACCACCACGACGGCTGATTCGCCAACAACGACCACCAGGGCGGCAGCGACGACCTCCAAAGCGGCAGCGACGACCTCCAGCCCCTGACTCCCTCGACCGCCTGCCCGTCTGAACAACCGAGCGATGGGTCACTTTATGCACGTGGTGTCCAGTTTCTGCTCCATCGCTCGCGCCGGAGCGCTGTCGACCCGGCCTGCTCAGGGGGCGAGGGCGCGAAACGGCGCCAGCGGGATGTTTCTGATGACGCCGAAGATGACGATGCCGAAGGCGGCTGCCGTCCACCAGCGTGGTGAGATACGGTCGAAGACGTGCATCGGACGGCGTCCGATCGTCGGCATCAGCCACGTCAGCCAACCCACGACGATCAGCCCGAGAAAGATGGGTGCCAGTGCGTTGAAGCTCAGTGCTCCGAGTATGTCGCCGTGCAGCAGGCGCGCCATCGCCCTCGTGAGGCCGCAACCGGGGCACCACAGACCTGTGGCCTGATGAAACGGGCACGCGGGGAACCAGTTCGCTCCTGACGACGGATTGTGTGTCGCTGCGTGGGCGGCGGCGGCGCAACAGCCCAATCCGACCGAAATCGGGCCGATCGCCGCGACGCTGATCCGATGTCGCCGAGGGGGAGTCAGCACTTCCATTCACCCGTAGCGTAGACGGACGTGTTACAGGTGTCTGCTCTCTCGGTCGAAGTCGGTGGTCGACTCGTCGTCGAGGACGCTTCGTTTACGATCATGCCTCGCGACAAGGTCGGCCTCGTCGGCCGCAACGGTGCCGGAAAGACGAGTCTCTTCCGGGTGCTCGGCGGCGAGAACGAGCCGGCAGCCGGCAAGATCCAGCGCAGGGGCGGCTTCGGCTACCTACCGCAGGATCCGCGCATCGACGGCGTCTTGGAGACCCGTACGGCGATCGTCCATGTGCTCAGCGGCCGAGGAATCGACGAGGCTCAGACCCGTATCGAGAAACTGCGCATCGCCATGGAGGAAGACGCCAACGAGCGCAACATCCGCCGCTACGCCAAGGCCGAGGAAGAATTCGCGATGGCAGGCGGCTACAGCGCCGATAGCGAGGCGCGGTCGATGGCGGCTGGCCTCGGCCTCGCAGCTGACCGCCTCGACCTGCCGATCGGTGTGCTCAGCGGTGGCGAGCGCCGCCGAGTCGAGTTGTCACGGATACTCTTCGCCGGTTCCGAGGCGCTGCTGCTCGACGAACCGACGAACCACCTCGATGTCGATGCCAAGACCTGGCTGCTGCAGTACATGCGCGCCTATCGCGGCGCGCTGCTTGTCATCAGCCATGACCTCGAACTGCTCGACGAGGCGATTACCCGCGTGCTGCACCTCGACCGCCCGACCGAGGACGCCAGCGGTGAGATCGTCGAATACAAGGGCACCTACAGCCAGTACGTGCGGTCACGCAAGGCCGACGAAGAGCGGATGATCAAACGGGCGGCGCAGCAGTCCAAGGAGATCAACCGCCTACAGAACGTCGTCGACCGCTTCGGTGCCAAAGCGACCAAAGCGGCAATGGCCCACAGTATGGAGAAGCGCATCGCCCGTCTCGAAGACGAACGGGTCACTGTCAAGACCGGCGGCAAACAGCTCGCCGTCCGTTTCCCGGACCCTCCTGCTGCCGGTGTCAC
>JAYTOR010000046.1:0-3324 GCA_043747685.1 Actinomycetota bacterium
GCCGGAGAAGGCCGAACTGATCTACGGCGGCATCGCCGCCGTCATCGTCTTCGCGATGCTGTTCAAGTTCGCCGGTCCGCCGGTCATGAAGGCAATGAAGGCCAGGACCGCCAAGATCCAGAACGAACTCGACGGCGCTGCCGCCGCCAAGACGTCTGCTGCCGAGGAGGCGTCGCGGATCCGTGAGGCCAAGGGAGACATCGCCAGCGAGCGTGCCCGCATCCTCGCCGAAGCCGAACTGCAAGCCGGGACGTTGCTGTCGGAGGGCCGTGCCCGCCTGGTGACCGAACTCGACGATCTGCAGAAAAAAGCCGAGTCGGACATCGTCGCAGCCCACAGCCGTGTCGGCGACGAACTCCGTGCGGAGATCTCACGGCTGTCATCGGCTGCGGTCGACCACGTCGTGACCGGGTCGCTCGACGACGCCACCCACCAGGAGCTCATCGAGTCGTTCATCACCAGGGTTGGAATTTCGCGAGTAGGTGCGAGCGCATGACAAGTGACGATTACCTCATCGAGGGTTATTCACGGGCGCTGTTCGAAGTCGCCAATGCGGAGGGCACACTCGACGAGGTCGAAGACGAGCTCTTCCGTTTCGCCCGTAGCTTCGAGTCGAGCGACGCACTTCGCAGTGCGCTGACCGATACGCAGATTCCAGCGGCGCGCCGTCAGGCGATCGTCGAGGATCTGCTCGGCGGCAGGGCCACGAGCACGACCACACAGCTCGTCTCGTTGGTCGTCGGATCCGGTCGCGGCCGGGATCTCCCGGCGATCATCGACAAGCTCGTCGCCCGTGCCTCCAGCTCGAAGAACCTCGAAGTCGCCGAGGTCCGTTCCGCTGTGGCATTGACAGAGGACCAGCAGCACCGCCTGGCGGCTGCGCTGGCCAACGCCACCGGCAAACAGGTCAACTTAAAAGTCGTCGTCGACCCGAGCGTGCTCGGAGGCCTCGTCGCCACCGTCGGCGACACGGTCATCGACGGCAGTGTCCGCACCCGCATCGAGCAGCTGAAGAGCCGGCTGTAGGCCAACGGCCGCCAGCCAGCGGTCCGATTAAGCCACAAGACGCACTACACAGACGCACTACCCGAGACGCAGTCAGAAGAAGTCGAGAAGAGGAACCACAGATGGCAGAACTCACACTGAGCGCCAACGACATTGCCGATGCCCTCAAGAAGAACCTTGACGGCTTCGTCCCGTCGCTCGAGGCACGCACCGTTGGCCGCATCGCCGCAGTCGGCGACGGCATCGCCCGCATCTCCGGTCTGCCGGACTGCTCGGTCAACGAGCTGCTCGAATTCGAAGACGGCACAGTCGGCCTGGCACTAAACCTCGAAGAGGAATCGATCGGCGCTGTCGTCCTCGGCGACGCCGACGGCATCGAAGAAGGCCAGAGCGTCAAGGCAACTGGTCGCATCCTTTCCGTCCCGGTCGGCGACGGTGTCCTCGGACGCGTCGTCAATGCGCTCGGCGAGCCGATCGACGGCAAGGGCGCGCTCGTCGGCACCCAGTCACGCCGCATGGAGATCCAGGCTCCTGGGATCATGGGCCGCAAGCCGGTCCACGAGCCGCTGCAGACGGGCATCAAGTCGATCGACGCGATGACCCCGATCGGGCGTGGCCAGCGCCAGCTGATCATCGGCGACCGCAAGACCGGCAAAACGACGGTGGCGATCGACACGATCATCAACCAGCGTGGCCTCGGCGTGAAGTGCATCTACGTCGCCATCGGCCAGAAGGGCTCGACCGTCGCCCAGACCGTCGAAACACTTCGCCAGTACGGTGCACTGGAATACACGGTCGTCGTCGCCGCTCCGGCATCCGATCCGGCTCCGTTCAAATACCTTGCCCCGTACGCCGGTTGCGCCATGGGTCAGCACTGGATGGAGAACGGCGAGCACGCCCTCGTGGTGTACGACGATCTCTCCAAGCAGGCAGAGGCATACCGCCAGGTATCGCTGCTCCTGCGGCGTCCACCGGGCCGCGAGGCCTACCCTGGTGACGTCTTCTATCTCCACTCCCGCCTGCTCGAGCGTGCCGCCAAGTTGTCTGACGATCTCGGTGCCGGTTCGCTCACGGCACTGCCGATCATCGAGACCAAGGCTGGCGACGTCTCGGCGTACATCCCGACCAACGTGATCTCGATCACCGACGGCCAGGTGTACCTGCAGGACAACCTCTTCAAGTCGGGCGTCCGCCCGGCTGTCGACGTCGGCATCTCGGTGTCACGAGTCGGTGGCGCGGCGCAGACCAAGGCGATGAAGAGTGTCGCCGGCACCTTGAAGCTCGACCTTGCCCAGTTCCGCGAGCTCGAAGCGTTCGCCACCTTCGGTTCGGAACTCGACCCGATCTCCAAGGCGCAGCTCGAGCGTGGTTACCGCCTCGTCGAACTGCTCAAGCAGCCGTTGAACAGCCCGATGCCCGTCGAAGAGCAGGTCGTCGTTGTCTTTGCCGGCACCAAAGGCTATCTCGACAGCCTTCCTGCGCCTGAGGTCCAAGCGTTCGAGGCGGGACTGCTCGACTACGTCCGTACCCGCGGGGGATCGTTGCTCGCCGACATGCGCAGCAACCCGAAGGCCGACGTTCCGGCAGGCCTCGGCGACATAATCAACGCCTTCAAGGCTGAGTACGTTGCCGGAAATGTCACCCGCGCTGCGGCAGCCGCCGACCCGACAGCAACCGACGCAGGCGAACTCGGTGCCGCGCTGTCCAACAAGACGCTCGCGACCGAGTAGAAGGCTGAGGACCCGCACCCATGGCTGGAGGCCAGGAACGAATTCTTCGAGGTCGGATCAAATCGATCCAATCGACGAAGAAAATCACGAGGGCGATGGAACTCATCGCTGCCTCGCGCATCGTCAAGGCCCAACAGCGGGTCCACGCGGCGATGCCGTACAGCGACCAGATCACCGAAGTCGTCAAGGATCTGGCATCCGCCGGCGGCTCCAGCGATAGCCCGCTGCTGGCGATTCGTGAGATCGTGAAGACGAAGTGCTACGTCGTGATCGCCGCCGACCGAGGGCTCTGCGGCGGCTACAACGCCGGCAACCTGCGTGCCACCGAAGGTGAGATCAAGGGTGACGTGCTCAAGGGCATCGGCTACACGACGGTCACCGTCGGTCGCAAAGCCGAGGGCTACCTCAAGTTCCGCGGCTACACGATCGACGCCTCGTTCGGTGGTTTCTCCGACAGTCCGACCTACGAGCACGCCCGTCAGATCGGCCAGCACGTCGTCGATCTGTACACGAGCGGTGCCGTCGACTCGGTCGAGTTGATCTATACGCGTTTCATCACCGTTGGTTCCCAGGAAGTCGTGATTCGGCC
>JAYTOR010000047.1:0-7229 GCA_043747685.1 Actinomycetota bacterium
TATATGAGTCGACCCGCAGCGGCCAGATGACAAAGCCCGCCACCGCACCGATGACGAACGCCGGCCCGAGTCGCTTGCCGACGGCCGCCCACTCCTTGCCGCGCGCCTGGCGCAGCCAGTTGCCGAGGTGACGCAACATCTCCTGGAACGCCGGTGCGATCCCATTCGGGTTGCTGATGGCCGTGAATACCAGTGCGGCCCCGCCGAGGACCGTCACATATCGATCGATGCTCGTGCCCTTGAGGAAGTAGTTGCTCGTCGCCGTGATGATGCCGGCAGGGGCGAGCAGACCGCCGACGATCGCACCGTTCACCGACGTGATGCCGCCGAGGTAGGCAAACGCGAGGAAGGCGAGACTCGACTGGTAGACGAAGTTGGCAGACGACACGTCGTTCTGCTTGAACGCCAGCATCACCCCACCGATGCCGGCGATGCCGGCGCCGATGCCGAAGGCGAGGAGCTTCGTGCGGGCGACGTTGATGCCGGCGGCGGCGGCGGCGCGCTCGTTGGCGCGCACGGCGAGGAACCGTCGCCCGGTGCCGTTGCGGCGCACGTTCGAGACCGCCACGGCACAGAGCACCAGCACGATCATGACGAAGATGGCGAACGCTGGTCTGTCCGTCAGGCCCTTACTGCCGAGCGATGCGAGGCTGATGCCGAAGAAGCTTGCGGGGCGGACATTCGCCGGTGCACCGGCGCTGAGATCAGTCGCCGACTGGTTCTCGAAATACAGCGTCTGCAGGGATATGGCGGCGGCGACGGTGACGACCGCCAGCTGGACGCCTCGTATTCGAACGGCAGGAAGGCCGACGAGCACACCGACGGCCACTGCGGCGATGACGCCGAGCAGACCGGCGACGGGCCACGGCAGTCCAGGCCCGCTGACCGGGAACGGGTTGCTGGCGGTCGTCGCTCCGTGCGCCATCATCCGCGCCATGAAAAATGCGGCGATACCGGCGAGCGACATCTGCGCCAATGAGATCTGGCCGACGTATCCCGTCACGACCACCATCGAGAGCATCAGAATCGCGGCGATCAGCGATGTCGAAAGGGCGAATGCGAAGACCGTCCGCGACCCGCTGTTCTGGAACACGAACGCCGCGCCGATCACGACGAGCGCCCAGATCACCGTGTGCTGCGGGATCCGCACCGGTCGGGGCGACAGCGGCAGGCGCTTCTCCTCGAGCGACCCGCGCTGCGGCAGGCTCTTGCCACGCAGGAACAGGACGAGCACGATCACCGCAAGCGGCACGACGTCACGTGCTCCGGAGCGCAGGAACTCGGGGAACCAGCTGCGAGTCGAGTACAGACCGAGCAGCGATTGGACTGCTCCGAGGGCGAGACCGCCCCACATTGCGACCATGATCGAGCGCAGACCGCCGATCAGCGCTGCGCCGAGAGCCCCGACGACCAGCGCACTCAGCCCGACGGGGGTCAGTGAACCCTGGATCGGCCCGACGATGATCGCTGCGGCGGTGGCGACGACGGAGGCGATGACCCAGTTCATCGCCGCCAGGAACTGCGGCGAGTAGCCGAGGAGCACCGCTCCCTTCTCGTTGCCCGCCGCACCACGCGTGGCGAGTCCGAACTGGGTGTACTTGAAGATCGCCCACAGCGTGACGCCCATCAGCACGGAGATGCCGACTGCCCAGAGCGCGCCCTCCGGGTACGTCTTGCCGAGACCGAGGAAGTTCCTCACCGCCGAGTCCGGCACGATGCTCGACGCCTGGCGGTTACCGCCACCGAAGTTGAGCTGGGCGACGCCCTGAAGGTAGAGCATGACGCCGACCGAGGCGACGACCTTGCCGAGCGCCGCCGAGTTGCGCAGCGGGCGAAAGACGAGGAAGTGGGCGAGCAGCCCGATCAGCACGGCCATGGCGATCGCCAACACGAAGGCGACGGGCGTCGGCACGCCCCTGTCCGAGAGCTTGATGGAGACCGGCACATTGAGCCAGTGCGTCGGCAGGAAGTCGACCCAGGGCAGACGCAGATGGCCGTTACGTCGCGCCTCGTCGAACGTGAACACCCCGTACATCGCGAACGCGCCGTGGGCGAAGTTGATCACCCCGGAGCCGCGGTAGACGATGACCAGCCCGCTGCCGAGCATCGCATACAACGCTCCGAGCCCGAGGCCGACCAACAGGAAGAAGATCAGATCCTTCACTGACGACTCACTTGTCCCTTCGTAGATCCATTCGCAGTGCCGAAAAACCCGGCTACGGGTGTCGAAACGCTCGACACCCGTATCCGTAGGGGCTCCGGCGACACGTCAGCCGCCGGAGCATTTCTGCCTGATCAGGGCCCAGGCTTGATCGCTGTCCCGGCGACCAGGTCGATGCCGGAGAAGCGGGGGATCACCGGCACGAGTTGCGTACCGTCCCACTTGGAAGCGCTGACCTCTGAGTTGCACACTGCGACGTACGGCGGCGGTGCAGTCGAGCACGACAGCGGAGTCGAGCCGAACAGGTGCTGATCGCTCGTCTTGGAGTACGCCGCGGAGAGCGCCGCCTGGGTCAGCGTGCCGCCATCGACGACGACCTTGCTGGCCATCTCCCAGAGCGACATCACACCGGTGAAGCCCTGCGTGCCGAAGCCCTTGGTGAGCGAGGCCTGATCGATGCCGAACTTCGCGCCCTTCGTCTGGTACGTCGTTGCCTCGAACTTGTCGCGGACGTCCTTGATCGTCTTCGGGTCGTTGAGCAACGCTCCGGACGCTCCGACGAAATAGACGCCCTTGGCGAGCGGACCGGCGGCCTTCATCGCATCGAAGTCGATACACGAACCGGACATCACCAGCGGGATCGCATCGGGTGTCCAACCGAGTCTGCCAAGGCCGTTGACGAGGTTCCAGCAGTCGGCACCCTGCGCCGAGAAGATGATGCCGTTCGGCTTGAAGTCGAGGATCTGGGTGACTGCCGGCGTGATGTCGGGTGTTGCCGGCTTGATCGGCACACCGAGGTACGTCAGGCCGGCAATACTGCCGGCTGCCTTCGACGTGCCCTTGACCGAGCCGTTGAGCACGTCCATCGGCTTCGCTTCGAGGTCGTAGTAGCACACCTTGCCGGGCGGCGTGTCGGCCCACGGAATGCCGACCTTGGTCGCTTTGAGTTCACCGGTGACGAACTTGACAAGACCGGTGTGTGCGCCGAGGCAACCACCGCCGCCACCGATCGCGAAAACTCCAGGCGATGTGAAGTCGCCAACCGTGACCGGCGTGATGACGATGACCGGCGTCTTCGCTGCGGCGTAGATCGGGAACTGGTTGCCGAAGAAGTTGATGCTCGAGAAGACCGCGAACGGGCTCTTCGTCAACAGTTCGTTGGCGCAGCGCTGCGAGTCGTCCGGCGTGATCGCCATCTTGCAGATCTCGAGCTTGATCGGCCGTCCGGGCTTGCCGTTCTGGATGTCGGCACCGAGCCCACCCAGTTCGTTGTTGACATAGTCCGCCGCAGCCTTCGCGGCGATGCTGAATTCTGGGAAGCTCCCATTGGGGTCGCCCTCCGGGTTCTGGAAACCGATCACGATCGGGTCACCAACAGCCTTCAGCGGCTTCTTGTCGGCACACGTCAGATCGGAGATGAAGCGCCCGGCTCCCTGACCGGAATCCTTGTCGACCGATGTGTCGATCGCCGGGCATCCGGCGGTGCCACTTGTCCCGGTGGTGGCGCCGCTCGTCGCCGTCGCCGCTGTCGTTGCGCCGGCGGGGTTGGTGGCCCCAGCGGTGGTGGCCGATGCAGCGGTGGTGGCCGATGCAGCAGTGGTCGCCGATGCCACGGTCGTCGCCGTCGAATCGGACTTCTTGGTGTTGCTGCTGCCGCACGCTGCCGCGACAAGTGCTAACGCACTCGCCAAGACAACTCCACGCACGAGACGCGAACTGGATCGAACCGTCACAGATGTTCCCCTCTTTCCCCCTCAGGAATGCCGGCGACTCCGCCAACGACTGGCAGTCTGACAGGATTGATCTGATCGGTCAATTATTTCGGTGCGATTTGCCCGGAATTCCTACAGACCACACGTTTTGCAGAGATTTGCGGAGCCAACTCCTGACCTACTCGGCACTCGAACGCTCGATGGCGCGCACGCCCCGCTTCTGGACAGTCGCATCGCCGGCGGCGCGCAACTGACACGCCAGTCGTTCGGAGTGGTCCTCGGCACCGTCGCGCCAACGCACGCTGCGCAAGCCTGCCAATTCGGTCGGCGTGTACGGCATCAGCCCACTGCCGTCGATCACGCGCACGACGCACCGGTTGCACTGCGCGTTGCCGTGACAGATCGTCGGCCAGTAGTAGCCGGCGCGCTGTGCTGCCGACATGAGCGTGTCGTTCTGACCGAGTTCGAAGACGATGCCGAGCGGCTCGACCAGGACTCGTGCGGTCGGCGCACGCTCAGCCATGACCGCCAGAGAGGCGCTCGGCGGTGTTCTGGAACTCCGCAGACAGGTCAGGCGCGCCGTGGTAATGGACGAACAGGGATCGGCTGGAGAACCGCCATACGCCATCGGCGTGGCGGAGGTAGGCATCGTCGTAGTGGGCGAGCAGCATTCCCCGCTCGCCGTCTGCCCGACAGTAACGCTCGTCGATAAACCACCGGCCGACGGCGCGATCCCCATCGACCGTGTCGTGATTGGCATCGCCGTTGTGCACCATCTGCACAACTGCGTTCATTCCTGCCATCGCCGAGCGCCAGAACTCGACGATCGCCGGCTTCCCATGCACCGGCCGTCCACGACCGAGATCCCACGTGGCGTCATCAGCCCAGCAGTCGGCCCACTGCTCGCCGTCTCGCAGCACCACGGCCTCCGAGTAGCGATGGACGAGCCGTTGAATGGCGACGAGATCATCCGTGCCGACCGGTGTCGCAGTGACGGCTCGATCGTTCATCACGTGGTGGTGTATCACACCAACGCGATCATGCACTCAGCGAACGGGCGATTGCCCCGCTGTCGTGGTAGTCGACTTCACGGAGCACGCTGGCATCGTCGATTCGCAGCCATGTCATGCCCTCGCTGGCCCAACGCCTGCCGACGTTGTCTGCGCCGAACCTCTCGGCGAGCGCCGCCGGAACCGTGGCACTCATCTCCCAGCTGAGCGCGACGCCCTCGTCGTTGAGCCAGAATTGTTGCGGTGCGAGCACGAGGTCCGACCACACGGAGATGCCGTTGGCGAAGAACCGGCGGATCGCCGGCCAGCCCACGTGCTCGCCACCGACGATGTCATAGAGCACCGCTTCCGGTCGCATGAACTGCTCAGGTGCGTCGGCGTCGCCGCTGCTCCAGGCGGCGAACAGCTCCGTGGCGAGGGTGATTCGCGAGTCGGTCATCAGGTCTCCTGTGGTAGGTCGAATCGGTGGTTGGTCGAATCTGTGCGTGGTCGCAGCTATGGGTGGTGGACAATGCCGACGAGTCGGCGAAGGAACAGCTGGTGAAGGGCCGTACCGATGATCGCCATATTGGGGGCCGGGTTGACTCCTCGTTCGAACAGGTCGAGACATGTGCGGTTGGCACACGCCCCCTTGAACAGATTGAACGCTTCCCAGTATCGCCATCCATGCTCGTCGAGCTCGAACCCTGCACGCTCGGCGAACAGCTCGATCCACGCCTCCCGCGGCATCGTCTGCGGCCCGCGCATCGTCAGGCAGAACGCGAAGTCCTCCGCCGGATCCCCGAGATGGGCGAACTCCCAATCGGTGACGGCGGCGACAGCACCGTCACGGTGGACGAAGTTACCAGGGCCGGCGTCGCCATGGACGATGGAAAGTCGATCGAGTGGCGGAGCGTGATGCACGAGCCACGCGGCAGCTTCGTCGATGAGTGGATCGTCGACGCCGGATGCCTTCCGGCAGATGCGGTGCCAACGTTCGATCTGCAGTCGCGTCGCCTCGGACGGTTCGCAGGGTACGAGGTCGAACCCGAATGCCGTTCCGTCGAGCAGGTGCAACTCGGCGAGCGAGTCGACGAATGCCATTGCAGTTCGCTGATCGATCTCGAGCTCGTTGCTCTCCTCATCACCCTCGATGAACTCCATCACGAAAAACGGCCGGCCGATGACGTCGCCGCTGACATCACCGCCGATGATCGGGGCGATCGGGTACCCGGCACTGTGCAGGCTGCGCATGACCCGGCACTCTTCCGTGCTGTCGGTTCCGAACACGCCGCCCTGCTCGACTCGGACGACGACGCGCTGGCCGGTGGTTGCCGACGCGCAGTACATCGCTCGCGAGTGGCCGACGCCGATCCTGCGCAACGTGCCGCCGGCGAAGGACGGGTCGACATTGGTCGCCAGCCAGTGCATCAGGGCCTCATGCATCACGTAGGCGTCCTCTGAATGCGTCGATCAGCGGCATGGTCGATGCCAGTTCTTCGTCGAGTTGGGTGACGAGTACGGGGTAAAGCACCGCCCGCACCTCGTCGGCGGCGGTGTCGGAGCGCCCGACCGACGCAACCAGCGCAGCGGAGGCGATCGCCAACGGTTCGCCGGGCCCCGACGCCGCGACGATGTCGTTTGCCGCCAGCCGATCCAACGCCGCCTGCAGTTCGGCGCGCCTGCGCTGGCCGGGATCTGGCAGACGCCTCGACGCATGTTCGACGAGACTGATCAGCTGAACGACCGAGGTGCGCACGGCGTCGTCGGCACCGCGCGCATCACCGGTCCCACCGTCGAGCGCTGGCATCACGACGGCACGCAGTGTCGACGACACCGACACGAAGATCGCCGCCTCGCTCGCGCGTTCAGTGCTCAACGAGATACCGCCGGACAGGGCGCGAGTTGCTCGGCGGCGGCGGCTTCTGCGGCGAAATCCCAACTGGCGTGCCAGACGGGATCGGCGAGGGCATGGTCGAGGTCGGCCAAGCCCTGATCACAGAACCATCGGTAGGTGTCGCGGTGCCCGGATTCGAAGCCGAACTTCGGTTTGAATTCGAGCAGCCGGCGGGCCTTGTCGGTGCTCAACACGGCGTGGTGGCGATCAGAGAAGAGGTGGCAGAAAATCCCTCCCGGAAGCACGCTGAGGGTGCCGTGCGGCACCATCCGCACGTCGGCGTCGATACCGACGATTGCCGACAGCACGTCGATGTAGTGGCGGCTTGTCACCGCCTCGGCGGTGACGTTGAACACCTCACCGAGCGCAGCAGGCTGCCCGATGGTGGCGATCATCAGGGCGACGAGGTCGTCGACGTGTCCGTAGGAGCCGGTGACGAGACCCTCGTGCGGCAGCAGGATCGGCAGGTG
>JAYTOR010000048.1:0-6663 GCA_043747685.1 Actinomycetota bacterium
TTGATGAAGCCCATGACCAGGGCCAGTCCATAGACGAGCGGCAGTGTGGCGCTCCCGGAGAAGTCGACGATCGCCAGCGCCAATGCCTGGGCGAGCAGCAGCGCCTGCGTACTGACCGTCAGCGTCCACTTGCTGTGCTGGTCGGCAAATGCTCCCGCCCACGCGCCGAGGAACAGCGTCGGCAGGAACTGCAGCGCCAAGGCGATGCCGAGCGCAGTTCCCGGATCGGTCTTCGCCAGGCGCTGGACCAGCAGCGTTGTCGCCGTCGCCTGTGCCCATGTACCGATGTTGGAGACGAGCAGCCCGCTGAAGAACAACTTCGCGTTTCGTTCCTTCAGCGTGCGAAAGGAATCAGTGAACGCCACGTCCCCCGATCCTACGAGTCTCAGTCGTCGAGTTTGAGCGCGGAGATGAAGACGTCGCCGGGGACTTCGACGCGACCGATGGCCTTCATTTTCTTCTTGCCCTCCTTCTGCTTCTCCAGCAGTTTGCGCTTGCGGGTGATGTCGCCGCCGTAGCACTTGGCGAGCACGTCTTTGCGCTTCGCCTTGACCGTCTCTCGGGCGATGACCTTGCCGCCGATCGCCGCTTGGATCGGCACGTCGAACATCTGACGAGGGATCAGTTCTTTCAGTTTTTCGCACATCCGCCGGCCGTAGTCGAACGACTTGTCACGGTGCACGATCGTCGAAAAGGCGTCGGCGACGATGCCGTTGAGCATCAGGTCGACCTTGACGAGATTGCTGCGCTGATACTCGGCGAGTTCGTAGTCGAGTGAGGCGTACCCCTGAGTGCGGCTCTTCATCTGATCGAAAAAGTCGATGACGACCTCGGCAAGCGGGATCAGGTAATGCAGTTCGACGCGCTCCGGCGAGAGATATTCGAGCTTCATCATCTCGCCACGACGCGTCTGACAGAGGTCCATCAGCGTGCCGGTGTAGTCCTTCGGGGTGATGATCGCGACCTTGAAAAACGGCTCCTCGATGTAGTCGATGTTCTGCGTCGGCGGCAGGTCGGCAGGGTTGTCGACGAACACGACCTCACCGTCCGTTCGCATCACGCGGTATTCGACGGACGGCGCCGTCGCGATCAGCGCGAGGTTGAACTCACGCTCCAGCCGTACGGTCACGATCTCCATGTGCAGCAGCCCGAGGAATCCGCAGCGGAAACCGAACCCGAGCGCCCCGGAGGATTCCGGTGAATAGGTCACAGAGGCGTCGTTGAGCTTGAGTTTCTCCAGCGCCTCGCGGAGGTTCTCGAAGTCGTCCCCGTCGATCGGGAACAGCCCGCAGAAGACCATCGGCTTGGGATCGCGGTAGCCGTCCAAGGCCACCGTCGCCGGGTGTACGTAGGTCGTCACCGTCTCGCCGGAACGAGCCTCTCCGACATCCTTGATGCCGGCAATGAGATAGCCGACCTCGCCAGGACCGAGTTCCTTGACGGGCGTCGGAACAGGAGCTCGCACGCCGACCTCGATCGCCTCGTGGTCAGCGCCGGTCTGCATGAACTTCAGGCGAGTGCCCGTCGATATCGTTCCGTTCATCACTCTGATCGAGCTGACGACGCCGCGGTACTGGTCGAATTGACTGTCGAAGATCAACGCCTGCAACGAGGCGGCCGGGTCGCCCTTCGGAGCGGGGATGCGGGCGATGATGGCGTCCAGCAGCCCGCCGACACCGTCGCCCGTCTTCGCCGAGATGCGCAGGATCTCCTCAGCTGGAATGCCGAGAACCGTCTCGATCTCCATCGCATACCGATCTGGATCGGCGGCCGGCAGGTCGATCTTGTTGAGCGCTGCAACGATTTCGAGGTCGTGTTCCAACGCCAGGTAGCAGTTGGCGAGCGTCTGCGCTTCGATTCCCTGCGCTGCGTCGACCACCAGCACGACACCCTCGCAAGCCGCCAAAGAGCGGCTGACCTCGTAGCCGAAGTCGACATGCCCGGGGGTGTCGATCAGATGCAGGACGTGACCCGCCCAGTTGACGCGCACGTTCTGCGCCTTGATGGTGATGCCGCGCTCACGCTCGAGATCCATCGAGTCGAGGTACTGCGATCGCATATCCCTGGCGTCGACGGCGCCGGTGATCTCGAGGATGCGGTCTGACAACGTCGACTTGCCGTGGTCGATGTGGGCGATGATGGAGAAGTTGCGAATTCGATCGAGGTCCATGGGGGTTGCTCGATTGTAACGTGCGCCCGGCCTGCGCCGCCTGAGCCGCTGCGGTGCCTCGTCGAGGGAGCAGGTGGTGTTGGAGCCCTGCACCGATAGCATCGTGGGGCTTGCAGCGGAGTTCGAGGAGATCACAGTAATGGCCAATATCAAGAGCCAGAAGAAGCGTATTCTGACCAACGCCAAGGCGGCGGAGCGCAACAAGGCCGTTCGTTCGGAAGTCAAGACGCGCGTCAAGACCGCCGTCAAGGCAATTGGCGGCGACGACGCCGACGCAGCGATCCGCCTCGCCATCAAGAAGATCGACAAGGCTGCCGCCAAGGGTGTCATCCACCCGAACCAAGCAGCCCGGCGCAAGAGCCGTCTGATGACGAAGGTCAATGCAGCCGGCTGACGCTTCACCGCATGAAGATTCGCTCGAACCCGACCACTGGTCGGGTTTCTTGCTTTTTCGAGACCGAACGCCAGCTCCCTGGAACCGAACACAGGCACGTCGGAACTGATGACCCTCTCGACTGACGCCCGCATGATGCACTCATGACGATTGTCGATGTGCAGATCAATCCGGCCTCGACTCCATGGCCGGTCTACGCAGAATGCTCACGACGCGCCGAGGAACTCGGTTTCGGAGCGCTGTGGGTCTACGACCACCTCGCCGGATCGACACTGCGCGGCGAGACGATGCTCGAGGCGATCGCCCTCCTTGGCGGGCTGTCGACGATGACGTCGACGATCGGCATCGGCGCGATGGTGCTCAATGCCGGTTTGCGGCGGCCCAGCGTGCTCGCCGCCTCACTCGCCTCGCTGCAGACGATCAGCGGCGGACGTCTGCTCGTCGGCCTCGGCGCGGGCGCTGCTCCCGGCACCCGGTGGTCTGGCGAACTCGACGCGGCAAGGATTCCGATCGGGGCGACGATGCGCGAACGCCATGATCACGTCGTCGAAACGATCGACATGTGCCGCCGGATGTGGGCGGGCAGCTTGGAGTTCTCCGGCTTCCCGCAACCGGATCCGGCGCCGCCGATGCTGGTCGGCGTGAACAGCGAGGCGCTGACACGGATCGCCGTCAGCCACGCCGACGGCATCAATGTGCTGCTGACGAATCCCCGGCATCGCCACTTCGTGGATGTGGCGCGGGAGGCATCTTCTGGCAACGCCGTCATCACCGTGACAGCGTGGGCACCGTCCTGGGATCTGTCGGCAACGGCATTGTCGCTGGCCGCCGCCCGTGCACTCGCCCCCGAGCGCATCGTTTTGGCGATGATCGGTCCGGGATCGGTCAGAGCGGTCGAACGGCTCGCCGAGCTCGCCCTCTCCTGAGAATCTGAGACGGAAGTTCGTAGCGGTCTGGCGGTCGAAACACGACGTCAGCGGCGAGTGGCCGTCCGGCGTGGTGACAGGCGTGCGAGACGGGCGACGAGCACCTCCATGATCAATTCGCCGTCGAGTTCCGTTCCGCCCTTGATGCTCAGGTCGGCGTCGCCAAGCAGTTGGAACGCTTTGCGCACTCCGCCACTGTCTAGTTTGCGGTACTGATCGATCGCCTTCCTGGCCTGGAACGGGCTCTTGACGCCGAGCACCTCCATCGCCTGCGAATCCGAGCGGATTTCCACGCCGTCGAGCTTGAGCATGCGCACGTAGTGGGTGTGCAGGATCGACATCACCGCGAGTGGATGACGTTCGCCGCCGTGCATCATCCGTACCAGCAGACGCAGCGCTAACTGCACGTCGCCTGCGTCGATCGAATCGGTGAGATCCCACGGCGGGACACTGCCGGCATCGCCGAGAAACGGGCGGATGTCGTCCGCTGTCAGTCGCTTCCCGGTGCCGTAGCTCGAGACCAACGTGGAGAGCAAACCACGCAACCGCCCGGCGTCTTCGCCGAGCCACCCTGTCAGCAGCGACATCGCCGCTGGATCCATCTTCACGTTGTGAGCGCTGAGTTGTTCGCTGAACCACTCGGCACGATCGCTCTTCTTGACCGGTGCAGCGGTGGAAACTGCTGTGACGCCGGCCGCCTTTGTCGCATCGGTCAGCGCCTTCGGGAGTCGTCCGCCGGCGGCGAGTACGAGATCGCTTGTCGGCAGGGGATCGGCGAGGTAGGCGACGAGCAGCGCTGTCTGCTCGGCGACGAGCTTGTCCGTGGCCCGCACGACGACGACGCGCTTGTCCGTGAGGAATGGCAATGTCTGCAGAGCATCGACCACGAGTCGGATCTCGAAATGCTCGGCGGTGGCATCGAAGTCGTCGACGATCAACGAGCGGTCGCCGTTGCCGACGAGTTGACGTACGAGATCGGTGACAGCTGCACCGAGTAGGGACTCGTCGTCGCCGGTGAGTAGATGGACGGACATCGGCGATGACGCTATCCCGATTGATGCCATGTAGCCGGGGCTCCGAACACCCCATGAAGGGTCGGTGGCATCAGGTCATGACCGTGGCCACGGGTAGATCCGCAACCTCCGAGGACCGCTTCCAGGCGCCCGAGCCTACTGGCCGGTGGCCGGCGCGCCGGGAGCGCTTCGTTCTGAGTGGTGACGGGGCTTGCGCAACAGGATCAGACCGACGACGGCGAGTTGGAACAGCGCACCCCACCGTCCCGTCCACGTCGGTTCGATGCGCGCCCCGAGTTTGGCGACCAGCAGCACCCATCTCGTGCCGATGCGACTCGGCAACTGCATGAGCGTCGCTACTGGCGCGACGATTCCGGCGAGCAGGCCGGCAGGGATGCCCCACACCATCACGAACCCGGCGACGGGAACGCCAAGTAGGTTCGTCGCCACCGACACCAGCGGAGCTCTCCCGAAGACGAATACGGAGATCGGGGCGATTCCCGTCTGGGCGGCAAGGGTGACGGCGATGGGGAGCACGATCCAACGTGGCCCCGGTATACGGTCGGCGAGTGGTTGGGCGAGCAACGCCAGGCCCATCGTCGCGCCGACGGACAGCCACCATCCGACAGACCATGCGAGCAGCGGATCGACGAGCAGCAGGCCTGTCACCGTCAAACAGACCAGGCGTCTCGGTGTTGCACTCCAGCCTCGCCAGAATGCCGTCGCCGCCAGCAGCGCCATCGCTGCGGCACGTAGGACAGACGGTTCGAAGCGCGTGAGCACGGCGAACCACGTCACCAGACCGATCGTCGCCGTCCATCGGATCATCGGTCGCAACCGGCGCAGGAGCGGGCTGAACGCAATCAGTAAGAAGCCGACGTTCTGTCCGGAGACCGCCGTCAGGTGCGACAGGCCGGCGGAGCGGAAATCTTTGACCATTGTCACCGGCTCTGCGTGATCGTCTCCGATGATCAATCCGAGGAACAACGCCTGTTCGGACGGCGACATCATCGAGGAACCGGAATCGAGCAGTCCGCGTACCCGGTTCGCAGCGACGGACATCGGTGTGCCGACGACCCAATCGGCGACGACATCGATCTGCAGCGTCGCCCGGACGTGCTGGTACGCCAGCCGATCGAGTTGGCTCGGCGAGAGTGACCGCTGCCGTCCGGACACCCACACCAGTTCACCGGCGTGGCGCCCCTCTAGATGACGCCCGACGGAACCGAACGCCCTGACCTGTTCGCGGATCGAACCGACCTCCGCGACCAACGTCACCATCGGCCCGACTCTTCGAGGGTCGGTGATCACCGTGACCCAACCGACCACCGGCCGGGCCGCTGCCGGGCTGAATGCATGCCACGAACGTGCAGTCAGCACTGCTGCAAGGATGCCGACCAGGGCGACGCCGACCACCAACGCACGAAGCGGCCGGACGAAGGCTGCAGCCAGCACTGCGGATATTGCGACGGCGGTCACGACTCCGTGAGGGTGATGACGGCTGAGCCACACGGCGATTCCGGTGACGACAGCGAGCGTCATCACGGCGCTGTCCGGCCACGGTTGACGCCACCACCGCAATGATGCACCGTACGATGGCTGCATGGCAATGGAACGGCTCGCCGAGATGTCGACGTCCGGCGGGCAACCGACCCCTCCGAGTACTGTGAAAGCACTTGGTCCTGTGGCTGCATTGCTGCTGCCGGCACTGGCACTCGGCGCCTGGTGGATCCTCTCCCATTGGGGTGGCAGCACGATCCGCGGATTTGCCGGATTCATGCTGGCGTCATTCGCCGGTCCGACGTTGTTGCTGCTCGGGGTGCCGATCAAAGGGGGTGCCGGACGCTATGCGATTGCCTTTGTGACGAGCACTCTGTTGTGGTTGGTGCTCGGTGTCGTGGCGACGCGCCGCACCAGTACGGCATCAGTACCGTCCTGGAAGCAATGGTTTCGCGAGTTCCTGTGGCTCGCCGTCCCGGTGTGGCTGGGATCGATCCTCGCCTACGCGATCGGCTACAAGCTGACGATCGGCTGATCATGTCGTGACCATCGCCCGGATGACCTCGAGCTTTGCCGGGCCGATGCCACGGACCCTCAACAGGTCCTCTGCGGAGCCGAACGGACCGTTCGTCTCTCGATAGGCGACGATCGCAGCGGCGG
>JAYTOR010000049.1:0-1794 GCA_043747685.1 Actinomycetota bacterium
CGCCAGTCGCCGAGCATGCCGGTGAGCTCGCTCAGCGTCTCACGGGCATCGCCGACGACTGCCAGCCCGCGGTGCTTGATGGCGTCGAAGCCGGCGACATTGATACCGACAAAACGGACCGCTTCGTTGCGGAAAATCGTCCACGAACCGGTCGTGAAGTCCTGCAGCCGCGTGCCGACGGCGATCACCACGTCGGCGTCAGCGGCAAGTGCATTGGCCGACGTGCAGCCGGTGACTCCGACAGGCCCCGCGTTGAGCGGGTGCGCACCGACGAGCGAGGCCTTGCCGGCGACGGTTTCGACGACCGGAATGTTGTGACGCTCGGCGAATGCCGTCAACTCCGCCGACGCTCCGGAGTATCGAACGCCGCCACCGGCGATCAGCAACGGCCGGCGCGCAGCGGCGAGTGCCGCCGCGGCGTCGGCCAGTTGCCCACGGTCAGCACGTGGACGAGCGATGCGGTGCACGGTCCGCTCGAAGAAACGGACCGGGAAGTCGAAGGCCTCGGCCTGCACGTCCTGCGGAAGTGCAAGGAACACCGGTCCGCACGACGCAGGGTCGAGCATCGTCGCAACGGCATGGGGCAGCGAGTGGACGATCTGCTCCGGTCGCACGATCCTGTCCCAGTAGCGGGTCACCGCTTTGAAGGCGTCGTTGACCGTCAGCGTCGGATCATGGAAGTGCTCGACCTGCTGCAGCACCGGGTCGGGAACTCGGCTGGTGAATGTCTCGCCGGACAGCAGCAGGACGGGCAGGCGGTTGGCGTGGGCGACCCCGGCGGCGGTCACCATGTTCGTCGCTCCAGGTCCGATGGACGAGGTGACGACCATGATCTGTCGGCGCAGTTTCGCCTTGGTGTAGCCGACGGCGGCGAGCGCCATCCCCTGCTCGTTCTGCCCGCGCCACGTCGGCAGCTCAGCCGCAGCCTCCTGCAACGCCTGACCGAGGCAGGTCACGTTGCCATGGCCGAAGATCGCGTAGACCCCGGGAAACAGCGGCAGATCCCCGCCAGAGTCAGAGTCAGAGTCAGAGTCAGAGTCAGCTTCGCCGGAGTCGGCGGACGCTCCTGCTGCGGAGGTGTCCTCGATCCGCTGGGCGATCAGGAACCTGACGATCGCCTGCGCCGTGGTGAGCCGAACCGTCTCCATCAGCCCCCCATTCCCGGAACTGAGTCCACTGATGCACCGCCGGCGGTGCAAAACGGTCCACAGAACCCGGTTGCGCCGCTCATGCCGGTGCTCCGTCAGGGGCACGAAGCGAGCTCACATCGACCCACTGTCCCGATTCCCAGCTGCGCAGCAATGCGTCCTGCACACTGACGAAGTCCACCGCCTCCTCGAAACCCGGGTGGAACGACCGGTGCTCGGCAACGGCACGCAGGAACTCGCTGTCCTCGATGGTGATGAGGTCCTCGAAGCCGATGCTGTTGGCGTTGCCTGGTACGAAGTTGCCGTGGAACGGGAACCGGTCGCCGCCGAAGACGGTGGTGTAGCCGGTCTCTTTCGTGCCATTGGCGAAGTACACCCGCAGCTCATTCATCTTCTCGAAGTTCCAGGTGATCGACCCCTCGGTCCCGAAAATCTCGAAGGCATTCTGGCTCTCCGGTCCGACCATCGAACGACACGCCTCGAACGTTCCGACCGAGCCATTGGTGAAACGGGTGATCGCCCCGAACCAGTCCTCGTTGGTGACGGTACCGGTGGGATCGCCAGCCTTGCCACGGTCGTAATGCGTCCCTCCGACCGTCGGCAGTGGTCGCTCGGTGATGAACGTATGACCGAGCCCTGTCACGCT
>JAYTOR010000050.1:0-11918 GCA_043747685.1 Actinomycetota bacterium
GCGAGATCATCGATCGCCGTGGCCACATCGGTCAGCGTTCCGGGATAACCGCCGCCGTCTTCGCCGACACGGCGGTATTCGATATTCCAGACGGCATACCCTCGGGCGACGAGGTCGGCTGCCATCGGATATTCCAGATCGGGGCCGTAGCTGGACCGCCAGAAACCGCCGTGGATGAGGATGACAACCGGCAATCCGTCCTGACGGGAACTGATTCGTTCGCCGCGGCAGTGGGTAGCGAGAGCTCACCGCCTTGCGAAGGCTCGGTTCCGTAGCTGATCGTCAGTGTCATCGCCTTGCCTGTATTCGAGGTCTCGAGTACCGAGTTCGATACGTGCGGGATCGTATCCTCGGCGGACTTCGCCGGGCTCGCCGTTTTTGTGCCTGTGGTCTTCGGTCGCGATGTGTTCACAGCGCTACCGGCTGCGGCCGTGACCGCTGACGTCCCCGGTGACGCGGGCGGTGCGGGCACCGCCACGGCAGCATCGCCGGAGTTCTGAACCGTCGGCGCGAGAGTCGCCGTCGAGGACTCCGTCGCTGCCCGTTCCGTCGAGGACGAGCCGCCACAGGCCGTCAGGGCCACAGCGTGGCTCCACGCTGAGAGCATGGTGATGTGGCGGAACCGCCTCGTTCGGTGGCTTGAAGTTGTTCGCAAGAGGATCCGATCGCCGAGGTGTCCTCCTGTCCGCAGCCGTACCGCCAATCGGATGGATCGTTGCTACTGCGCGGACAACTCGCATGTCGTGCGGCACCATTGCCACAGTGCTGCTCGCGCCGACGCGCTGTCGCTGTGGCGTGTCGTCGGGAGCCGATGGATGGGTCGCTGTGCCCGATCGCACCAGAAACCTCCGCTCGATGCTGCGCCCTCATCGTCGGCGGCAAGCCAGCAGACGGTGTCGGCACCCTCTTCGGGGGTACGCAGGACCGGCTTCAGCAGACGGCCGAACGTCGGCAGCGACGTCTTCACCCCTGGCGTATCGGCCCAGCCGGGATGCATCGCCTGGAAATGGACGGCCGGCTGCTCGGTCGCCCACATCTCGTTGAGGGTCACCTGCGCGCGTTTGGCGATGGCGTACTGGCGGGTGCCGTTGTACGACGCCGGCGACATTTCCAATGTCTCGCCGGCGTCGATGTCGGGCAGCGGCGCTGCGTACATGCCTCCGGAGGCGACGGTGATCACCCTGCCAGCAGATGCCTTGAGGTGACCGAGCAGCAGCATGGTGAGCTGGAACGGGCCGAGTACATGTGTGGCGATCGAGACTTCGTTCTGTTCGGACGTGAGGGTGCGCTGGCCAAGCAGCGCGCCTGCATTGTGCACGACGACATCGACCGATCGGCCGCTGGCGATGATCGCCTCGCCGGCTACCCGAACCTGGCGGAGTTCACCCATATCGGCGAGTACCACCTCGACGGTTCCTGGGCCCGGCACCGTTCTCAGCGCTGTGGCGGCCTGTTCTGTCCGGCCGGCGTCTCGGCCGATGATCACCAGATCGGCACCGATCGAACGCAGCTGACGGGCGGTCGCGGCACCGAGTCCTGAGGTCACACCGCTGATCACGATCCGGCGACCCGTCAGGTCGTACGTGTCGATACCCCGCCACGCCGCGCCCCGCGAACGGACGGCATAGCCGATCCTGCTGAAACCGGGCACGACGGCAGCGTCGAGAACGGAATCGACGATGCGGTCGAGGCGGCCTGAAGCATGCGATGATCCCATCAGACAAGCCTAAGCTGAGGCGGCGCACAGCATGGTGACTGTCGGTGTGTCGAGGTGTGCCGTCGTACGCCGCAGCGTTTTCCCCTGTGGGGAATCGGCAGACGTCAGAGGTAGATCAGTCGTCAGTGTTCCTGGAGTGCGGTGAAGCGTCGTTCGGCGATGAGCAGGCCGGCGGCGTTGCTGTCCGAAATCGATGGCGTGTGCGAGTTCCAGCAGCTGCGAATGAGACCCCCCATCAAGCATCGGCGCAGCTCGGTTCCGAAATCGCAACCTGAAGATATTCGCTGAGCGCCGGACAGTGCTCAAAGTCGAATGCTGCCGTCAGTTGCTCCAGACCGACGGTGCTCGACACTGATAGCGCTTTGGACAGTGTGGAGACGTCGCGCTCGAAGCGCTCGAGGACTGGTGCGAGTTCGGAAGGAAGGTCGGCGTTCGAGAGCTTCGCAAGTTGCGCCGCAGCAGGTTCGACGGCCACGAGGACATCGGATGCCTTGAGCGATGTTCCGGTGACACCTGCGACGTTGGGAATTTGATCCGCGATCGCCAGGACGATTTCGCGCCGTGCCCGGCACAACTGACCGACGGCCGTCTCTTGGGAGTTGTGGTTGACGGACGGAACGATTGATGGAACGCGGCGGCGAGTTTGGCGCTGCAGATCGACTACGGGGCTTGGTAGACGCTGTGGCGACCGATGCGGCGCCAGACGACTTTCGGCCCGTTGTCGTCGTGACCCCACTCGAAGGTTGCTCGCAAGTCGGGCCCGGCGAAGTGGAAGGTGACCGACCAGACACCCTTCGTTCCCTGCAGATCATGGACGCGTAACGCTGCCGGCCACCGACGTTTATCGCCTCCATGCGATGCGACGTCGTCCGCGGCAGCGTTGAACGCAGTGAGCTGTGTCCTCACGAGCGTTCGCTCGTCTGCGCTGAGGCGGTTCCAGTCGGCTTTGAACGAGGCGGTGCGTTCGTAGCGCATCAGTCGTCGAGTTCGGCGAGGAACTCGACGAGATTCTGGGTTGACACGGTGCGTCCCGCAGCCTGATCAGCGTCGGCTCCACGTTCCAGCTGCTGCCAGCGTTCTTCCCAGAACCAGACCTGGTCGGCGGGCACCGCAGCGACAGCGGTCATCTCGTAGACGCCTGGTCGGACTTCTTCGAGGCGCAACTGAGCGCCCGGCTGGTCGAGATGCAGTTCGCGACGGAGCTCGGCCGGCAGCGTGACGACTCCGCGGCGCTGAAGGGGGATGTAGACGGGGCCCGTGGACATGTCGACAGCATAGCCGCTCGACAGATTTGCCGCATTGCGGTATTGCAGTAGCCCGTGTCGGCCGGCGATGCAGTCGAAGTGGCCGCCGACGAGCCGGCCAGGCTCATCGACGACGTGATCGAGCGTTTCCAGCGCCTGGATTTCGTGCTGCCCGTTCATGCCCCGCGTATGTGTTCCCGGGGTTGCTTGGCCGCACCGGAGTGCGGTGGCGATGGCTACCGGCGTCGGGGCACTCGGGTGCTGCGATGACACTCGGGAACGCATCGGGGGAGTCAGGTGTTGTGATATGACGGCGGACGGCGCTCGAGGAACGCCTGCATGCCCTCGATATGGTCTGCCGTCGCCGAGGCCATGATCTGCTGACGGTTCTCGAGGTCGATTGCGGCCTGCATACCGGGGATCTCCAGAGCACTCCACATTCCCTCCTTCGTCAGTGCCACGCCGAATGGTGAGTTCAACATGATCTGCGCGGCCTTTGCGAGGGCCGTGTCGAGCAGCGCTTCGTCGTCGACGAGATCGATGACGAGGCCGATGCGATAGGCCTCGTCCGCATCGAACACCCGCCCGGTCAACATCAGTTCCTGCGCCCGAGAAGCCCCGATCAGGCGGGGCAGCACCCAGCTCGTGCCGATATCGCATGCCGAGAGTCCGATGCGGATGAACGACGCTCCGAACTTCGCAGACCGTGCCGCCAGACGGACGTCGGAACCGAGGACCAGGGCGAATCCGCCGCCGGCTGCGGGCCCGTTGACGGCGGCGATCACCGGCTGCGGCAGCGAGCGCAGATGGGGGATGAGCGCGGCGATGTGCTTCTGGACGGCGAATCCGCCCTGCGTCCTGCCCATCGATTCGGTGTTCGGGGCCTTGCCGTAACCGCCGAGATCGAGTCCTGCGCAGAAGCCGCGGCCAGCGCCGGTCAGGACGACGACCCGCACCGTTGGGTCGATGGCGACGGCATCGAGGTGCTCGTGGAGCCCCTCGACGAGTTCGGTCGTCATCGCGTTGAGCTTCTCCGGACGGTTGAGGGTCAGCTGGGCGACACCCGCTGCGGGTTCAGTGCGTTCGACAACGGCCATCTGGCAGTCTCACCGATACGGTTCCCGAACGTGAAGGCCGGCCGCGCGACGCTCACCCCTGCCTCGCCGGGCCCCTCGCCGATGAAGGCGCTGCTCGCCGATCGACGTTTCGTCCGTTGGCTGACATCGGAGGTCGTCAACACGCTCGGCACCGGCATCAGCACCGTCGTGCTGCCGATCCTGATCTATCGCCGAACGGGCTCGCCGGCGCAGACTGGCATCGTCTCCGGCCTCCGCGTCGTGCCGTACCTCGTGTTCGGTCTGATCGCCGGGCCGATCGCCGATCGATTCGACCGCAAACGGCTGCTCGTCTTCGGACTGATCGGCGAGGGAGTGGCGATGGCGACGATTCCGATCGCCGACATCGTAGGTCAGGTGTCGGTCGCCCAGATCTACATCGTCACGCTGCTCGCCGCCGTCTGTTTCGTTTTTGCCGATGCCGCTGCCTTCGGAGCGCTGCCGTCGATCACAGGACCCGAACTGCTGCCGACGGCGAACGGACTGTTGCTGGCGTTGACGTCGTCGGCGCTCGTCGCCGGTCCCGCCGTCGGGGCGCTGCTGACCACCTGGATCGGCGCAGCACCGGCGATCTGGTTCGATGCTGCGAGCTTTCTGCTTGCCGCACTGGTGCTCGCCGGGATCGGTGGTTCGTTCCGTGCTGCCGGTACCCAACACTCGAAGACGATCCGCGCCCAGTCTCGTGAAGGCATCAGCTTCATCTGGCACGAACGGGTGATTCTCACGCTGGTGCTCGTCGGGTTCCTCAATTCGCTCGCCTTCGGAGCGGTCATCGGCCAGCTCGTCGTCTACGGCGACAAGGTGCTGCGCATCCACGAGGGCGGGATCAGGGTCGGCATCCTCTACACCGCAGGCGCCGTCGGCACGCTGATCGCCGGTCTGTTGTTCGCCCGGATCTACACGACGCCGCGCGTCCGGGTGATCACGCCGACGGCGCTGGCCGCAGGCTCGTTGATCACGCTCGGCGTCGCCGCAACATCGACGTTCCTCGTCGCCGTCGGCCTGTATGTGCTGTTGTCGCTTGCCATCCAGTTGGTGTTCTCCGCAGGGATCACCTATCGCCAGCTCGCAAGTCCCGCTCATTTGGTTTCGTCCGTCAACGTCGTCGGGCGGATGGTCGCATGGGGAGGTCAGCCGTTCGGTGCACTGCTCGGCGGAGTGACGACGGAAGTATTCGGGATCCGGTGGATGGGGGTGCTCGCCGCAGCAGTATTCGCAGTTGCGTCGTTGGCGGCGTTCATCGGACTACGCCGGACGATTCCGGCCCGCGCGTCGATAGTGGCGTCTGCATGACGAGGAGCCGCCGGCGTTCCGACATCCGCGGGCGTTCGCAGGGTCGTAATGTTTCGCGTATGAAAACTTCCCGGATCGAGGGTCCGCAACTCGATGCGTCCGACGACATCGAGATCAGTGACGAGAAGTTGACGTTGCTGGCGATGGCGGCGGATCCGGATGCCGAACTCGGTGCCGATGCGGTGCCACTTCGTCCGGAGGGTGGCTTCCCCGAACTGCTGCCGTCGTGGTACATGCCCGTGCCTGCATCGGCCGGCGGCGGGACGGGTCGCAAGCTGGCCGTTGTCGCCATCATCGCTTCGCTGCTGCTGATCAACGGTCTCGGCCTGTGCGTCACCTACGGGTTCATCCAGGTCGCCTGACTGCTGAAGAATGACGTCGTGACCGACGGGGCGCCGCCACAACTGATGTCATAGATGGTGCAGTTCGTCTGTGGCGACGTCGATGATGCGTTCACAGGTCGGGCACCAGCTGCGAAGTTCGAGTGCTGTCCCGCAGGCCTGATGGGCGACCGGCTCGCCGCCGCTGCGCCCGATCGACCATTCGGTGAGCGCATCGATGACCGTGTGCAGCTGCGACCCGGCACCGGTGAGCGAATACGTGAGGCGGACGGGACGATGGGAGTAGGGGACCGCCAGCAGTAAGCCATGTGCTTCGAGGTCCCGGAGACGTTGCGTGAGGATGTTCGGAGCGATGCCGTCGACGTCCTGTTGCAGATCGCCGAAGCGCTTCGGCCCTCCGAGCAGTGCGTTGACGATTAGCAGTGTCCAGCGGTCCCCGAGTAGGTCGAGTGACACAGCCAACGGTTTGAACGGCTCTTGCGACGCATCCATTGTTGCGAGCATTGCAGCGTTATCTGTCTGTTCGAGCGATCGCAACAAAATCCCCCCGGGAGAGTCACTAGTTACTTGCAAGTGATAAGTTACTGGCACTGAACAACTCGTACTGTCTCGAAGGAGATCATTCATGTCTGTCCTCCAAGAACTTGCCATCGCCACCCGCACCGTTGCCGCTGCCGCTGAATCCGCCGTTGTCTCCATCGGCACCGATGGTCGCGGCACCGGCGTCGTCGTCGCCGCCGGCAAGGTACTCACCAACGCCCATAATCTTCGCGACCGCACCACTTCTGTGAGGTTCGCCGATGGGCGAATTGCCCAGGGAGCAATCGTCGGCAGCGACGCCGACGGCGATCTCGTCGTCCTCGCAGTCGACACCACCGGCGTCCCGGTGCCGGCCTGGGCGTCGGCGACACCGGAACTCGGTGATTTCGTATTCGGCGCAAGCCGCGACAACCAGGGACTCGTCGTCACCGCCGGTCAGGTCAGCGCCGTCGCCAGGTCCTTCTCCGGCCCGCGCGGCCGGCGTATCCGTGGCGGAATCGAACACACCGTGCCGCTGCGGCGCGGATCGTCCGGTGGGCCATTGCTCACCGCCGCCGGTGAGATCGCCGGTATCAACACCCACCGCCTCGACCGCGGCTTCTATGTCGCCAGGCCCGCCGACGAGGCGCTGCGCCAACTCGTCGATCAACTGGCGTCAGGCCAGTCCGTCCGTCGCCGCCAGATCGGCGTCGTCGTGGCCACTCCCGAAGTCACACGGCGGCTCCGGCGGGCCGTCGGCCTGCCGGAGGTCGACGGTCTACTCGTGCGTGACGTCGTCGCCGACGGACCGGCGGCGACCGCCGGGATCGTGATCGGTGACGTGCTGCTGCGCGCCGGCGAGATCGCCTTGGTCAAGCCGGAACTGCTGATCGACGCGCTCGAATCGGCAGGCGAGACCGTCGTGATCCACATCGCAAGGGGCGCAGAGGAACTCGACGTCACGGTCAGCCTCGTGGAGCAGACCGAGACCGCGAGTGGCGACGATGCCGGACACGCCCCCGCCGCTGAACCGGAAGCACGCTGAATCACACCGTCAGGGGTGGGTCATCGACAGGACGTCGAGGGCGGTGTCCAGCTGGTCAGCTGTCAAGCGGCCGGCCTCGATGTACCCGCCCTCGAAGACGATCTGCCTGATCGTCTTCGACTGCTTCAACGCCAGCTTGGCGACCTTGGCAGCCTCCTCGTAGCCGATGTACTTGTTGAGCGGCGTGACGATGGCCGGCGACGACTCAGCGAACATCCTGCAGCGGTCGATGTCAGCCTCGATCCCCTCGATGCAGCGGTCGGCGAGCAGTCGGCAGACGTTCGCCAGCAGACGGATCGATTCGAGCAGGTTCCGGGCGATCAGCGGCAGCATCACGTTGAGTTCGAAATTGCCCTGAGACCCGGCGAACGCAACCGCAGCATCGTTGCCGATCACCTGTGCGGCGACCATCACGGCAGCTTCCGGTAGGACCGGATTGACCTTGCCCGGCATGATCGAGGAGCCAGGCTGCAGATCCCGCAGATGGATCTCAGCGAGCCCGGCGAGCGGCCCTGAGCCCATCCAGCGGATGTCGTTGCAGATCTTCGTCAGGCTGACGGCGATGGTGCGGAGCTGACCGGACATCTCCACGAGACCGTCTCGGGCACCCTGTGCCTCGAAGTGGTTACGCGCCTCGGTGAATTGGATGCCGGTGATCCGTGACAGTTCGCCGATGACCCCGGCGGCAAAGCCGGGAGGCGTGTTGATGCCTGTACCGACCGCCGTACCGCCGAGTGGGAGTTCGATCAGCCGGGGCATCGAGGCCTGCAACCGTTCGATGCCGTAGCGGATCTGCGCTGCGTACCCGCCGAACTCCTGCCCGAGGGTCACGGGTGTTGCGTCCATCAGGTGCGTCCTGCCGCTCTTGACGACCTCGTCCCACTGCGTCGCCTTGGCCTCGAGCGAAGCTGCCAGATGGTCGAGTGACGGCAGCAGGTCGCGGTCGATCGCCTCGGCGGCAGCGACATGGATCGACGTCGGGAACACGTCGTTCGACGACTGCGAGGCGTTCACGTGGTCGTTCGGATGGACTCGTTCAGAAGTTGGGTCGGCGGTGGACGAAGCCAGGAGTTCGGTGGCGACGCTGGCGATCACCTCGTTGATGTTCATGTTGGAACTCGTGCCGGAGCCCGTCTGGAAGACGTCGATCGGGAAGTCGCCGTCGAATTCGCCTTCTCGTACCCGCATCGCCGCTGCCGAGATCACGCCGGCGACGACCGGATCGATCACCCCGAGGCTGGCATTCACGTGGGCGGCAGCCGCTTTGATCAGTGCAAGCGCGCGGATCTGCGACCGCTCGATTCCCCTGCCGGAGATCGGGAAGTTCTCGACGGCGCGTTGCGTCTGTGCCTGATAGCGGGCTGCCGCCGGGACGCGAACCTCGCCCATCGTGTCGTGCTCGATCCGGAATTCGCTGTCGGCCATGATCCGACCATACCCAGCACCTCGTTCGAGCTGACCTCGTTCGTCGACCTCGTCAGGGACCGGCTGCGTCAACCCCGACGGTGAGCCAACGAGCGCAGGATCACCGCTTCCTCGGGATCGGCGCCTGAGCCGAACGCTGAGATGACGACACCCTTGCCGCCCCACTCCGGGCAGAGGACGCCGAGAACGATCGACTCGTCCGCCGGGTCGCTCGGGCCCTCGAACCGAAACTGGTAGTCGACGATCGCCGTCGCAAACGCCTGCACCTGAGGCGAATCACGAACCGCCAGGCCGTTCGGCCGAAGTTCCAATTCGTCGTCGTAACCGTGAGTTGCCAGGAACGCAACGGCCTCGGTGATGGTCTCGGGGTCCACGGGATCGGGATATATCGGCGATGTCATGGTGCAAGACTACGAACTGCCGACAGGTACGATGATCGAAGGTGAGCCGGGAAGCCTGGTCGACATTTTCGAAAGATTGACAGGTCGATCCTTGGCTACAGCCAGCATCCGTTCGCGCTCTATTCGTGCAGGCCAGCGCCGAGAGGCATTGCGCACGACCCTGTGGGTCGTGCCCGTCCTCGAGGTCGCCGCAGTGTCCGTGCTGTTCGTAATCACCCACGCGATCGACCGTGCTGCCTATCGCAAGACGATCGAACTGCGGGATTGGGTCAACAACGGTTCAGCCGATGCCGCTCGGCAGGTGCTCACGGGTATCGCCGGCACGGTGATCACGGTCGTCGGCCTCGTTTTCTCGATCACGATCTTGGCGCTGACGGTGGCGGCTACACAGTTCGGGCCGCGGATGATGCGCAACTTCATCCGTGACACGGGGACCCAGGTGACGCTCGGGACGTTCGTTGCGACATTCGTCTATGCGATCCTTGCGCCCGGCTCGGTCAGTGGAGGCAATGTCGAATTCGTACCGCACCTCTCCGTAACCGTGCTGCTCGGGATGGTGCTGGTCGACGTCGGGGTGCTCGTCTACTTCATCCATCGCGTTGCCAAATCGATCCAATTGACGGAGGTCGTCGCCTGCATCGCCCGCTGGCTCACGTCGTCGATCGAGAACGAGAAGGCTGATGCATCTGCAGAGCACAGCGACATCGCGGGCTCGAACGAGAGACGCTGTGGCGGTTGGCCAACGAGGGCGTGGACGTGCCGGCCCCGAAAGCGGGTACCTGCAATTCATCTCGTACCCGACGCTCGTCCGAATCGTTTCGAAATCGGACGCTGTCATCGAATTGCTGCAGCGCCGGGTCACTTCCTCGCCGAAGGCCTTCCGCTCGCCCGGGTGTGGCCCGCTGCCGCCGCGCCGAAGGTCACGGCAGCCCTCGACAACGCCCACGTCACAGGCGCCCACCGCACCCTGACGCAAGATCTCGCATTTGCCGTCGACTGACTCGTCGAAATCGCCATCAGAGCGTTGTCGCCGACACTCAACGACACGTTCACGGCAATGACGTGTATCGATTGGCTCGGTGATGCCCTGTCGAAGACGTCGGCGTCGTGGAGCTCGCGTCAGGTGCATCGGGACGACGGTGGCCGAGTTCGGGTCGTCGCCGCCGGCATCAACTATGCGCGCCTCGTCGAACGCGCCTTCGACAAGATCCGCCAGGCGGGCCGCGCGATGCCGGCGATCATGATTCGTCAACTCGATGCGCTGGTGCGGGTGATGCGGCACAGCACCGAGCCGGCGCAGCGCAACGTGCTGATGCGCCAGGCGGCGATGATCATGCGATCCAGCGAAGAGTCGATCTTGGAACCGGACGATCTTGCGGAGGTGCGGCGCGTCTACAACGTGTTCATCGACATCGAGTCCCGGCATACGGACGTTTCGATGGCGGTGGAGTGATCCACGGCTCGCTTCGCCATATCGTCGTCGACACCGATTCGAAAGGAATGACGATGCCCGAGATCGAGCACACCGAGAACCAATGGCGAGCGCTGCTCACCCCCGAACAATTCCACGTTCTTCGCCAGGCGGGAACCGAGCGGCCGTGGAGTGGAGAATACGTCGACTCGCACGTCGATGGCACCTACCACTGTGCCGCCTGTGGGGCCGAACTCTTCGACTCGAACACGAAGTTCGAATCGGGAAGCGGCTGGCCGAGCTTCTACGAGGCGAAGGTTGCAGACGCCGTCGAACTGATCACCGACCGAAGCCAAGGAATGATCCGGATCGAGGCACGCTGCCGCCGTTGCGGCTCGCACCTCGGCCACGTGTTTCCGGACGGCCCGGCACCGACAGGTCAGCGTTTCTGTATGAACAGCTTGTCGCTCGCGCTGGTCCCGGAAGCCGCTCCGGCGGACACGGGAACCTCGAGCACAGCAGCGACGGACAAGACCGACGCATAGCGTTCCTGCGTATGGTGGGTCCGTGAGGATCGCTTCGCTGCTGCCGTCGGCGACCGAGATCGTCTACGACCTCGGACTCGGCGAGCAGCTCGTCGGCGTCACCTTCGAATGCGACTTCCCGGCAATCGCCCGCAGCGCTGCTGCGATCGTCGTCGGCGGCCTCGAAACGAATGGTCTCACGCCTGTCGAGATCGACGACCTCGTACGCTCCAAGGTCGATGCCGGTGAAGTGCTCTATTCGCTCGACCTCGAGCGAATGCGGGCCATCGATCCGGACGTCGTGATCACGCAGGACCTGTGCAGGGTCTGCGCGGTCCCGAGCGGTCAGGTCGACGAGGCGATGGTCGCCCTCGGCTGTCGGGCAACGGTCATCACCCTCGATCCCCGCTGCCTCGCCGATGTGTTCGCATCGGTCACGATGCTGGCTGACACGCTCGGCGTGCCGGATGCAGGCGCGGCACTGCGCGCCGGCCTCGACAGGCGTCTCGAGCGCGTCGCCGCACTCGTTGACGGTCATCAGCGCCAGCGTGTCTTCGTGCTCGAATGGTGCGATCCGCCATTCAGTTCGGGCCACTGGATTCCGGAGCTCGTCAGCGCCGCAGGCGGCACGCCGGTGCTCGCCGACGTCGGTGCACGTTCCCGTCAGGTCGCATGGCAGGCGATCGCCGATGCCGAGCCGGACGTCGTGATCGTCGCGCCGTGCGGGTTCGGAACCTCGGGTTCCGCCGCGCAGGCGAGATCGGTGCTCGATCGTCTACCGCCGGACATTCCGGTCTGGGCGGTCGACGGCAATGCCTATGTCGTTCGGCCAGGACCGCGACTCGTCGACGGCGTCGAACTCTTCGCCAGCATCTTCCATCCA
>JAYTOR010000051.1:0-27793 GCA_043747685.1 Actinomycetota bacterium
AGCGAGGCGCGACGAGCCGGGATCACGACGATCGAGATCAAATCCGGCTACGGATTGACGGTCGAGGACGAGGCGCGCATCGTGCGCCTCGCCGGCGACCTCACTCCGGAGGTGACGTTCCTCGGCGCTCACCTCGTGCCTCCGGAATTCGCCGGCCGGGCGGACGACTACGTCGATCTCGTCTGCGGACCGATGCTTGCGGCATGTGCGCCGCACTCGAGATGGATCGACGCCTTCTGCGAGATCGGTGCCTTCGACGTCGATCAATGCCGGGCAGTACTACGGGCCGGTCGAGCCGCAGGCCTCGTCGGCCGCCTCCACGCCAACCAGCTGGGGTTCGGGCCCGGGGTGCAGCTGGCGGTCGAGGAGGATTGCGCGTCTGCGGATCACTGCACCTACCTCAGTGACGACGACATCGGCGCGCTCGTGAGTAGCAACACGATCGCCACCTTCCTACCGGCCGCCGATTTCTCGACGCGTCAGCCATATGCGGATGGACGCAGGGCTGTCGAAGCCGGGGTGGAAATTGCACTGGCGACGAACTGCAATCCCGGTTCGAGCTATACGACCTCGATGTCGTTCTGCATCGCCCTCGCCGTGAGAGACATGCATCTGACGATCGAGGAGGCCGTGTATGCGGCAACCGCCGGGGGAGCGCGAGCGCTTCGGCGCGACGACATCGGCCGTATCGCTGCCGGACGACGCGCCGATCTTGTGGTCCTCGACGCGCCGTCGTACAGCCACCTCGTGTATCGACCGGGTGTCCCGCTCATCAAGACGACGTTCGTCGGCGGCGCTGTCACCTCCTGACAGCAATGCCCGTCGGCCGCGAGACGACTTCGCGGTCACGTTGATTCCGTGGTGGCGGAATCGGGGTGACCGAGGTGTGGGTGTGTGGCTTCGCGGTCACGTGGATTCCGTGGTGGCGGAATCGGGGTGACTGAGGTGTGGGTGTGTGGCTTCGCGGTCACGTGGATTCCGTGGTGGCGGAATCGGGGTGACCGACCAGGTATCAGCGCTGCAGCGCCCGGTGTCAGCGACGCATCCGCCTGGCGGTCGTCCGCAGTTCTTTGAGGAACGATGGAATGTCGTTCGGCTGCACCACTGCGGCGCGTATCAGATCGTCGAAGTGCGCCGTCAGCGCGTTGATGTGATCGGTCGCCGTCAACACGAGGTACATCTGTCCGATGTACAGGGCGACGCGTAGCGGACCGAAGATCGTCGTCGGCGCGGCATAGCGCTGCAACCCGTCGAACAGGAACCAGCGCAACGTCGGATAGAGCTCGTCCGTCAATTGGATCATGTTGTCGAGTTGCGCCACTCTGACGTCGTTGTCCAACGTGCGCCAGATGCCTTCGCCGCGAGCGAACCCTTCGACCGCCTGGATCGAGTTACACACTTCGAGGTCGGTTCCGGGACCTCGGGTCCACGCCAGCCGGGCTGCCGAGGTGGCGATGTTCTCCTGCGCGCTCGTGGCGACGGTCTGGCCGAGCTCGTACTGGATGACTTCGGTCGTCTTCAACAGATCGGGCAGTGTCGCCGGTACGTAGCGGATCTTGTAGCCGGTTGCCTCCTTCAGCCAACCGATCAGCCGTTCGTCGTCAGGACCCAGGACCTCGCGCTCGAGGAACGTCCGTTCCTGTATGAGCTCCGCCTTCATCGGCCCCGCGCTGCTCAGCCCGACGAGCCAGTCGAGAGATACCTGTTGTGATGCGGCGACCGACGCCAGCGTCTCGAGACGCGGCAACCTTCGGTTCGCTGGCGAGAGCAGCTGCGACAGTGTCGAGCGATCCATTTCATTCTGTTCGGCGAACTGGCTGCGGTTGAGACCGGACAGGGTGATGACCTCGAGCAGGCGCGTCCTGAATTCGGTCAGCAGGATGCGGCGGGTCGGCACGTCTGCAGCTTAAACGAAACAGATGAGGTGTACACGCAACAGGATGATGCCTTGCTGTGCATATATGCAGCGGTATGTGCGCAATCACCCACGTGCACGAAATGACAGTGAAAACACATCGCGACGAAGATGGACGATGCAGGGTGCGATCGAGGGAGTGTGAATGAACAACCGGGCTGGCAGGCGGGCGATCGAATGGCCGACGTTGCTCGTCGGTCTGTTCTGTATCGCAGGGTGGGTGGCAATCGTGCTCTTCCACCGAGACCTGCCGGTCGCGTTGACGCTCGCTCTGCTGGCGATCGATGGCGCATGGTTCATGTCCTTCCAACATGAGTTGACCCACGGCCACCCGACGAGCAGCCAGTGGCTGAACACTGCGCTCGGTTGGGCACCGTTCGCTTTGTGGCTGCCGTTTGTGCAGTATCGGGTGACACACACAGAGCACCACCGCAGCGACCTCACGGTGCCAGGCGTCGATCCGGAGAGCTTCTATGTCACTCGCGACCAATGGGATCACGCCGGTCCGGTGGCGCGACAGTTCCTCGTCGGCATGCGATACCTGCCACTACGCCTGCTCCTCGGTCCGGCATGGTCGATGGTGCAGACGATCCGCGACGACATGCGTCGCATCGGTCGCGGCGACAGGAGGCTTGCCAACGTCTGGGCGTGGCAACTCGCCGGTGCCGGCGCGGTGGTGTGGTTCGTCGTTGGCGTGGCCGACATGCCGCTGTGGCAGTACGCCCTCGGATACGCATATTTCGGGATGGCACTCTCGATGGTGCGGTCCTTCGCCGAGCACCGCGCCGTCGACGGCGAGACCCGATCGGCAACAGTGCTCAGCGGCCGGTTCTTCGGCCTGTTGTTCCTCAACAACAACCTGCACCACGCGCACCACGCTCACCCTGGGGTGCCGTGGTACGCGTTGCCGAGGTTGGCGAGGTCGATGGGCGCTGCTGGCATCTCCGCACGCGGCGCTGGGCTGTACAGCGGTTACCGGGAAATCTTCCGTCGCTACAGTCTCGAACCGTTCTGTCAGGAGATCCATCCATTGACCGAACGCCTCCATCCCGGTGCCTCGATCGCCGCGACAGAGCTGTAACCGCTCGTTCATCTCCAGTTCTTTGGGGCGGCTTCAATCCCGGTTCGAATGTGCTAAGAATGCTCATTGACCGGAGCGAGTTCGGCCAACGCGGTGATCGCGGCACGTTCGTGCCTGCACCGCACACTTCACGGGGAGAGCTGTTCATGGATTTCAATGTTTTTGACAAGGCCCGCCGATCGTCGAGTAATCACGAACTGGACTTGATGGAGGCGTTCGCCCAGGGCCGCATCTCGCGGCGAGGCTTCATGCGTCGCGGTGCTGTCATCGGCATGTCCGTCCCATTGATGAGCGCGGTCATCGCCTCCTGTGGCTCCTCGGTCTCGACGACGAAGGCGACGACACCCGGTTCGGTCGCATCGACGACCGGTTCGTCAGCCGGCTCGGCCGGAACCGCCGGTTCAGCCGCCGGTTCAGCCGCCGGAACGAGCGCTGGAACCGTCGCGTCGGGTTCTGTCCCCCAGGGCGGCACGATCCGCGTCGCCAGCCAGACACCCTCCAAGACGCTCGACCCGATCACGATGATCGACCTCGGCGCCTATGGAATCGTCGCCCAGAGCTTCGAGTTCCTCTGCGCCCTCGGCAAAGATGGTGACATCGGACCCGGCCTCGCCACCGACTGGAAACCGAACGCAGACGGCACCGAATGGACCTTCAATCTGCGTAAGGGTGTCAAGTGGCAGAACGGCGGCGACTTCACCGCCGCTGACGTCGCCGCCACGGTCGACCGCCTCGTCGAGGCGAAGAACGCCGGTATCAACGGTGTCCTCGAAAAGGGTGCCGTCACCGTCAAGGACCCGAACACCGCCGTGTTCAAGTTGAAGTCGGCGAACGGCCTGTTCCCGTACCTCATGTCGGTCTACAACGCCCAGACCGTGATCACGCCCGTCAGCTATGTCACCGGTACCGAGATGGACAAGAAGCCGGACGGCACCGGGCCATGGAAGCTGACCAAGTACGACAAGTCGACCGGCGCGACATTCGTTCGCAATGATGCGTGGTGGGGTGGCAAGACGCCGCTCGACTCCGTCGAATGGATCTTCTCCGACGATGTCGGTACGCAGGTTTCCGGCATCCAGGGCGGTGCGGCAGACGCCATCGTGCAGTTCTCCGTGACCGGTGGCGATGCGCTGCTCAGCGACCCGAACTTCAACGTCATCGCTGTACAGGCGGCAAACCACCGTCAGATCTGGATGCGTAACGACACCGCCCTGTTCAAGAACAAAGCGATCCGCCAGGCGTTCGCGTTGTCCCTCGACCGAGAGCTGATGGTGTCGCAGTTGTTCAAGGGCAAAGCCGACGTTGCCAACGATCACCCGATCGCCCCGTTCCTCGCCTATTTCGACAGCTCGGTCCCGCAGCGCAAGCGTGATGTCGAGGCCGCCAAGAAGTTGCTCGCCACCGCCGGCGCGACCGGGTTCAAGGCGACCTTGAACGCTCCGAAGCTGCAGGAGATCCCGCAGCTCGCAGCGCTGGTCCAGACCAACGCCAAGGACGCCGGTATGGACATCACCCTCAACGTCGAGAGCACGGACACGTTCTACGACGAGTGGTGCAAGACCTACACCCCGATCTGCGACGGCGGGCAGGACTTCGGCATCGTCGACTATGGCCACCGTGCAACGCCTGACGTCTTCCTCAGCGCCGCCTACGCAACCGGCACGTGGAACTCGGCGCACTTCTCCAATACGGAGTTCAACACGGCCTTCGCCAAGTACCAGTCGGCGCTGACAGTCGATGATCACAAGGCGGCATGCAAGACGATGGAGACCATCGCCAACGACGAGGTGCCGTACGCAATCCCGTACTTCTACTACAACATCTCGGGACACACGAAGAAGTTCAAGGGCGTCGAAGTGAGCGCCCTCGGTCAGATGTTCTTCGGCAAGGCCTCCAAGGCCTCTTGACCATGCAGTGGGTGGACGGCAATGCGCCGTCCACCCACTCGAGGTGACCCATGGTTCGCTACCTGATCAAACGTCTCCTGCTGGCGGTCCTCACGCTGTGGATCCTGGCGACGATCGTCTTCGTGATGGTCAACCTGCTGCCTGGCAATGTCGGGAGGCAGATCCTCGGGCCGTTCGCACCGCCGAGCGAGGTCACCAAGTTCAACCATGCGATCGGAACGGACCGGCCGCTCATCAGCCAGTACGGTCACGCTCTCAAGAACCTGGCGACGCTCAACTTCGGTACCTCGTACCAGTTCAACAAGCCGGTCAACGACCTCGTCCGTCCGGCGATGTTCCGGTCTGGCAAGTTGGCGGTACTGGCGCTGTTGATCACGGTGCCGCTCGGCATCGTCGCCGGCACGATCGCCGCCCGGCGCCGTGACAAGTTGGCCGACCGCTTCATCGTCACGACCGGCCTTGCAGCATCGTCGACCCCGGAGTTCGTCACCGCAGCGATCATCTCGTGGCTCTTCACCATCGAACTTCGGTGGGGCCACGTCTTCGCCGATCCACCGGCCGGCACGTCGGTCATCGGCCAGGTCCGCTACCTCATCTTTCCGGCGTTCGCGCTGGTGATCGTCTATTTCGGATACATCGCCAGAATGACACGGGCAGGGGTCATCGCGGCGATGGAGTCCGACTACACGCGCACTGCGGTGATGAAGGGCCTGAGCGCCCGCAAAGTGATGATGAAACATGTGATGCGCAACGCCCTCGGGCCGACGATCTCGGTCGTCGGCGTGCAGGTCGGTTACCTGTTCGGCGGGATCCTCGGCGTCGAACTGATCTTCAACTATCACGGTCTCGGATCGGTACTGCAGGCGGCGATCGGCAAACACGATCTTCCCGTCCTACAGGGGGCAGTGCTGTCCATCGGAGTGATCTACATGCTCGCCACGCTCGCCGCAGACCTGTTGATCGCCTGGCTGAACCCTCGGGTACTCGCCCAGGTGAAGCGATGAACGAACCGACCATCGTGCCGACACCCGTACCTCTCACCCCCGCTGCCTCGACCCCGCCGGCGTCGATCACCGTCAGTGAACGCAAACAGGCCCGTCGCGAGAACTGGAAGCTGATCGCTCGTCGCCCCGGCTTCGTGATCGGCAGCGTCATCCTCTTCGTGTGGATCGTCTGCGCGATCGGTGGCGATCGCATCACCCCGAACGACCCGTTGCACGCCGGACTGGTGGCGAACAACCTCAAGCCGGGCACGACCTACAACGGTGTCAAGCTGTGGCTCGGAAGCGACACCAGTGGCCGCGACATCCTCTCGCGAATCATGGCCGGTGCCAGGGACGTGCTCAGCGTCGCGCCGCCGGCGGCGGTCCTCGGCGTACTCGGCGGGACCGTCTTCGGTCTGCTGATGGGCTACTACCGCGGCATTCTCGACCAGATCCTCAGCCGCATCATCGAAGCCCTTCTGTCGCTGCCGACGTTGTTGATCGGCCTGCTCGCTGTCACCGTGTTCGGTAAGAGCAACACCGTCGTCATCATCGTCGTCGCAGTGCTGTTCACGCCGATCGTCGCCAGAACCGTGCGCGCCGCAGTGCTCGCCGAGAGCGACCTCGACTACGTCACATCGGCACGACTGCGCGGCGAGTCGTCGGGGTTCATCATGTTCCGGGAGATCCTCCCGAACGTCAGCGGCCCGATCATCGTCGAACTGACCGTTCGAATCGGATACGCCGTCTTCACGGTGGCGACCCTGTCGTTCCTCGGTGCGGGTCCGCCACCGCCATCTCCCGACTGGGGTGCGCAGGTCAGTGAGAGTTATCACATCATGTCCGCCGGCATCTGGTGGCCGACGATCTTCCCGGCCATCGCCATCGCCAGTCTGGTCATTGCCGTGAACCTCATCGCCGACGCCGTCCAATCCGTCTTCGAGGCCTGAACGCATGACCATGACGCCCACCGCTCCCGTCAAGACAGCTGCGCTGTCGATCGAGGACCTCGAAGTCGCCTATACCGTGCGAGGGATCCCCAGGGCGGTGCTGCGCGGTGTGTCGTTCAGTGTGGCCCCCGGGGAGGCCTACGGACTCGTCGGCGAATCGGGCTGTGGCAAGTCGACCACCGCCTACGCGGCGTTGCGGTACCTCCCTCGCAACGGCACGATCACCGCCGGCAGGGTGCTCGTCGCCGGTGAAAACGTCACCGACATGACGACGACCGAACTGCAGCACTTCCGGGCGACCGAGGCCTCGATGGTCTACCAGGATCCGCAGTCGGCGATGAACCCGTCGGTGCGCATCGGTCGCCAGGTCGTCGAGGCCTATACGTTGCTCGGCCAGCCGCAGAAGCAGGCGGAGGAATCAGCGCTGCAGGCACTCCGGAAGGTGCGCATCGCCTCGCCGGAAAGCGTCATGGAGCGGTATCCGTTCCAGTTGTCCGGCGGCATGCAGCAACGGGTCGTGATCGCTATGGCGCTCGCCTGCAACCCGAAGCTGCTCGTGCTCGACGAGCCGACGACCGGCCTCGATGCGACCGTCGAAGCGGAAGTCCTCGATCTCGTAAGGACACTTCGCACCGAATCAGATGCGGCAATTCTGATGATCGCCCACAACCTCGGCATCATCCGCAACATGTGCGATCGCGTCGGGGTCATGTACGCCGGCAAGGTCGTTGAGGAAGGCCCGTGCGAGCAGGTCTTCGACAGCCCGCAGCACCCCTACACCGTGGGCCTGTTGAAGTCGTTGCCCCGCCACGGAATCCGTAAGAGCCAGGGCGCGCTGGCGACGATTCCCGGCATCCTGCCGTTGATCGGCACGGATCTACCGACCTGCGTCTACGTCGATCGCTGCCCGCTCGCCGACGACCTCTGTCACACCGTCATACCGCCTGTCGTGCCGGTCGGCGATGACGGCCTGCGGTTCACCCGCTGCCATCATCCTGATCGCATCCCGGAGATCATCGACGAAGCTCCATATGTCGACATCGAGATGCTCGCCCCGCTCGAAGGCCGCGAGGGTGTGCTCGAATTGTCGCATGTCTCCAAGACGTTCAGGCAAAAGGGCAGCGGTATCCCGGCGCTCGTCGACGTCGAACTGAGCCTCGGTGAAGGCGAAACCCTCGGGATCGTCGGCGAGTCGGGTTCTGGCAAATCGACTCTCGCCAAGACGATGCTCGGCATCGAATCGGCTGACGACGGAGGCGACCTCTCGCTCCACGGCCACCCGTTGCCGCCGGCGACGTCCAAGCGCTCGTCCGAGGACAAGCGTTCGATGCAGATGATCTTCCAGAACCCCGACTCTGCCCTCAACCGCAGTTGGTCCGTGCGGCGGATCCTGCTGCGCTCCGTTCGCAAGCTGACCGGCATCACCGGGGACGCCGCGAACGATCGAGTCGAGAAGCTCGCCGCCCACCTGCGCCTGACCCCACGTCACCTCGACCTCAAACCACGTCAGCTGTCCGGCGGCTTGAAACAACGTGTCGCCATCGCTCGTGCCTTCGCCGGGGACCCGCGCATCGTCGTCTGCGACGAGCCGACCAGTGCGTTGGATGTCTCCGTACAGGCGGCGATCCTCAACCTGCTCGCCGACCTGCAGGCCGAGAACAAGACGAGTTACGTCTTCATCACCCACGACATGGGCGTCGTGCGCTACCTCGCCGACCGAATCGCCGTGCTCTATCTCGGTCGCATCCAGGAGATCGGCCTGACGGATGACGTCTTCATCGGGCCGCACCATCCCTACACCGAAGCGCTGCTCTCCGCCGTGCCCAGCGTCGACGGTGAGACCAAGGTGCGCATCCGCCTCGACGGCGAGATCCCCAGCCCGGCGAATCCTCCGTCAGGCTGCGTCTTTCATCCACGCTGCCCGCGGGTGATCCCCGGTGTCTGCGAGGTCACGGAACCGGCTCTGGTCGAGGTGTCGCCGAACCATTCGATGCGCTGCCACATCCCGATCGAAGAGCTGCGGCGGCTGCAGTCGAGCGGTATCTCCCCGCACGCCGAGGCAGCCCCGCTGGAACCAGAACCGCTGCAGGAATAGTCGCCGACCCGATGTTGGTCGAAGCAGTACCTCAGGCGCTACCGCGGAAGTTCGCGACGAGGTCGGAGCGGGTCGCAGCTGCGCTTGCTGATCGACCGGCAGGGCATTCGTTACCGCGCCCGTTCTATACCGATCAAGAGTTTTACGACGTCGACATCGAACAGATCTGGTCGAAAGAGTGGGTCTTCGCCGGCCACAGTTGCGAAATTCCGGCGACCGGCGACTATTTCACCATGCAGATCGGTCCATTCGGTCTCATCGTCGTGCGTGGCACCGACGGAGTCGTTCGAGCGCTGCACAACGTGTGCCGCCATCGTGGCTTCCAGGTGTGCTCTGAACCGTCTGGTTCAAGGCGCAGGCGATTCGTCTGCCCGTACCACCAGTGGTCGTACGGTCTGGACGGCGCGCTTGCCGTCGCCCGCTCGATGGAACCGGACTTCGATCGATCCGGATATGGCCTCGCCAGCGCATGGTGCGAAGACATCGGCGGGATGATCTTCGTCTGCGTCGCCGGCACCGCACCAGACGTCGCTCCGATGCGGGCGATGATCGAGCCGTACCTCGCGCCGTTCGACCTGCGCTCGGCGAAGGTCGCCTTCGAAAGCACGGTTGTCGAAGCCGGGAACTGGAAGTTGGTGATGGAGAACAATCGCGAGTGCTTCCATTGCCGCACCGCACACCCCGAGTTGTGTGCGAGCTTCCCCGAGTCGCCGCTGCATTCAGGCGGAGGTTCGGACGCCGAACTCGCCGAACAACAGGCCCTGGTCGAGCGATGCGAGGCGCTCGGGCTCCCGAGCCGCTACCGCAGCGCTGACGATTTCCAGTACCGGGTGATGCGCACGTCGTTGCTCGCGCCAGCCGTGTCGATGACACCGGACGGCAAACGCGCCGTCGCCCACAACCTCGGGGCACTCCCGGACGAGAACCTCGGCGACGTGCTCTGCTATCACTATCCCTCGCTCTGGAGCCACTTCACAGCAGACCATGCAATCACCTTCCGGATGATCCCGATCAGCGTGACAGAAACGGAGCTGCGTACCCGTTGGCTCGTACCTGGCGACGCCGTCGAGGGCATCGACTACGACCTCGCCAACCTGACGAGCGTGTGGCTGGCGACGAACGACCAGGACCGCCGCCTCGTCGAGCAGACCCAACGTGGCGTCAACTCGCCGGCCTTCCGGCCAGGTCCCTATTCGGCAGCCGAGGAAGAGGGCGTCATCCAATTCATCGCTTGGTACACGAAGAAGATCGGCGAACGACTGACGACTGCCGAGCGACTGGCAATCGAGACCGATGACTGAGCAGACGAGTGACTCGACGGACCCGCTGCTGCAACCGTTCGTACTGAAGCACCTGACGTTGCGCAACCGGGTATTTTCCGCGGCCCACGAACCGGCGTACTCACAGGACGGCATGCCGAAGGAGCGCTACCGGCTCTACCACGTCGAAAAGGCCAAGGGCGGCGTCGGGATGACGATGACCGCCGGCTCCGCTGTCGTCAGTCGTGACAGTCCGCCGGCGTTCGGAAACCTGCACGCCTATGACGACGACATCGTCCCGTGGATCCGCCGCCTCACCGACGAGGTGCACGAGCACGGCGCTGCAGTGATGATCCAACTCACCCACCTCGGTCGGCGCACGGGCTGGGGACAGGACGACTGGTTGCCGGTCCTCGCACCGTCGGCGATACGCGAACCGGCGCATCGAACGATCCCCAAAGAAGCAGAGGAGTGGGACCTCGAACGCATCATCGACCACTACGCCGATGCCGCAGAACGCATGCAGTCCGGCGGAATGGACGGTATCGAACTCGAGGCCTACGGACATCTCATCGACCAGTTCTGGTCACCGCTGACGAACCACCGCAACGATGAATACGGCGGCTCGCTCGACAACCGACTGCGATTCGTCAGGCAGGTGCTCGGGGCGATTCGCCGACGCGTCGGAACCGAGTTCATCGTCGGGATGCGTATGGCCATCGATGAGACGCTCGACGGCGGGATCGACGCGCCGACCGGTCTCGACATCCTCGCCAGGCTCGAGAGCGAAGGGCTGATCGACTTCGTCAACGTCATCCGCGGGCACATCGCCACGGAGCCGGACCTGTCGAACGTCATCCCGATCCACGGCATGGCGTCGGCGCCACATCTGGACTTCGCCGGCCGTGTTCGCGAGTCGACGAACCTCGCCGTCCTGCATGCTGCGAAGATCGACGATGTCGCCACTGCGCGCCATGCAATCGCCGAGGGGAAACTCGATCTCGTCGGGATGACACGTGCCCAACTCGCAGACCCGCATCTCGTCCGCAAGATCATCGAAGGCCGCGAGCGCCAGATCCGCCCGTGCGTCGGGGCAACCTACTGCCTCGACCGGATCTACGAGTCCGGTGAGGCATTGTGCATCCACAACGCCGCCACCAGCCGCGAGGCGACGATGCCGCACGTCATCGAACGTGCCACAGCAACCCGGCGCGTCGTCGTCGTCGGTGCCGGGCCGGCGGGCCTCGAAGCGGCGCGTGTCGCCGGCGAACGCGGCCACGACGTCGTGCTGCTCGAGGCGATGCCGTTCGCCGGCGGACAGATTCGACTCGCAGCCCGGAATCCGCGTCGACGTGATCTACTGGGGATCGTCGAATGGCGTGTCAGCGAGCTGGACAGGCTCGGCGTCGACGTCCGCTACGACACGTTCGCCGACGCTGACGTGATCGCTGAGTTGCATCCGGACGTCGTCATCGTGGCGACAGGCGGCCTGCCGCAACTGCCAGACATCGAAGACGCTGCCGAGCGCGTCGTGACGAGTTGGGATGTCATCGGTGGCGATGTCAGGCCGACTGGCGACGTGTTGTTCTACGACGACAACGGCACGCACTCTGCGATGTCTGCAGCCGAGCTGATCGCCCGTTCGGGAGCACGGTTGGAGATCATCACTCCAGAGCGGATGCTCGGCATCGACGTCGGCGGAATGAACCATGTCCCCTACGCCAAGGCGTTCAACGAGACGGACACGCTGATCACCCTCAATCAGCGGGTGTTCGCCGTACGGCCGGAAGCCGGCAGGTTGTGCGTCGAGATCGGCAGCGACCATTCGGGCCATCGAACGGTCCGCCATGTCGACTGGGTGATCGTCGATCACGGCACAGCGGTCAATGCCGACCTGTACTTCGCTGTGAAGCCGTCGTCGAGCAACCTCGGCGCCGTCGACTACGGCGCGCTGATCGATGGCCGTTCTCAGCAACTCGTCCGTAATCAATCCGGCGTGTTCCAACTGTTCCGTATCGGCGATGCGGTGTCCAGCCGCAATATCCACGCAGCGATATACGACGCGCTGCGGCTGCTCAAAGACGTCTGAAGTCCTCCCACACCCCGGATGGAGCGCGAGCAAGCGGCCGATCGTGCTGCTAAACACTCAGCATGACAATCGATGTGCTCGAGGGTGCAGAACCCTGGTCGTTCGAAGGCGGCAGGGCAGGCGCTCTGTGTATTCACGGTTTCACCGGAAATCCCGGCTCGATGCGTCCGGTCGCCGAGGCCTTCGCCGACGCCGGGCTGTCGGTCGAACTGCCACGGTTACCGGGGCACGGCACGACCGTCGAAGACATGATGACGACCGACTGGGCCGATTGGTCCGGCGAGGTCGAAGCTGCATACCAACGACTCGCAGCCCGGACCGACGCGATCGTCGTTGCCGGCCTGTCGATGGGTGGGACCCTCACGCTGTGGGCGGCGACGCAGCATCCCGACATCGCCGGCATCGTCTGCATCAACCCGCTCAGCCAGCCACAACCAGCCGAAGTCATCGACATGGTCAAGGGGATGATTGCCGAAGGCACGATGACGATGCCGGGAATCGGCTCCGATATCTCTGAGCCGGGTGTCGTCGAGTCTGCGTACGAAGGCACGCCGCTGCCGCCGCTGGTGTCACTGATCGAGGATGGCGCAACCCCACTCAGTACGCACTACGGATCGATCACTGTGCCGATGCTGTTGATGAGTTCCCCGAACGACCACGTCGTCGACCCCGCCAGCGTCGACATCCTCGCTGCTGACTACGGAGGTCCGATCGAGCGGGTCATCCTCGAACGCAGCTTCCACGTTGCCACGTTGGACTACGACCGCGAACTGATCCAGCAGAAGGCTGTCGAATTCGCCAAACGTGTGACTGCTGGATGATTGCCCACATGCCGGCGGTGTGGGCGAACGCCGTCGTCGGTTCGATTCCCAGCCCGTCCTCCAATGCCCTGAAAATCGGCCCGCTCCGGCTCAACGCCTATGGCCTGATGATCGCCCTCGGGGTCATCGCCGGCGTCTGGCTGCTCGGGCGTCGGATGGAGAAACTGGGTATCGGCACCCGCGACGACGCCTCGGCGATGAGCATCTGGGCGGTCGCCGCCGGCGTCGTCGGCTCAAGGCTCTACCACGTCGTCACCAGTTGGCGGGATGGCGGGTTCCCCGGTCACCCGTGGAAGATCTTCGCCATCTGGCAGGGCGGACTCGGTATCCCGGGTGGTTTGCTGTTCGGCATCGGAACGGCGATCTGGTGGATGCGCAAACACCATCTCCCGGTGGGCTTGACGTTGACCGCCGCAGCTCCGGCGCTGCCGCTCGCGCAGGCGATCGGGCGTTGGGGAAACTGGTGGAACCAGGAGCTGTTCGGCAAGCCGTCGACGTTGCCGTGGGCACTGCGCATCGATGTCGCCCACCGGCCGCTGAACTACGAGAACGTCCCGACGTTCACGCCGACCTTTCTGTATGAATCCCTCGGCAACTTCGGCGTCTGCGGCCTGCTCTTGCTGATCGAGCGTCGGTTTAAAGTTCGCCCAGGCCGACTGCTCGCCTGCTATCTGGCGCTGTATGCCGCGCTGCGGTTCTGGGTCGAGGGGCTACGCATCGACGATGCCCACAAGGGCCTCGGTCTCCGCCTCAACCAATGGGTCGCACTGATCGTCTTCGTCCTCGCCGTTGGCTTCCTGACCGTCGACCACTATCGCAAACACCCCGATCCGGCTGAGGAGACTGCGGAGATCGATCCGGTCGAGGAAGTCGATCCGGTCGAGGAGATAGAGCCAGAGCTCGAACCACCGCCAGACGGCACCGCCGAGGATGCAGGGGCCTCCGCAGCGCCTGTCGCCGACCTGCCCAACGAGTAGGAACACGCCCCACGCTGCGAGCGAAATACTCCGTTGAACTGCGGGCTGGTCGAAATGGACTGCGGTCCGAGCGGCCGGCGGGTATGGGCGACCGGTAGCGTCGGCCGACGTGATCGTGCATCTTCATGGAATGAGCGTTGACGCGCTGATCGACGTTGCTTCCGGGGTTCCCTTCATCGCTCATTTCGGACAGCCCGTCCCATCATCGATCCTGCCAACGTCGGCGACGGGTGAGCGCGCCGCCGACCCGTTGGGGGCTGACACGATCGAACGCCGGCCGGCGACGCACGGAGCGTTGGATGGCGAACCGCCGATCACTGTCGTTCCGCTCCACGGAGACGGATTCTTCGGCCGTCCCGGACTCGAAGGCCATCGTCGAGGAGGTCGGGTGTGGGCACCCAGGTTCAGCTATGACTCGCACGAATCCACCGGCTCGTCGCTGAGGACCGTTGCCGTGGACGCAATCGCCGAACTGCGATTGACGACGACCATCAGTATCGACCACGTGATGCACGTGTCGGCCACGGTGACGAACACCGGGAGCACGCGCTATCTGCTCGACCGGCTCGACCTGACCGTTCCGCTGCCGGCAACCGCTGACGAATTGCTGACGTTCTCCGGTCGATGGAGCCGGGAATTCCAGCAGGCGCGGATGCCATGGCTCGTCGGCGCATGGAGTGCCGAGAACCGTCGGGGAAAGACCTCGCATGACCAGCCGTCGCTGCTGTTCGCCGGCCGCAGCGGTTTCGGCGAATGGACCGGGGAGGTTCGGGGTTTTCACCTGGCGTGGAGCGGCAACCATCGCCTGTGGGCTGAACACCTAGCAGACGGCCGCCGCTTCGTGCAATTGGGGGAGTTGCTGCATCCCGGCGAGATGTGCCTGGAGGCAGGGGAGTCGTACAGTACGCCGGAACTCCTCGCCACCTTCTCGCCGTCTGGCCTGACGGCAGCATCCTGGGGGTTCCACCGTTCGTTGCGCGCCAGATCGACCTCGCCGGTCGGGCCGCGGAAGGTGCTGATCAATACGTGGGAGGCCGTCTACTTCGACCACGACCTCGACCGGTTGAAGGCACTGGCAGACGTCGCCGCAGCGACCGGTGTCGAGCGATTCGTGCTCGACGACGGCTGGTTCGGTTCTCGGCGTGACGACACGAAGGGCCTCGGTGACTGGTGGGTGTCATCGGAGGCACATCCGCTCGGACTCGAGCCGTTGATCTCCCACGTCCGCGGCCTTGGGATGGACTTCGGCATCTGGGTCGAGCCGGAGATGGTCAACCCGGACAGCGATCTGTATCGGGCACATCCCGACTGGATGCTGGCGACGCCCGGCTACGAGCACGTCATCGGCCGCCACCAGGTCGTGTTGAACCTGGCAGTTCCCGAGGCCTTCGAGTACATCCTCGGCCAACTGGATGCGCTGCTCACCGATCACGAGATCGCCTTCGTCAAGTGGGACCAAAACCGCGACCAGGCACAGGCATCGGGTGCGGACGGGGCGGCCGGCGCGCACGCCCAGGCGCTCGCCGTCTACCGCCTGTTCGACGCGGTTCGGGCCCGGCATCCCGGCGTCGAGATCGAGAGTTGTGCGAGCGGTGGCGGACGCATCGATCACGAGATCCTCCGTCGCACCGAACGGGTCTGGACGAGCGACTGCAACGACCCGCTCGAACGTCAGTCGATCCAGCGGGGCGCGTCGATGCTGATCCCGCCGGAAGTCATGGGTGCACATATCGGACCGCCACAGGCGCACACGACGGGCCGCACCAACAGCCTCGATCTCCGAGCGTTGACGGCACTGCCGGGCCATCTCGGAATCGAGTGGAACGTGCTCGAAACAAGCGAACACGAACGCCTTCAACTCGCCAGATACATCGAGATCTACAAGCAGTTCCGGACGCTGCTGCATTCCGGTGACACGGTTCGTTTCGACCCGATCGGCCACGGTCATGCGTACGGCGTCTATGCAGCCGACCGGCGCGAGGCGTTGATCTGGTGGGTGCAGTTGGCGACGGACGATTCACTGTTGCCGCCGCCGATCGTGCTGCCGGGTCTCGATGCCGGATCGAACTATCGGATCACGCGGCTTGCACCGTTCGGGGACAATCCCCGAACGACGGGCAAGAGCGTTCCGACGTGGTGGCGTGACGGCTCGACGATGCTCGGCGGGCACCTGGCGACAATCGGTCTACAGCTCCCGGTCACCAGCCCCGAGTCGGCTCTGCTGGTCCATCTGCAAACGGTGTAGGGCTCCGGCTGCTCACGGTCCCGTGTCACCGAATGTCGCGAATTTGGCGCACATTCGGTGACACGGGACCAATCTCCGGATGTTGAGGTCTACTTGACGAGCGATCCAGCGTCGATCGGCAGTGACACACCGGTGATGTATCGGGCTTCGTCCGACGCCAGGAAGAGGATCGCGTTGCTGACGTCGATCGCCTCGACGTAGGGGATCGGCAGTGCGTTCTGGCCGAGCATCGCCTCGCGGATGTCGTCCTCCGACGGGTCGACGAGATCGGGTCGGAAGGCGCGGAACGTCACATCGTTGATCACCATCGGCGTCGAGACACTCGTCGGGTGGATCGTGTTGACGCGGATGTTGTACTCGGCGAGTTCGTTGCACAGGCCCTGCATCATGCCGACGAGACCGTGCTTGGCAGACGAGTAGTGGATCAGGTTGCGGATCCCCTTGATCCCGGCGACCGAACTGATCAAGAAGATCGAGCCGCCACGTCCCGCCTCGATCATCGAAGGAATCGCCGATTTCACCGTATGGAAGACACCGGTGAGGTTGATGTCGATCATGTCCTGCCACATCTGCTCCGACATCTGCCACGACGGGCAGAACGAGGCGATGCCGGCATTGGCGATGACGATGTCCACCCGGCCGAAGGCTGCCAGGCCGGCGGCCAGCGCCGCATCGACATCACCAGGCTTGCGGACGTCGCCGGTGGTCACGACGATACCGCCTCCGGCCTCCTCGACGAGCCGAACGGTCTCGTCGAGATCCGCCGGTGTTGACATTGGATAGGTCACCGATGCAACTTGCTCGACGAGGTCGAGGCCGATGATGTCGGCACCCTCTCCTGCGAGGCGAACTGCATGTGAACGCCCCATCCCCCGCGCTACACCGGTGATGAACGCGACTTTTCCAGCGAGCTTGCCGTCGACGGTACCCATGTGACCAGACCCCCATGATCTCTATATGTCATGAGGATTGTAGGCACGACGTCTGCCGGGGAGTCAAGGCGGCATGCAACCAGTCGATCGTGGCGATCAGGCGATACCGATCAGTGCGTCTTCCGATGGGGAGGCACCGATGGGCATCGTGGTTTCGACGTCGGAACTTCCGTCGTTGCGGACGACGCTCAGCATCTCGATCCCCGTCCCGGTCACTTTTTCGTGGAGTACGACCACGACGGAACTGTCCGGCGTCCACGCCGTCGCCGCTGTCGAATTCATGGCAGTGGTGTATCGCACCGCTGTCGCAGTGTCGCTACCGGTTCGAAGATCGAGCATGTGGCAGAAGTCGGGATCTTCAACCGCGCCCCACACGAGCGCGTGGGCCCCGTCCGGTGAGATCGATACCCGGGTCGAGCGGGAGTAGGGAATCGTGCGCTCGAACTGACCGCCGCGTAGGACGATCGAACAGTTCGCTCCTACGTCACACTTCACCATGGCGATATTGCCGTGGTCGAAGTACATACCTCCCGAACCAGACAGGCGAGTCGACGTGCCATCGTTCGCATCAAAAGAGAAGTACGTCCCGTCCTGCGCTGCGTAGATCGGATCCCCAGCAGCGGTCGAGCCGGCGAGGTAGACCATGCCGAGTGAGGAAATGTCGTAACTCGTCAGCGCGGTCACCGCTGCGCCGGGATGAGGGCGGAGTAGCCGCATCACCTGTGGTGCACCTCGCGACGACAGATCCTCGTCGACCGTCCAGATCGTTCCGTCGGGTCCCGGTACCGCCTGCGTCGCGCTCTCGAGATCGGAATCCGACAGGACGAGCGCGTGCGCACCGCTGCCGTAGAGGAGGTTCGTACGACTGTTGAACGACCCGTCTGTCTCTGTGAGATCGCCCGTCGCCATGTCGATGCGGCCGATCGTCGACGGTCCTACCGAGTGCTGATGCAGGACGAAGAGGCCCCATCCGTTGCGATTCTCCCGCAGTGGCCCGACGGTCCTCAGCACCGCTGCGGCGGCGGCGTTCGTCGTCCGGGCGGCTGCAGCATTCGTGGTCTGCGGTGCTGCAACATTCGTGCTCAGGGGCGCCTCGGACTTCGTCGTCGAGTCGTCCATGTTGACGAGCGCAACGGCGGCGACGGCCAGAGCCGTACCGAGGACTCCAGCCCAGACGATGCACCTCGGCGATCGCCACCGGCCATCGGTCGACCGACGATCGCGCTGTCGCCCCGTCCTTCCGAATTCGAGGTCGGTGCCGGGATCATCCTGACGATCGGGCTGCGTCGAGTCAGCGGTCCAACTCATGCGATGCCGACGAGGTTGAGTCCGCTACTGGCGACGTCGCGCGGCAACGGGAGGATCGAAGCGGTCGCTGTTGCGGCGTCGATACGCACGAGTTCCTGGCCGTCGGTGTAGATCGCCGTCGAACTGTCCGGCGTCCATCCCGCCCAACTGGCGTTGATGACCCCCCGGAATCCGGTCGTGGCTGCCGATTTGGGAACGCCCTGGAGGTTGATGATCGACCCGTCGCGAAGATCGACGAGCCGGACATCCACGAGTGTCGGTGGCGTTCCGCCAACGGTGACGATCGTTCCGCCGCCGTTGTCATCCGTGCGCATGATGAGCGCTCGACGCCCGTCGGGGCTGAACGACACGGAGGTCGAGGGGGTCGAATGCAGTGCCACGACCGGCTGACCTGTCCCATGTAACAGCAGAGAGCAGACAGCTGCATCGGTGCAGACGACCTCGCTGAAACCACCCGATTCGACGTTGGTGACGCGGCCGCCGCTGAGCTTGTGGACCGCGCCGGTCGCCGGATCGAGTCGGTACGTCTGTTGGTCGGGGCCCTGCAGAATCGGCTGATCGTCGGTCGTCGCCATGAACGGGAGCAGGTACATCGACTGCAACTGCCGGTCGACAACGACCGCCTGCAGTGTTGCCGGCGTGTTGCCGGCACGTGGCTGAACTCGTTGCAGGGAGTCGAGCTGCCCCTCGGCTCCGTAGCGCGCAACCCACCAGCTGCCGTCAGGGCACGGCGAAGCCTGGTCTCCTCCGAGGTCTGCCCGCGTCACCATGTGGGCGTCCGCACCAGCCCCGGATAATCCGACGAAGTTGTATCGATCGGCGTCAGCCGGGAGCGCCTCGATATCGCCGGTCGCGAGGTTGACACGGACATTGGCGGTGGCGACGCCCGAGACGTTGTAGAGGAACAGTCCGAGTCCGGCGTCGTTGGCGAAGATCGGCCCCACGGATCGCGCCGGTGTCGAAGGGCCGCTCGGAGCACCGCTCGAAGGACCGCTCGGAGCACCGGAGACGAGTGGGAGGGGGAATGTCGGTTCTGGCAGTGGTGTCGGGGAGGGCGCCCGCGAGCTGATCTGCGGTTGACCGATCGGTGCGATGTTCGACAGCGTTCCAAACGTAGTACTCGGTGTGGAGATCGGAGCGAGCGTTATCCGCGCCGCCACCGGAGGCCTGTTGACGCCCTCACCTCCGAAGACGAAGGCAACGACGACCAGCGTCCCGACGGCAGCGACCACCCACCACACACTGGGCATTGCTCGCCGGGTCCGGCGAACTGAGACGCCGACGACGTCATCGGATCCCGCCGCATCGTCACCGGAGGAGGCGCTCCAACGAGAAGCGTCACCCGAGCCGGACCCCGCCTTCCAGCCGGCAGACTCGCCACCGCCCCTCCTAGGGGTCAGCACTTCGAGCGGATCGGCATCTTCCGGATCTGCTCGTCCCCTGAACACCGCGCCACGCTACGTCACATGCACGCGCGTCGCTGCGCCGTCCGCAACGTCCTCACGGCGCGACTGGCGTGTCAGGCGATACCGAGGAGCGAGTTGACGTTGAGGAAATCGGCCGGCAGCGATATCGGGCTGCCCAGCTGTCTCGCCGCCACCGGAACAACGAGCATCGCGCTGTCGGCGAGGATGATGACCGCTGAGCTGTCGGGCGTCCAGGCCGCACTGAACGATTGCGTGACGTCGACTCCGCTGAGGGTGATGTCGCTTCTCGAGGTGCCGGTGTGGAGATCGACAACATTCAGCCGGTTCGGATTGCCGCCGATGTTGCCGACGAGGGCGTGGGTGCCGTCAGGAGCGATCGATACCTCCATGCCGTGGAAATAGTCGAGCGTCAACGTGTCTGTCGGGCCATGGATCGAGACGGTGCAATGGCCAACGTCGTCGCAGTCGATTGTCGAATAGTTGCCATCTTCGTAGGACATCACCGCGCCGCTGGCGACCCGCTTGGAGTTGTTGGTGACGGGGTCGAATTCGAAGTACGTGCCGTCGGGACCCGAGTAGACGGGGTCGCCGGCGGCGGTCGACCCGGCAAGATAGCTGATACCGGACGACGACACGTCGATCGTCGAGACCACTTCCGGTGAAGCACCAGGGTGCGGCTGGACCAACCGCATGGTCCGCTGACTCGTCGGATCGATGGTCGAATCGTCGATCACCCACAGCGCTCCGTTCGGGCCAGGCACCGCCTGCGTCGCCCCGCCGAGGTCGGCCGCCGTCAGCACGGTGGCGTCGGTACCTTTCCCGACCAGCACCGAGAATCCGTTGGTGAAGGTTCGGGCTACAGTCCCCACCGTACCGCTGGCGAGATCGATGCGTTCGACGGTCGCGATACTGCCGAGGTGGTCCTGTTGGGCGATGAACAGTCCCCACCCGTTGCTGTTGGCCAACAACGGAGTGTTCTGCGGGCGGGAGGACACCGACGGTGCTGTCGTCGTCGCTGTCGCTGTCGCTGTCGCCGATCGAACAGACGGCACGGTCGCCGGCGCCGAACTCGGCGAGGCGTCGTTACCGGCGTCTCGTTCGACGACGGCGATGGCTACAACGAGGACTGCAACCGCACCGATCGCCAGGTGGCGTCGAGACGAACGGCTGCTGCCTGACTTCGCCTTGGAGCGACGGGCGATTCGTCCTCCAAAAGCGATGTCGGCTCCGGCCTCATCGAGTCGGCGTACTGCATCAACGGCGCGGAAATCGTCGAACCCGTCGGGAGGCACCATGCTGCGATGCCGCTCGCCTCCGGAGACGAAAGCCCCGACGCCGAGCGCCGCCACGAGCCCAGCCACCCACCGACCGGGTCGGTGGCGTCGTCGCTGCAGAGGGACATCAGGTGCCGTCAGCGGCTGGTTTCGGTGATCATCGTGATCATCATGATGGTCCCAGTGTTCGCTTGGCGCGGAGAATTCGGGTGCGTCCACATTGTCCGGATCGGAGCCTCCCCTGAACACGAGACCACGCTACGGCGGTAGCGGCGCAGCTCGTGCGGCAAAAAATGGCGGAGCGTCCGGGCTCGTTGGTGGCGTCGTCGCGACGTTCTCCCTGAGGAAACTCAACGATGGCCGAGCCGCAAGCCTCGGTAGGCTCGATTCGTGTCAGAACCCGGTACCGCCAGACTCGCCGAGAGCGACGTCGTCCACGTCGCCAAGCTTGCCCGCCTCGCAATCACGGCCGACGAAGTCGAGCGCTACACCACCCAATTGGGTCGCATGCTCGAACACTTCGCCGACATCGATTCGCTCGACCTGAGCTCGGTCGAGCCGATGACACACCCACTTCCGCTGAGCAACGTGATGCGTGAGGATGTCGTCAAGCCGTGCCTCGACCGGGAAGAGGTCCTCGCTGCGTCGCCGGCATCCGAAGACGGTCGATTCCGCGTCCCGCCGATGGCAGGAGAAGCCTGATGAGCATCCCCGCCACGCCATCGACCAGCGACTTCGCCGGCGTCATCGCCCTCGCCGAGCAGATCCGCAACGGTGATCGCACCGCGGTCGACGTCGTCGAGGAACACCTCGCCAGAATCGACGCCGGCGATCCCGAGCTGCATGCCTTCAACCTCGTGACTGCGGAGAGCGCACGGGCTGCGGCAGCGATCGTCGATGACCAGATTGCTGCCGGCAACCCGGTCGGCGTGCTTGCCGGCGTGCCCGTTGCCCTCAAAGACAACCTGTGCACCCACGGGGTCGAGACGACGTGTTCTTCGAAGATCCTCCAGGGTTGGAAGCCGCCGTACAGCGCCACCGTCGTCGACCGTCTGGCAGCCGCCGGTGCCATCACCATCGGCAAGACGAACCTCGACGAATTCGCCATGGGATCGTCCACCGAGAACTCCGCATTCGGACCGACGCGCAACCCTCATGACCCTTCCCGTGTCCCAGGCGGATCGAGCGGAGGCAGCGCGGCGGCGGTGGCTGCCGGATTTGCGCCGTTCGCCCTCGGCTCCGATACCGGCGGATCGATTCGCCAACCAGCTGCGTTGTGCGGCGTGGTCGGGGTCAAGCCGACGTATGGGACAGTGTCGAGGTACGGGTTGATCGCCTTCGCGTCGAGCCTCGACCAGATCGGTCCGTTCACCCATTCCGTTGCCGATGCTGCAGTTGTGCTCGAAGCGATCGGCGGCCACGATCCGATGGACTCGACGTCGCTACCACAACCGTTTCCGCCGGTGTCCAGCGTGCTCGATCGCGGGGTCGAAGGGCTCCGCATCGGTCGAATCACCGATCTGCCGACGGGGGCAGACGACGATGTCAACGGTCGCCTCGACGCAGCGTTCGCGGCGATGGAAGCAGCGGGAGCGACGATCGTCGATGTGCAGGTTCCGGCATTCACCTTCGGCCTCACGGCGTACTACATCGTCGCCCCCGCTGAGGCCAGCAGCAATCTCTCACGCTTCGACGGCGTCCGCTACGGGTTGCGTGTCGACGCCCCTTCGACCGGCGAGATGATGGCGGCATCGCGCGCAGCGGGTTTCGGTGACGAGGTCAAGCGACGCATCATGCTCGGCACCTACGCGTTGTCGGCCGGCTACTACGACGCGTACTACGGTAAAGCGCAGCGCATCCGCACGCTGATCGCCCAGGACTTCGCCAAGGCATACGCACAGGTCGACGTGCTGATGACACCGACGGCACCCTCGGAGGCATTCCACTTCGGCGACAAGGGCGACAACCCGTTGTCGATGTACCTCTGCGACCTTTACACGATCGCCTCCAACCTTGCGGGCCACCCCGGCATCAGCGTGCCATACGGGGTCGGCGACGAGGGCCTGCCGATCGGCGTGCAGGTACTGGCACCGGCGCTCGGCGAGCCGGTCATGTTCCAAGTCGCAGCTGAACTCGAAAGGTTGGCATCGAAATGACGATGACAGCAGAAGTCCCCGAAGCGGCCGCCCACGATGTCGATGACGACGTCGACATCGTCAACGGCTACGAGCTCGTCGTCGGGCTCGAAGTCCACGTCGAACTGGCGACGAACACGAAGATGTTCTCGTCGTCGCCGAACCACTTCGGTGACGAGCCGAACACGAACATCGACCCGGTGACGCTGGGACTGCCAGGCGCGCTGCCGGTGCTCAACAAGGCAGCCGTCGAGCATGCCATCCGCATCGGGCTGGCACTCAACTGCGAAGTGCAGCCGAGCATCTTCCACCGCAAGAACTACTTCTACCCGGACCTACCCAAGGCGTACCAGATCAGCCAGTACGACATCCCGATGAACATCGACGGCTTCCTGATGCTGCCGGACGGCAAGCGCATCGGCATCGAGCGCGCCCACATGGAGGAGGACACCGGTAAGTCGACCCACGTCGGTGGCACCGGCGGACGTATCCATGGTTCAGAGCATTCGCTGCTCGACTTCAACCGCTGCGGCGTTCCGCTCGTCGAGATCGTCAGCAGGCCGGACATCCGCACGAGCGAGCAGGCGCGCATGTACGTCAGCGAACTACACGACATCCTCATCGCCATCGGCGCTTCTGACGCCAAGATGGAAGAGGGTTCGATGCGCGTCGACGCCAACGTCAGTGTTCGCAAGCCCGGTGAACCGTTTGGTACACGCTGTGAGATCAAGAATGTCAACTCGATTCGTTCCGTCGGCCGGGCGATCGACTACGAGATGCGCCGCCAGATCGACCTCATCGAAGCCGGCGACACGGTCATCCAACAGACCCGCCACTGGAACGAGACAGACGGTCGGACACATACCTTGAGGACCAAGGAAGACGCCGACGATTACCGCTACTTCCCGGAGCCCGATCTCGTCCCGATCGTGCCGAGCGCCGAATGGATCGAAGAGATCCGCGAATCGATCCCCGTACTTCCCGCTGCTCGTCGCGCCCACCTGTCCATGGTCACCGGTCAGCCGGCGTCCGGCGAGGCGATCAGCGTCGTGACCTCCCGCGGCCAGGACGAATACGTCCTCGCCGTCGCCCACCTCGGTGGCGATGCCGGCCGAGCATTGATCTACGTCAAGGAAGCGTTCGCCGATGGCCCCGACGTCCCGGCAGCCGACCTCGCAGTGCTCACGCGTCTCGAGGTCGATGGCAAGCTCAGCGCAACCCAAGCCAAAACCGTGCTCGCTGAACTCGTTGCCAACAACGGCGGAGATGCGGAAGCGATCGCCGCAGCAAAAGGGTTCGAGGCGATGGATTCCAGCGCCCTCGAATCGGTTGTCGACGAGGCCATCTCTGCCGATCCGGCTGCGTGGGAGAAATATCGCAACGGCGACCAGAAGGCTGTCGGTGCACTCGTCGGCAGGGTGATGAAGGCAACCAAGGGTCAAGCAGATGGCAAAGCTGTCGCAGCGATCCTGCAGTCACGCCGCGACGCCTGATCACCGCCGCTCGATGCCCCCGTCGGGCGGTCCGTTTTCGGGTCGATGCGATTTCAGGTCGATGCGATTTCAGGTCAGTGCCCTGCCGCCAAACCTCGTACGACGAGGTCGATTCGTGGAAGCAGGATCGGCTCGAAAGGTCCGGGTTCAGCGGACCTCAGCCATCGACCCAGGGCGTCGAAGTAGACGGCCGTCAGCACTTCGCCGGCGATGTCCGCTGAAACCAACCTGTCGAATTCACCCTCCGCCCGACCTCGTTCGATGGCGTTGATGATGGCATCTGGCACCTGGCGACCGCAGGCAATCGTCTCGTAGTACGGGTGCAGTGCCTGAGCGAGGGCCCGTTCCTGCTCGTTGAGGTGGGCGAGGGTGTCATAGAGCTGCCGGATCGTCGACCACGCCGTTTCATGGTTGTGGACCACAGGCGTGACGGCATTGAGCGCTTCCCGGCGTCGCGTCCCCCATGCCAGTACGAAGTCGTCCTTGCGTGGAAAATGGTTGAGAACCGTCTGGCGCACCACTCCGGCGACCGCAGCGATGTCAGCCATCGTCGTCGTCTCGTAGCCATGCTCCGCAAACAGGCTCAACGCCGTTTCGAGAATCGCCGACCTTGTGCGCTCGCGCTTGCGTGGGCCGACCATCATCGCCACGATGAGAGCTTGCGGTTGACAAAAATGGTCTTGAGACTAATATTATACATATGACAAATATACGAGCCCCGGGTGGCGACGAACGTGCTCCAGAGCGTCCAGTATTTGCGGACCATCAACTGGAAGAGTTCATCGCCTCGATGTCTGCGGGGCCGCCGATGAGCGCGTCCGGCGATGTGGTGGAGCTGCGCTGAGCCACGGCGGAACGGGTACGCCTACGGCCGGCAGGCCCGGAGATGGCGACCATCGATGTATCGCTCGCAAACGGCCGCTGTCGCGCCTGGCTTTACCGTCCGGACGGGCGGAGCGGCGCTGTCGTCGTCTATCTCCATGGCGGGGGATGGACGATCGGCGGCGTCGATACGCACGATCGCGCCTGCCGCCGTCTGGCTGATCGCAGCCGACTTTCCGTTCTCTCCGTTGACTACCGCCTGTCGCTGGAACATCCTTTTCCCGCGGCGATCGATGACGCCGTCGCTGCACTCGAATGGGTTTCGTCATGCTCCGACGAGCTCGGTGAAAGTCCGGATTTCGTCGCCGTCGTCGGTGACAGTGCCGGTGGCACCGTTGCAGCCCTCGCGGCGATTCAGCTTCGCGATACGGAACTCGCTCCCGATCTGCTGATGCTGTTGTACGCGAATACCGATCTCGCAGCGAACGGTGGATCGATGGACAAGTACGCGCATGGCTTCGGGCTCGACGCCGGCGACGTCGAGCGGTTCAATAGGCACTGGGTTCCGGACCGCTTGCGCTGGACCGACCCCGACATCAGCCCGCTGCGGGCAGCGGATCTCAGCGGCCTTTGCCCGACACTCGTCCTCACGTGCGAATTCGACCCGCTGCGCGATCAGGCAGAGGCCTTCGGGCAGCGCCTGGTCACCGCCGGGGTGACGGTGACGGTACGACGCGACGTCGGGATGGTGCACAATTTCCTGCTGTGGGACCTGCTGTCGCCGGCATGCGCCGCAGCCGGTGACCGCGCCGCCGACGACCTTGCCGGAGCGATTCATCGATTGCGGGCAGCAAGCAAAATCGTGAGGTGCGCAGGCGGGAGAGGGTGCCAGACTCTCGGTCATGGCTGAGCTGACGATTCGAGCACCGCGAGACGACGAGGCGGAAGCGGTCTTCGCGGCCGACGCCCGTGGGTTCGGCTTCCACGTCGAACCCGACGACATGCGTAGACGGTTGTCGTTGATGGAGTGGGAGCGATTCCGCATCACCCTCGACGGCGGGGAAATCGTCGGCGTCGCCGGCGCCTTTTCGCTGCAGATGACGGTGCCCGGGGGAGCGGTACTTCCGACCGGCGGGGTGACCTGGATCGCAGTCGCACCGACGCACCGCCGGCGGGGCATTCTCACCGAACTGCTCGAATTCGTACACGTCGACATTGCAGAGCGTGGAGAGCCACTTGCGGCGTTGAGTTCGAGCGAGGGTGGTATCTACGAGCGGTTCGGCTACGGGATCGCCAGTCGCGTCCGGTCGGCACGACTCGATCACAGCCGCGCGGCGTTCCGCAGGGATGTCGATATCGGGGCGGGTTCGGTGCGTTTCGTCGACGATGCCAACGCTCAACCGTTGATCGCCGAGATCTACGAGCGCTATCGCACGACGCGTCCAGGGGAGGTCACCCGCAGCACCGACTGGTGGCGGGCACTCGAGGGAGGCCGGCGCGGACCCGCTGGTGGATTCTCGCCTGTCTGGTACCTCCTCCACGCCGACGGCTACGCCGTCTATCGGATCGAGTCTCGATGGGACAACGGGCACAAGAAGCGTGCGTTGGACGTCGTCGAGCTCGTCGCCGTGACTGCCGCGGCGCACGCGGCGTTGTGGCACACGCTCGTCAACGTCGACCTCGTCGGACAGATCACCTCGGAGATGATTCCTCTGGACGACCCGCTGCCGATGCTGCTCGCCGATCCGCGGGCGCTGCGCACCGACGAGATCACGGACGGGACGTGGCTCCGGCCCGTAGATATCGCCGCCTGTCTCCGAGCGCGCACCTACGGCACCGATGACGGGTTCGTGATCGAGGTCGAGGGCTCTCGGTATCGCCTCGAAGGCTCGCCGGCCGGAGCGACGTGTTCGAAGGTGCGTTCAAAAGCGGACATCGTCGCCGATCGCGCAGCGGTCGGTGCGCTGCTGCTCGGCGGAATCCGAGCGTCGCACCTCGCCGCCGGAAAGCGCCTGGAGTTCCGCACCCCGGCGATCGCCGGCCGCGTCGACCGCTTCTTCCTCGGTGACGTCGAACCCCA
>JAYTOR010000052.1:0-2907 GCA_043747685.1 Actinomycetota bacterium
GCCGCTCGAATCCAATGCCAGCCAACACGCAACGGCGAGGTGTGGTGTCGGCATCGTTTCGCTGCCGATGACGATCGTCTCGGGACGGGCGACGACATCGGTGTCAGCATGATCTCGGACGCTGGCGGCACCGGCACCGGCACCGGCACCGGAAGCTGACGCTGCGACCTCTCCCGACCGCGTCTGCGGCGGGCGGCCGATCCGGTGTCATTGGGACCTTTTCCCCTGTCCGCAAGACCGTGGCCGTGCCCATAGTCGATGCTGCCCGCTGATTTGAGGCGGATACAGCACGACTCAGTGAACTGAAGGACACAAGATGAAGAGACATGGACAACGCACGTTTGCCACCTCGCTGGCGTTACTGGGCACAGTCGCCCTTGGCGCCTGCGGCAGTAGCACCTCGACCAAAGTCACGCCCGCCTCCTCCGCCCCAGGTGCTGGCACGGGCACGCTAAGCATCGCATCATTCACTAGCGACTTCGCGGCGATGGCCGGGCTCAAGGACCTCGTCGCCAAAGGCAAGGGCAGCATCGTCGTGTTGCTACCGGACACCCAGTCATCGGCGCGATACGTCGCCTTCGACGAGCCGTATCTCACCAAAGCGTTCCAGTCCGCTGGGATGGCGGCCGGGAGTTTCCAAGTCGAAAACGCTCAGGGAAGCGCTCAGACGATGCAAACGCAGGCAGAAGCGGCGATCACCAACGGCGCGAGCGTGCTGATCATCGATCCACTCGACTCGGGCAGCGGCGCAGCGATCGAAAAGAACGCTGCGGACAAGGGTGTCAAGGTCATCGACTACGACCGCATCACCTTGAACGGATCAGCCAGCCACTACGTGAGCTTCGACAACGTCATCGTCGGCCAGCAGATCGGTAAGGGGATGGTCGACTGTGTGGCCGCATGGAACGTGGCCAAGCCGCAGGTCCTGTTGATGGACGGCGATCCGACCGACAACAACGCCACGCTGTTCGCTCAAGGGTACACGTCTGTTCTCGCTCCGAAGTTCACCGACGGCTCCTACACCAAAGTCGGCGAGCCCGCCGGGACATGGGACAATCAGAAAGCGCTCACGAACTTCCAGCAGCAATTCACGGCGCACAACAACATCAACGCCGTCGTCGCCGCAAATGACGGCATCGGCAACGCCGTGATCTCGGCACTGAAGACGTTGAACGTTCCCGCCAAGAAGGTGCCAGTCACCGGGCAGGACGCAACACTGCAGGGCCTGCAGAACATCCTTGCGGGCTATCAGTGCATGAGTGTCTACAAGCCGATCTACCTGGAAGCACAGGCGGCCGTCGCCTTGGCCATATACCTACGGGCCGGACAGGCCCCGCCGGCGACACTGGTCAACGGGGCGACCGACAACAAGACCGCAAAGGTGCCATCGGTCCTGCTGACACCGTTGTCGGTGACCACTGCGAACATGGGGGCGACCGTGGTCAAGGACGGGTTCGTCAAGTTCTCGGACCTCTGCGCCGGAAGCTTTGCGGCGGCCTGCACGAGCGCCGGCATCACTGGCTGAACGGCGGCCAGTGCATGAACCTCCCGACATCACCTGCGTTCCCCGTTGCTGCCCCCGCAGCACCCGGGGGCGCAGGCCCACTCCTGCGCCTCGAGGGCGTCAGTAAACACTTCGGGGCGGTGCGCGCCATCATCGACGTGCACCTCGACATCCCCGCAGGACAGGTCACCGCCCTGGTCGGTGACAACGGCGCCGGCAAATCGGTGCTCATCAAGATCATCGCCGGGATCTATGCCCCCGACGGCGGGCAGATCTATTGGGACGGCAGGAGCGTCGATATCCACACACCTCGCGATGCCGCTGAGCTGGGAATCGAAACGGTCTACCAGGATCTGGCGCTGTGCGACAACCTGGACATCGTCCAGAACATGTATCTAGGTCGCGAGACGACCGTACGTCAACTGCTCGACGAGGAAGCAATGGAGAAGCAGGCTGCTTCCACACTGCAGGGACTTTCGGTCACGACGGTGCGGTCGATCCGTCAACCTGTCGCCTCGCTGTCGGGCGGCCAGCGCCAGGCAGTCGCCGTCGCCAAAGCAGTGATGTGGAACTCGAAGCTGGTGATCATGGATGAGCCGACCGCCGCCCTCGGCGTCGCCCAGACGACGATGGTGCTGCAGCTCGTGCGGACGCTCGCCGATCGAGGCCTGGCAGTGATCATCATCAGTCACAACCTGAACGATGTCTTTGAGGTCGCCGACCGCCTGGCGATCCTGTATCTCGGAAGGTTGGCGGCCTCCGGCCCGGCGAACGAATTCAATCGTTCCATCGTCGTCGACTACATGACCGCCGGGACATCGACGCGTACCATCCCGGGCAACGACCCGGTCCCGAGCTGAACGGAACCGTACATGGAAACGCTTGACCCGGCGGTGCCTTCGGACCAACCCGCACCTGGAGGCCCGCTCCCACTGCAGCAGTCCTCGAGCGGCTCGGTCGGAGCCTATGTCGCGAGCTGGCTCGCAAAGGTGCGCGGCGGCGACACGGGCGTGCTGCCCGTCGTCGTCGGGCTGCTGCTGATCGGCGGCATCTTCCAATCGCTCAATTCTCATTTTCTCAGCACCGGAAACATGGTCAACCTGCTGGTGCAGGGAGCGGTGTTCATGCTGCTGGCGATGGGAGAAGTATTCGTCCTGTTGCTCGGTGAGATCGATCTGTCCGCAGGCTTCGTCGCCGGCATGGGCGGCATCATCGTCGCCGAACTCGTTTCCCACAAGACCGGCTGGCCGTGGTGGGTAGCGATACTCATCGCTCTGCTGGCCTGTGCAGCTATCGGTGCGCTACAAGGCACGATCATCACCCTGCTCGGATTGCCTGCGTTCGTCGTGACGCTCGCCGGCCAACTCGCATGGCAGGGCGTCATGTTGATCATCCTCGGCAAC
>JAYTOR010000053.1:0-33458 GCA_043747685.1 Actinomycetota bacterium
TCGATTCCCGTCCACCTCCGCCACAAAAGACCAGCGCCAAGTCTGGCGCATCGGTGGCGGACACGTCTCACGACATCCCAGCATGTCCGATAGGTGGGGTTTGGGCACGGGAGGTTCGCTCTCCGTTGGCCACATGTTGGTCATAGGAATTTCAGCAACAGAACGATCACGAGCTGATGGTCGCACTCATGAGCGCAGATTTTTGGCCGCTATGGCATTCCGGTCATTGCGAAACGGTAGCTCGTCGCTCACCAGCGACCGACGACGGGTCGGTCGGCGAACCACCGGCTCGTGTTTCTCTTTTCCTGAGACGGAGACGGAGACGGAGACTTCGCCATCGACGCATCGATGCCCGGCGGCGAGAGAAACCCGGAGGTCGCCGTCGGAGTGAGGGGAAAATGAAAGAGGCCCGCATACTCGACCCTGCGGGAGGGGAGCAGTGCGGGCCTCTGTTATAACGCTCGGCGGGCGGACCGTTGCGCTACGAAAAGGTCACGACACAGCCCGCCGAGCGGTTTGGTTTTGTCGGGACGAATTTTGAATGGAGCTCTTTCCGCCTGGTTCGTTTCGAAACTCGCCGTGCTGCTGTCGTTGGACGAAGAGGACCGTGATGTCGTCTGCTTTGCCATGGTCGGTGAGACGGGCGGCGAGTTGGGCAGCCGGTCGAACGTCCGAGGGATCGGCGAAGACGCGTATCGCCTCGGTCTTCAGTTGGTCGAGCCTGGTGTCGAACGTCTGGAGACGAGTCTCGACGAGTCCGTCCGAGTATAGCACGACGATCTCGCCCGGCTGCAGACGGACCAACTGGTTGTTGCGTTTCACGACGCTGAAGCCGAGCAGCTGGTCACCGTCGAGTCGCAGGAATTCGGCCAGTCCGGCAGCTATGCGAAGCGCCGGAGGATGACCTGCGTGCGAGATCAACATTTCGTTGGTCGACGTGTCGATGACTGAACAGACACACGTTGCGATCGAGCCGGGCAGCACTTGCAGCATCACCCGATCGAGACGTTGCAGCGCATCGGCCGGATCCGGGCGGTCGATCAAGAATCCGCGGAGCGTATTGCGCAGCTGTGCCATCTCCGAGGCAGCTTCGAGGCCGTGGCCGGCGACATCGCCGATGACAGCCACCACGAGATGGTCTTCGACGGTGAAGGCGTCGTACCAGTCGCCACCGATGCCACCCTTGCCGGCAGGTTCGAAGTACACCCCGAAGTCGTAGCCGGGCACGGATGGCAGCGCTGCCGGTCGCATGACCCGTTGCAAATCCTTGGCGAGCGTCGCCGAATCCCGCTCGCGACGGAGCAGCGCCGCGCCGAGATGGCGCGCAAACCGCTGCGCTGCCCGGACTTCGCTGTCGTTCCAGCGCTGCGAATGGCCGCTGATCGTTTCACGCCACAGGTCGAACGATTTCCTCGGGCTGAGCCGCACGCTGTCCGCCTCGACTGCTGCGATCTTGGCGTTGTGCGGATCGCCGCCCCAATCGACCGAGCGCACGAGCTCAGCACGGAACCACAATGCGAACTCCTTACGATCCGAAGTCAGCGCGAGCGCCAGCACGCCGCTCGCCGTGCCGAGATGCCGTCTCGCCGCCGGACAGAGTTCGCTGAGGTGTTCGGTATGGAAAGTGTCATGGTTTTCGGGCCAGTAGGCAACGATGTCGGCGATGATGGCATCGGGAGGAGTCGAGCCGAGGCGGCTGATCAAACCCTCTGCGAACACGTAGACGCCAGACGCATCCGCCAGCTCGAGCACGTGATCCTGCTGATCCTGGAGCACGTCGTCGACGCTCCACTGGGTCGCAGCGGCGAAGGCATCTGCGACCTGATCGGCAATCGCCGACAGCTCGAGTGTGTGGGTATTCGTGTCCAAATCGATCGTCTCGGCGAGCCGCAACGAGATCAGCTGGGCGAGGAACTCGCAAGCGTTACGGACGATCACACCAGGGCGGTGCGCTCCGGAATAGTGATGGCAGGCGATCAGGCCCCAGAGCGCGCCGTTGATGACGATCGAGACGGACATCGACGCCCCGACGCCCATGTTGGTGAGATATTCGATATGGATCGGTGACACGCTTCGCAGGGTCGAAGCACTCAGATCGAGTGGCCGTTCCGATTCGTATGCAACCGCAGGGAAGAGCGAGACAGGTCGATAAGCGACATCCGGGATCACCCGCAGCCAGTTTCGGCGATACAACTCTCGCGCTTGGGCCGGAATATCGGTCGACGGATAGTGCAGGCCGAGGAACGTGTTCAAATCGTCTCGCTTGTGTTCGGCGATCACTTCCCCGTTCCAATCGGCGTCGAACCGGTACACCATGACCCTGTCGAATTCGGTGAGTGAGCGGATCCATCTCGCCGCCTCCGCTGCAACTTCGAGCACCGTGCGGCTTGCCTGCAGCGCCATCGATGCCTCGCGGGCGACCGAGCCCGCAGGCTGCTCCTCGGCGTCGTCCCGCTCGAGCTCGATGACGAGATACGGACCGGACCGGTACAACGTGGCGACATAGAGCCGTGCGTCGATCCTCAACACGAGTTCGTCATGTCGTTGGACCCAGTCGAGCTGGCGAGCCCGATCGACGCGGTCGCGGCCCTCCTGCCCGATGAGCCCGGCGAGTGCCATACCGACTGCTGCGTCCGAATCGATCCCGAACCACGCCGACAGATTGGTCGAGGAGACGGCAACCGTGAGCGCTGGTTCGGTGACACCGATCAAGACGCCATGGGGTTGGATAGCCCCTGGTACATGGATCGGCTCGGCAGCACAGTTGTCGAGATCGACGGGTGCCATCCACAGCTCAGTCACCGAGCAACACCGCAGAGAATCGATCGAACACACCGACGGCACCCGTCACGGCTGCATCGATGTCGTCATCCGTCACGAGCGCGAGGACGAGGGCGCGACGAAATGTCGCCCATCGATCGGCGACGTCGTCGCCGTAGGACTCGAAATAGTCCGTCGGGGTCCCGTCACCGAGCATCGTCCGAACACGCGGACCGATCACCCGACCGCCGAGCGAGGCGCCCTCACAGACATACATCGCGCCAAGCGCGCCGGCGACGGACGAAATGTCGTCGAAATGCCCGCACGGTGGCGGCATTCGCTGGTTCAGCGCTGCCAGATCAGTGCGCAGCGATGGCATTTTCCGACGCCCTTCGATATCGAGCCCGTCGAACCCGGTGCAACCGGCATGGGGAACCAGCGCCGAGGCAATTTGATCGTCGAGCGTCTGATGGAGCGCCGCGAATCTCGACAAAAGCACCACATACCGGCCCATCGTCAGGTCATCCGACATCAGTCCGAGGCCGGTCTCCAGACGGCGATGGCTCGTCGACGTCCTGCTACGCAGCGTGGCCAACGCATCGAGCCGGGTCGGAGTCATTTGCAGAACGTACTCTGCCAGCACGACGTCGGCGGTCTCCGTGCATCCTTCTGACGAATCGGTCAGGGTCAGCAGCACGACGTAGCGGACAGATAGAGAGGCCCTCGTGTTCAACCTTGCGGGAACGACGAGGGCCTCTGGCACAACGCTTGGCGGGCGGACCATTGCGTTGTGATCTTGACACGCTCCTCAGCACGGTGGGGTTTGGTTATTTCGATGCTGCTGCACGAGAATATTCCCTGCGTGGGATCTGCGTGTGTGACAACGCCAGTAGGCGTACGGCGAAATATCGGCAGTGCCCGTCCTGAGCGTCGTTGCGTTGGTGGATCGACGACGAGGTCAGGCGAAGGGGATTGCCTCGTTCACCGACCTGATACGCTCGTCGATACCGTCCTGGCATGCCTCGCAACCCACGCCGGTGCGCAGATGCAGCGGCGCAGCGGTGATCGCCCCGTTGCGAACATGTTCGCGGAAATCCCGGTCGTTGAGATGTGGACAGGCGCAGTGGCGCACAAGAACGGTTTGCATCAGTTGATTTCGTGACAATGGTCGATGGAGCGGGAGTGAGCGCCGTCCAGCGTTGCCTGCGCCGGACGGCTTGTCATCTCATATTCGTCATGAGGAACAGATCGGACACGGGTGTCACCGCGGTGAACACGACGTTTCGAGCATCGACTCACGAGGACGGGGGTGGCGAACTCTCGCGCGGGCGTCTGCGGCGTTCGTGGTAGGACTGGACGATGGACAATCGTCAGATGCTCGATATCGCCTTCGAGGAGGCCCAGATCGGGTTCGCCGAGGGTGGCATCCCTATCGGGGGTGCGTTGTTCGCGGCGGACGGAACGCTCCTCGGACGGGGACACAACCGGCGGGTGCAACTCGGAGACCCATCGATCCACGGTGAAACCGATGCCTTCCGCAATGCTGGCAGACAGCGCTCCTATCGCGGCATGACGATGGCGACCACCCTGTCCCCGTGCTGGTATTGCAGCGGGTTGATCCGTCAATTCGGTATCAGTCGCCTCGTCATCGGTGAGCAGCAGACCTTTGTCGGCGGTCACGATTGGCTGACCGAGCACGGTGTCGAAGTCGTCATCCTCGATGATCCCCGGTGCGTCGCACTGCTCGGCGACTACATCAGCGCCTACCCCGAGGTATGGAACGAGGACATCGGGGAGTGATCAACCGGTTCCGGCGATTCCCGGGAGCTGTGATCGCCCTCGGTGCCTGCTCCACTACAGTCTGGCGCGGGCGCCGGGGTGGGAGAGAAATGAACGTCAGGTCATTGAGAGTGTTGGTCGTGAGTGCGGCGATGGTCACCGGGTTCGTCACGCTGTCGGGCATCTCGGCCGTGTCGGCGGCCGGACCACTCGGGACATCGGTCGACCACTACCCGCGTACGACCGGCCTGAACACCACACGCAACCCCGAACAGTTCTGGATCCAGGGAAACCAGGTCATGCACATGTTCGGCAGTAACGGCGCCTGGAGCGTGCCGTCGACGCTGTCGGGGCCACCTGCCGGCATCAGTTCGGTCGAGGTCGGCTACGACCGGAACTACCTCGACAATCCTGAGCTCTACGTCGTTTCGACGGACGGCAGCGTGTGGCACGACTTCGTCACGCCGGGCCGCGGCAGCGGCTGGTCCGGCTGGGGAACGTTGGGCCGCCCGGCACCCGGCGTCTACGGCCAGGTCGTCGTCAGCCGCAACTACCTCGACAACCAAGAGGTCTACGTCCTCGGCAAGGACCAGCAGGTGTGGCACAGCTTCTCCACCCCCGGCCTCGGATCTGGCTGGTCCGCATGGTCGCCGCTGGGCACGCCGGCACCCGGAATCGCACCGGGCAGCGACGTTCACGTCAGCCGAAACAACGTCAACAACCAGGAATTGTACGTCAGCGCAGGCGACGGTCAGGTCTGGCACTCGTTCTCGACACCTGGTATCGGCAGTGGATGGTCAGCGTGGTCACCGCTCGGCTCGGCCGCAGGTGCGACCGGCGACGTCGGGGTCTGGCGTAACTGGTCGAGCAACCAGGAGATGTTCAGGGTGGCAGGGAACACCGTCTGGCACGACTACGCAACGCCAGGGGTGGGCTCGGGTTGGTCGGGCTGGTACCCGCTTGCGGCTCTCCCTCCCGGGGTCAGCCTGACCGGCTGGATCGGTTTGGCGGACGACAAGGACATCGGCCAGTTGACGCTCTGGGTTGGCGACACCACCGGGCACAACTGGAACACGATGCTCACCGAATCGAACGCCTGGACGCCGTGGACGACGACTCCGCCGGCGCTCCCGCCACCGCCGATCCCCGCTCCGTCGCCCGTCGTGTCGACCCATGGTGTGATCCATGCGCCGTTCATCGGTGACTGGCAGGTCATCGAAGGCAGCCTCGCTGGCGGCGTCGTCAATACGAGCCAGTTCAGTGCCGGCGTCATCCACATGCCTGGTACAGCCACGTTGTGCTCCAGCGGAAACTCGGTGCTCGGTGCCCACCGCACGACTGCCCCGGCACCGTTCAGGCAACTGGACAGACTGACCACTGGCATGGTGATCTTGGCCAGCCAGAACGGCGTCGATTGCAGCTATCAGGTCGTCGAGAGCCACATCGACTACGTCGGCACCGCTGCAGCGGCGACGGACGCAGCAAACGACGTCCTCGACCAGTCCTCACGTTTCGGTTCCGACCACCGGCTGACGCTGTTCGCCTGCTCGAAGCCGGATCGCACGCCGACGTCGACGATGTATCGGCTCATCGTGCAACTTGTGCAACTCTGAGCGCGTGCTCACCAGCCGACGTCACTCGCGCCGACGGTGAGGCCTTCGGAAAGGCAGGCAGAGTCGGAGTGGAAGTGTGGAAGTTACCGACGCACATCGTGTCGGGACCCGGCCGGCAAATGTGCGCGAGTGGCACCGGCACCGTATTCTGATGCATCCGGCCACGATGCGCTGATTCTGGAGGAACCTATGTTGTCGGAAGGCGGCTTGAGATTGGACGAGACTGTCGACGATGGCGTGCCCGTGCTGTCGGTGTCCGGTGAGATCGACATGGCGACGGCACCGGCGTTCAAGATGGCGGTGACCCGGTTGGCTGGGCTGCACGATCGTCTGGTGCTCGATCTCGGCGGAGTTTCGTTCATGGATTCTGCCGGCATCGGGGTGATCGGTAGTGCCGCCAGCCTCCTCGGCAACGGTGTTCGCATCCGGAACGCTTCGTCCCAGGTCGCCAACCTGCTCAAGGTCACCGGCATGGACAAGTTCGTCACCACCGACTGAGCGGAGTGTCTACTGTCGAGCGGATGGAGCAGGCCAAACCCGCACGATGGACCCGATTCGCCGACGAAGCGCCGGCGCTGGCAGCGCAGGTACTCGCCCGATTCGAGGCGTCGAAACACCATGTGCTCGCGACGTTGAGGTTGGACGGCGCGCCGCGGGTCAGCGGAACAGAACTGCAGTTCCACGCGGACGCTCTCTACGCCGGTTCGATGGCCGGATCGATCAAGGCCAAAGACCTCCTTCGGGATGGCCGCTTCGCGGTGCACGCCAATCCGGGTGACGGAACAATGAGTGGTGGAGACGTGAAGATCTCTGGCATCGCCATCGAGATCATTGATACGGACGTGATAGCCGGATATGCCCGCGCCATCGCTCCCCCAGAGCCGTTCCATCTGTTCGAACTGCGACTGACCGAAGCGGTGCTCACCTCGTTGCACCCTGACGGCGACCGCCTCGTGATCGAACACTGGCGGCTGGGCGTCGGTTTGCATCGCACCGAACGACGCTGAACGAATCGTCCGAGTAGCGGCCGTTCGGGCGTCGTCGGCCGCGCTCGAGCAAGGCTCTCAGCGCAGCACTTCGTTGACGAGATCGTCGCCGCTGATGTAGCGCCGGAGATTGTCGGTGAACCTCATCACAGCCCGCTGTGTGCTGAGGGCGGTGGTCCCGGACGAGTGCGGCGTGATGATGACGTTCGGCATCGCCCACAGCGGGCTGTCCGTCGGCAATGGTTCGACCGTAAAGACGTCGAGTGCTGCGGCGCCGACGTGACCGGATCGCAGTGCCGCCACGAGCGCCGATTCGTCGACGAGTTCACCACGCCCGACGTTCACCAGGCGGCTCCCCGACGGCAGGGCTGCCAGTTCGGCAGCGCCGATCAGCCCACGCGTTCCGTCTGCAAGCGGGACCGCCAGCACGAGGTCATCGACGACGGGCAGCAGATCGTGGAGGCGGTCGAGCGTCCACGTCTCGCACGGTTCGTCTCCGGAGGGTGTGCGGCGCATGGCGATGACGCGCATCCCGAATTCCTTGGCGAGTCTGGCAACCTCGGTCCCGATCGGGCCCATGCCGATGACGCCGAGGGTGCGTCCTTCGAGGTCGCCGACGGTTCGTTGCTCCCAGTGCTGTCGGCGTTGCCCGTCGATGAATCCGGGCAGGTTTCGGCTCATCGCCAGCAGATACATGATGACGGTGTGGGCGATAGGTGTTGCCGAAGCGCCAGACGATGTCGTCAAACGGACACCCCGCTCGAGGAGCGACCCGAAGACCGGATGGTCGACGCCTGCACTGGCGGTGTGGAACCAGCGCAGGTTCATCGCCCGCGTCGCAACCTTCATGAAGTTGCTCGACTGGTACGGCCACAGGTCTGCCGACAGGAATCCGACATCGATCCGGGCGATGTCACTGTCAGCCACCCGCACTCCGGGCTGCAGCAACACGGGTACCAAGCCTGGCGCAACCGTCCCCCACTCGTCGGCAGAGCATTCCCAGGCAGTCGCCGAGCAGAACAGGACCGGTTGGGGCATCGCCTCAATCTATGACGACGCACCTGCGGCGGCGAAGCGGCTCAGGAACTCTTGAAACTCAGGCGGAGCTTCGTTCGGTAGGCGATGATCGAGCCGTTCTCGATCAGTACATCCATCTCCACGACCTCGGCGACACGCAGATCCTGATATGTCTTGGCAGCTTCCCTGACGGCATTCTGCGCAGCGAGTTCCCACGAATCGCTACTCGATCCGATCAGCTCGATCACCTGATATACGGTGTTCCCCATGTGACTTCCCCCTTTGATGAAATTATGACTCTGGCTGACGGCTCTGTGCTGGGACGTGGATCGCTGAACCGACTGATTGGAACTTGACGGACACCGCCAGCTGGGATATGAAACGGACCGAGCCGTCGTGTTCGATGTGGCAGCTGAGGCGCTCGATCCTGCCGACTCTGGCGTCGTCGAAACTCGTGCACATGTCCGTGACGGTGAATTGTGCGGCCTGACGCCACGACGCGGCGACCGCTCCGACGTGGTGAACCTGGTACACCGACTCGTTTCCGCCGCGTATCAGCGGCGGTTCATCGCTGGCGAAATCGTCAGAGACCTCCTGGCCGCTGAGACGGCGGATCGCCTCCATCAGGTCGTTCGTAATCTGTTGTCGTCGACGTCGACCGGGCCCGCCGTACGACGTCGGGTCGATCGGCTCACCGAACCGGACGGTCGCCCGACGGAATGGGCGTGGAACCCTCGTTCCGACCGGTTGGATCCGGCCGGTACCGACGAGACCGACAGGCAGGATCGGTGCACCGGTCATCAGTGCCAGTTGCGCCACTCCGCTGTGTCCCCTGTGCAGCAATCCGTCGCGGGTCCTCGTGCCCTCTGGATAGATGCCGAGCATGTCTCCCCGTTGCAGGACGCCTGCTGCGACCTCGAGTGAGGCGACGGCCTTGCGCGCCTGCTCACGGTTGATCGGGATCAGACCCATCGCCGGGAACAGTTTGCGGGTCGTCCAGGAGTCCATGTATTCGGCCTTGCCGATGAAGAACAGGCGGCGCGACAGCGAGTTCATCAGCACGACGGAATCGAAGAAGGAGACGTGGTTGGAAGCGACGATCACACCGCCACTGGCCGGGATCCGATGGTGACCGGCGACCTTCGTCGGGATCAGCGCGCGGTAGATCGGTTTGATCGCGCCGTGGACGACCCGATACAAACGCTCTTCACGCTCACGAGGGTCACGGGTGGTGAAGTGCGGTCGGCGTCCTCGAATCTTCACGCAGCGCCGACGTTAGTCGTTCGGGCCCGCCAGACAGTCAGCACTTCGCCTACCGCCCATTTGCAGTACGATCGTTCAAGGAATTCGTGGGAGGAACGCCTTGTCCGACACCGGCAACATCAGTGCAACCATCTCGAACGGAACGCCGAATGGGACGCCAGGTGACTTCGTGGCCGAATCCGGTGTTCACGCTGTCGATCCTGCCGAAACCGTTGGAGGTGCTCGCCGGCGTCGCGGCGGCCGCAGCGATGTCGTCCGCAGCAAGCTCCCGGAGCAGCGGCCATACGGTCAACCGCACCTTCGCTATCACCCGACGGAGGTCGTGTCGGCCGACGAGTTGGAGATGATCCACAACGGTTCGATGCGCATCCTCGAAGAGATCGGCATGGAGTTCCTCGAACCCGAGGCCAGACGTCTCCTCGGCGCGGCCGGCGCCGACATCAGGCCCGGCGAGACGCGGGTGCGCTTCTCACGTGAGATGGTGATGGAGACGATCACGACCGTTCCATCCAGTTTCACGCTCCACAGCTACAACCCGGAGCACAACCTCGAGATCGGCGGCAACGCCATCGCCATCGGTTCCGTCGCCAGTGCGCCGAACACCTACAGCATGGACGGAGGGCGCCGTACCGGCAACCATGTCGACTATCAGAATCTGCTGCGCCTGTCGCAGATGCTCAACGTCGTCAATTTCATCGCCGGGTACCCCGTCGAGCCGATCGACATCCATGCGTCCGTGCGCCATCTCGACGCGACGTACGACGCGCTGACGCTGACGGACAAACCGATACACGCCTACAGCCTCGGCCGCCAGCGCAACATCGACTGCCTCGAAATGGTGAGGATCTCCCGAGGAATCGACGACGCGACCCTCGACCGGGAACCGTCGATCTTCACGGTCATCAACTCGTCGTCACCACTTCGGCTGGACACTCCGATGCTGCAGGGAATCCTCGAATACTCGTCACGCAATCAGGTCGTCGTGCTGACGCCGTTCACGCTCGCCGGAGCGATGGCACCGGTCACGCTTGCAGGCGCTGTCGCCCAGCAGAACGCCGAAGCGCTCGCCGGCATCACCCTGACCCAGGTCGTTCGTGCCGGCTCGCCTGCCGTGTATGGCGGCTTCACCTCCAACGTCGACATGCAGTCCGGCGCTCCGGCGTTCGGCACGCCGGAGTACATGCGCACGGCGATGATGGGTGGTCAGCTTGCCCGTCGCTACGGGTTCCCGTACCGTTCGTCCAACGTCTGCGCGGCGAACGCGCTCGATGCCCAGGCTGCGTACGAGTCCGTCTTCTCAATCTGGGGAGCGTTGATGGGCGGCGTCAACATGATGATGCACGGTGCCGGCTGGATGGAGGGCGGCCTCCATGCCGGATACGAGAAGATGATCCTCGACGCCGAGATGCTGCAGATGGCGTGCGCGTTCCTCGATCCCGTGATCGTCGACGAGGACACGCTCGGATTCGAGGCGATCACCGACGTCGGCCCCGGCGGACACTTCTTCGGCACCGCCCATACCCAGGCGCGATTCCGTACGGCGTTCCACCACCCGATGATCTCCGACTGGCGCAACTGGGAATCGTGGGAGGAAGCCGGTTCGCCGCAGGCGCACCAGAAGGCCAACTCGATCTGGAAAGAAATGCTCAGTGCCTACGAGCCTCCGCCGATGGACGCTGCGGTCAAGGAAGAATTGGGCGACTTCGTCGCCAAACGCAAAGCAGAGGGCGGAGTCGCGACCGACTTCTGAACGATCGCTGGGTTGCCGATGACGCTGGAACGTTCACGGTCGAATCCACTTACTCCGGTGTCCGCTTCAGCGGTCGGCGGAGTTGGTCGTAGTCAGGGAAGGGGCCATACGGGCGAGTCGACCTGCAGAACGACCCGGTCACCGTCGGCCCAGGACTGCGAACCGGGAAGCCTGGCGATCACACGGATGGGGCCGCCGGGCCGTTCATCGCTTTTGCCGGCGACTCCGCCGTTGGCGTTGGAGGATTCTCCGTGGACGTCGATGAACGTTGCATCGAGATCGATGTCGACGCGGGCGTCGTGGCCGTAATACTCGACGCGTCTGACGGTGCCATGGCCGATGCCACCGGCACCAACCGCAAACTCGGCGGCCGCACCACAAGCGCCGCCGGCGCACTCAGCTGACGATGCCGTCCTGATCGCATCGAGCCGTCGCACGCAGACCTGCTCGGGCCGAACGACCACCTGGCAGTTGGCTGCTGCCGAATGCAGCAGCGTCATCTCGCCGAGCACCGTCGACGCGAACGTCGGTCGCGTCGGGTCGACGACGGTTTGGAGCACGGTCGCCTCGCCGACGAACGTGGCGACACCGATGTCGACCGGCTGACGGTAGAGCTCACGCGGCGGTCCAGCCTGGATGATCTTGCCGTCGCGCATGATCGCCACCTGATCGCCGAGCGACAGTGCCTCTGCGCGGTCGTGGGTGACGAGGATCGCCGTCGTTCCGGCCGCTCGTAGAACGTCTCGAATGTCATGTCGTAGGCGATCGCGCAGCGCAGCGTCGAGGGAGGCGAACGGTTCGTCGAGCAGCACCACGGTTGGGTCACTCGCCAACGCCCTGGCAACGCTGACCCGCTGTTGCTGCCCACCGGACAACTGATGGGGCATGCGGTCGACCAGCTCGACCATTCCGACGAGGTCGAGGAGTTCGAGTACCCGCCGGTCGCGATCGAGCCTCGCGGCACGGTTGGGACCGCCGATCGCAAAACCGACGTTCGCGCCGACGGTCAGGTGCGGGAAAAGCGCACCCTCCTGCGGGACGTAGCCGACATGGCGTCGTTCAGGAGCAAGCCGTTTCGACGAGTCGTCGACCACCTTGCCGCCGATCGAGATCGTGCCGCTCCGGGCCGGCTCGAAGCCGGCGACGGCACGCAGCAGTGTCGTCTTGCCACATCCAGACGGCCCGAGGACGCAGGTCAGGGTGCCTTCCTCGACCGTCAGACTGGCGTCGATCAACACCGGCTGCTTGTCGTAGGCGACCGTCAGATGCTCGACCTCGACGGCGCTCAACGAAACGCCTCAGACCGCTTCGTACGTCCGGCTGACGCTCGGCCGAGCCGGAAGAGCAGGAGTACGGGCACCATCGAGGTGGCGATCATAATGGCTGCATACGGCGCTGCGGCCCCGTATGCAAGTCCCGTGGTGTACACCCAGAATTGTGTCGCCAGCGTCTTCAATCCTGTCGGGCGGAGCAACAGCGTGGCTGTCAACTCCGTCGTTGCCGACAGCCAGACGAGTGTCGCAGCGGCAGCGAGACCTGGCAGTACGAGCGGGAGGATGACCCTGCGAAGCACTCGAAACGGTGATGCTCCGAGCGCACGCGCGACGTCATCGAGGCTGACCGGCACCCGCGCGACAGCCGAACGAACGGACACCAGAGCGAGCGGAAAGAAGAGGATCACGTAGGCGATTTCGAGCATCGTGGTCGTCTGGTAGAGCGAACGGAAATGATGCACAGCAACGGTGACGAGCGTGAGGCCGATGGCGATACCCGGCAGTGCACGATCGAGGTACGCGCTGCGTTCGATCGTCGACGACAATCGGCTGCGGTGGCGAACGGCCATCACGGCGACCGGGACGGCGAGCAGCGTGGCGATGAGAGCGGCGATTCCGCCGAGCTTCAGCGACTCGATCGTCGTGCTCACGACGGATGCCGGAGGCAGCGTCGTCGAACTACCGCGAGCCATCCAGTGGACGATCGATCCGATCGGCACGCCGATTCCCAGGACGCAGAGCGCAACAACGCCGATCACGGCGGCGGGTGTGGCCCGCCCGAGGCTCGAGCGTGCAGCCGGCCGGCCCGATTCCCTGAGTGCCTGACCGCGCCGGCCGACCCGCGACTCGCCCATCAGTAGCACGACGCCGATCAAACACAGAACGAGCGTCAACGCCGACGCCGTGTTGGAGTCCAACGTCTTGTACTGGGTGTAGATCGCTGTTGCGAATGTGCGGTAGCGCAGCAAGGCGAATGCCCCGTATTCGCCGAGCATGTACAGCCCGATCAGCAACGTGCCGCCGACGAGCGCCCGGCTCACCGAAGGAAGCGTGATGGTGCAGAACCGTCGCACGCTGCCGACGCCGAGGCTCCTGGCAACCTCGTCCACCGCCGGGTCAGAACGCCGCAGGCTTGCGGCAACGGGCAGAAAGACGAGTGGGTAGAGCGACAGTGTCATCACGAGCGATGCACCCCACAGGCCCTGCACGGACGGAGCCAACGACACCCACGAGTAGCTCGCGACGAATTCCGGAACGGCGAGCGGAGCGACCAGCAGGACGGCGAACAGTCGCCGGAACGGCAGATCCGTGCGTTCGACCAGCCACGCAGATCCGAGCCCGAGCACACTGCAGCCGATCGAAACAACAGCCGTCAGTTCGACCGTATGGATGAGCAGCGTCGGAAGTAACGGGCCCGAGAGCACGCGCCGAACCGTACGGCTGTCGGTGCCGAGCGCCTCGACCAGCACCCCGACCAACGGCACCAGCAGCAGCACGCCGATCGCCGTGGCGATTGCGGCGATCCACGGCGGCGCTGCACGCGGATGGCGGCGTGCAAGTCTCATCGCGTCACCCTGCGAACCAGGTGGGACTGCTCGACCATTGGCCTTACAGCAGTCCGATCTGTTGCAACAACCGCACGGCCTGTTGGCCGTCACCGAGCTGCGCGATCGTCACCACCGGCGTCCCGAAGTCGGCGAACGGGCGAAGCGGCTTACTGGTCGTGACACCAGCGGCGAGGGGATATTCGTAGCTCTCACTCGTCCCGATGATGTCTTGGGCCGGCTGGCTGACGAGGAAAGCGAGGAACGCCTGGGCACTGCCGGGATGCTTGCTCGACAGCAGTTGGCCGGCGCCTGATACGTCGACGAGCGAGCCCGGATCGCCAGCCGCAAAGTAGTGCAATGCCGATGTGACCTTGCCTGCTCCGACCTCGTCGCTCAGTCGGTACCAGTAGTAGTGGTCGATCACGCCGGTCTCGATCTCGCCACGATTCACAGCGGCGACGAGACCCTCGTTGTCGTTGTACAGCTTGGCATTCGTCTTCAGACCTGTGAGCCACGCCGTCGCCGCGTCGAGGCCCTTGGTCTGGATGATGGCAGTGACGATCGGCTGGAAGTCCGTCTCGCCAGGGGCGAATCCGAACTTGCCCTTCCACACAGGGTCGGCAAAGTCGAGGATCGATGTCGGCAACGCCGATTCCTTGGCCTTCGAGGTGTTGTACACGAGCGCAACGGCACGGGCGGACACGCCGACCCAGTTGCCCGTCGTCGGGCTGTCGATCGACGGTACGGCGGCGAGAGTCGACGCCGTCGTCGTTGCCAGCAGGTGCTTGGCGTCGAGCGTATTCAGCGACGCCGGGTTCTCACCGAAGAAGACGTCGGCCGGGCTGGAGCCGCCCTCCTGCAGGATCTGGTTGGCGAGGGTCGCTTCATCGTCCGATCGTACGCTGACCTTGATGTGCGTCTGCGCTTCGAAGGCCGCCACCAGCGCTGCGACCGTCTGCTCGTGCTGGCCCGAATAGACAGTGATGTTGCCGTCGAGCGCTGCAGACGCACCGGCCGCAGCCGACGTGGTGCTCGAGGCGGTCGTGGTCGAGGGGCTGGCGGTGGTCGTCGAGGAGGTCGTCGAGGAGGTCGTCGAGGAGCTGCAGGCTGCCAGCAGCATCGTCGCGACGACCGCCGTCGCTGCCTTCATACACCGATTGCGTACTTGCACTGGAAACTCCTCAGAAACTGTCAGGTTAACCTAATACGGACCATGAGGAGATACAGATTGCCAAAGTTTGGAATGATGTAACAAATCCCGGCGCACACAGCGTGACGCACGATGAGGTCGGCCGTGCGTGGGTCCCGCTGACCTGACGTCACGCTCACATCGCCGAGATCCTGTTCGATCTGCGATCCTGGTGCCTGCGGCACACGCCGTCGAGCCATTTGGGGGAACCATGACGACAGCACCTGTTTCTGACTGGAAGACCGATTTCGATGTGCTCGATCCGGGCTACGTCATCGACCCGTATGCCGTGTGGAACGAGTTGCGCACGGAATGTCCGGTGGCGAGGAGCGAGCGCTGGGGTGGCGCGTGGATGCCGGTTCGCTACAACGACATCACCGCCGTCGCCCATGATGTCGAGCACTTCAGTTCTCGCGAGGTCGGCGTCATCAATACCGGTACCGAGGACCCGTTGCCCGGCGTCCACCTGCCACCGATCGACATGGATCCTCCCGACCATGGTTGGGCCAGGCGACTGATCCTTCCATGGTTCTCACATACGCGCGTCGAATCGTACGAGCCGCTCACCCGCGACCTGTGCAATCGACTGGTCGATGCCGTCATCGAAACGGGTCAGGCGGATCTCGCCGGTGACTACGCGCAGCAGATTCCCGTTCGTGTGATCTCGTGGATTCTCGGCGTGCCAGAGGAACTGGCACCGACCTTCACCGGATGGGTGCGCGATGTCCTCGAGTTCGGCCACGAGCCCGAGCGCAGCACGCCGGCGTGGCAGGCGATCGCCGTGTACTTCTTCAGCGCCATCGAGGAGCGCAAGGTTGCTCCCGGCGACGACCTCATCAGCGACCTGCTGCACGCCACGGTCGAGGGCCAGCCGATCCCCGATGCCCACGTCCTCGGCTCGATCGCCTTGGCGCTCGTCGCCGGCGTCGACACGACCTGGTCGGCTATCGGCTCGGCGATGTGGCATCTGGCGACGCATCCCTCCGACTGCGAGCGACTGACCGCCGACCCCGATCTGATGCCCACGGCGATCGAGGAACTGCTGCGCGCCTACTCACCGGTGACGATGGCGAGAGTCGTCGAATCCGACACCGAGGTCGCCGGATGCCCGATGAAGGCGGGTGACAGAGTACTGATGAACTTCCCGGCAGCGAATCGTGATCCCGAGATCTTCGACCGCGCCGATGAGGTCGTGCTCGATCGACAGGTCAACCGCCACGTCGCCTTCGGTTCTGGCATCCATCGGTGTGCCGGCTCGAACCTCGCACGAATGGAACTTCGCGTCGCCATCGAGACATGGCTCGCCAGAATCCCGGTATTCCATCTCGCCGACGGTGCGACGGTGACGTGGGCAGGAGGCCAGGTCCGCGGCCCGCGGAGCGTCCCCGTCACCTTCGGGTAACGCCGTCCACGCAGGTCTGATCGAGGGCGAACGCGGCCATGCTCACATTTCTGAGTCCTGGTTCAACGAAACGGCCACGGCGTCCGTAATCGTTGGTATGTCGAATCCACGAAGCTCTCGGATAGCCGCAATTGCGGCGGCCGTGCTGCTCGCGGCGTGCGGTTCTGGCTCCTCGACCGCATCGGGCTCGGCGCCCACCGTGAAGGGATCGGTCACGAAGGAAGTAGTCGTCCAGAACTACACCTTCCCAGCGATCACCGTGGCTCCCGGAGCATCGATCGGATTCATCGACCGCGACGCCGAGGCGCACACCGTCACTGCAGACGATGCCACCTTCTCGATCGGACCGTTCGACACGTCGACGCCGCCGGAAACGTTGATCGCTCCAACGGTCCCTGGCACCTACGCGTTCCATTGCAAGATCCACCCAACCATGCACGGCAGCCTCGTCGTGCAACAGCCATAGGAGAATGACATGCCCACCACCCGCTCGACCATCGTTGGTCTTGCCGCCTTGAGCGCCTTGACGCTCGGATCGTGCAGCAGCAGCAAAACCAGCGCAACGACCACTGCCCCTGCCACCCCTGCCGTCTCCGGTGCGTCGAACGTGACGGGCAGTCTCGATGCCATCGATCAGACCACGGACGGCAAGACGATCACCATCAAGTCAGTCAACATCACCGGCAAGAGCGGGTTCATCGCTATCCACTCCGATCTCTCCGGCAAGCCGGGCCCGGTGGTCGGCCACGTGGCAATCCCAGCGGGAAACAGCAGCAATGTCGTGGTCACTCTGGACAAGCCCTCGCCCACAGGCGCCTATTGGCCGATGCTTCATCTGGACGCCGGCACGATCGGCACCTACGAGTTCCCCGGCCCGGACGTGCCCGTCATGTCGGGCGCTGACATCGTCATGAAGAAGATCACGGTCACTGCGCCCTGAACCAGCACGTTCGATATCGCAGCGTCGGTCTCCGGCGACCGACCCTGCGATGGTGTCAACCGGCTTCGGGTACGAATCGCTTGTATGCAAGCAGTTCGGCCGGACGATCGGACGAACCGATCAGCAACCGACTACTTCCGATTTCAGGGGTTTCGTGAACGGTTTTCATCGGAATGGCCGTTGGCTGTGCAACCGCTGCTCGATGCAAGCAATGAGGTGGCGGCGGTGCGTGCCCGGCTGCGCCTGATCGACCCAGCTCCTGGGCTGGGCACCGACGCCGCTGTTCGCGTCGCAGTGCACGCCTACTCCGGCGAGCTGTACGGGTTCGCGCTGCGCGCCCTCGGCGACAGCGGGCATGCCGAGGACGCTGTCCAGGAGACGTTCGTTCGTGCGTGGCGTGCCGGCCACCGGTTCGATCCGAACCTCGCGTCGCTGCGCGCCTGGCTGTTCGCGATCCTGCGGAACGTCATCATCGATGCCGCCCGAGCGAGCGCGGCACGACCGGGACTCGACAGCCGCACCGCTGTCGATGTCGCCACCGCCGACGAGATCGACGGGCTGCTGAAGGCATGGATCGTGGACGAGGCACTTGCCAGACTCACGATCGATCACCGTCATGCGGTGACACAGGTCTACTACCAGGGCCGCTCGGCGGCTGACGTTGCCGCCGAGCTCGAAGTGCCAGCGGCCACCATACGATCGCGATTGTTCTACGGGTTGAAAGCGCTGCGCCTGTCGCTCGACGAGTTGGGATGGGACGATGGTTGACACCTGCAAACACTGGCAGGCCGTCATTGCAGAACGTGCCCTGACGAACGAACCACCGGTCGACCTCGACTTGGACGCACACCTCGCCAGTTGTGCCGACTGCACGGCGGTCGTGGTCGAGTTCCGGGTCCTCACCGCAGCGCTCGCCCACACAACGGCGGCATCGAAATCGCCGGCGCCCACCATCGTTCCACCAGGGCTCGACAGCCGAATAACGGCACAGCTCCGTCGAGCTCGCGCACAGCGACGCTCCCGACGGGCGGCAATCGCCATCAGTGGCGCAGCGGCGGCAGCAGTTCTCCTCATCGTGGCGCTGACTTCGATCCACTCCACGACCCCGCCACCGCCGGGTGAGCGGGTCGGCCTCGTGGCCGGCGACGTGCGCGGTGATGCTCGGCTGGAGACCCGGGCGTGGGGCACCCAGATCCATCTCGCCGGCACGGGATTCACCCCAGGACAGCAGTACAACGTCTGGCTCGAACGAGCCGACGGCACGCACATCCCGTCCGGCACCTTCACCGGGGTGCGCAACGCCCGAATCACGGTGATCCTCGCCAGCGCGTTGCCCTCCGCTCAAGCAACAGCGATTGGCGTGAGTACGCCCAACGGCGATCTCGTCGTACGCTCACCGCTCAACTGAACGACGACACGATCGCTGCCCCCCGACGTTTCGTATGTCGTTCGACGATCGTGGTCGACACCGTTGCAGGTCGGTCCAACGATTTCAGTGCGCAGCTGGCTCCGTGCCGGCGGTGACGGCCTTCAACTCGTCGAAGGAGTCGCTGATGAGCTGCATCAGGGTCAGCCGGTTGGTGGTGTCGACCCAACGTTCGAACGCTACCTTGAAGACGGCGATCGCCGCCTCCCCGGTCAGGCTCGCGGCCGGGTCTTCGACGCCGCGTTTGCGCAGCGCATCAGCGAGCGCTGAGGCGAGCGCCGCGAGTTTGATCAGCTCACGCTCGCGTAGCTCGGTGCTAGCAGTGATGATGCTCTGACGCAGCATCGAGCCTTCGCGTCGTTGCTCGAACAACGCGCCTGCAGCAGCAAGTGCGGCTGCGACCGCATCGATGGGCGCAGCGGAATCTGGCGCGCCGGCGACAGCGTCGACGAGCAGTTCCTGCAGCGCACCGGCGCCCCAGAACAGCACCTCACGCTTGTCGGTGAAGTGCCGGAAGAACGTCCGCTCGGTCACTCCAGCACGCTCGGCGATCTCGGCGACGGTGGTGTTCTCGAACCCACGCTCGCCGTAGAGCGCAAGGGCCGCCCCCTGGAGTCTGCTGCGACTGCCCGGTTCCCAACGCACGATCCGCGATACTAGCGTGATGTCAGTCGCTGACATTGATGGTAGGGTGATGTCAGCAACTGACATCGGCGCCTCTGTACCGAGCGCGCCGACGAACCAAGGAGATTCCATGCGTATTCTCGTGACTGGAGCGTCGGGCTGGATCGGCTCGGCCGTCGTTCCCGAACTCATCGGCGCAGGCCATCACGTCATCGGGCTGGCGCGCTCGGATGCCTCGGTCGCCGCCCTCACCGCTGCAGGCGCAGAGGTGCGACGCGGCACGCTCGACGATCTCGACATCCTCGGCGAGACCGCAGCGGAGTCGGACGGAGTCATCCACCTGGCGTTCAAGCACGACATCGCCTTCACCGGAGATTTCCAGGGCGCTGCCAACGCCGATCGGCGGGCCGTCGAGACGTTCGGCGAGGCACTCGCAGGTTCCGATCGACCGTTGGTGATCGCCTCCGGAACGCTCGGGTTGGCGCTCGGACGACAGGCAAACGAACAGGACGGGCACGGTGCCGGCTCGGCGTTGGCGACGCTGGGCGCCGGCCCCTCAACTCGCCTGGCGACTGCCGAATTCGTGCTCTCCCTCGCTGCGCGCGGTGTCCGCTCGTCCGTTGTGCGACTCCCTCCGACGGTGCACGGCAATGGCGATCACGGCTTCGTGGCAACGCTGATCGAGATCGCCCGCAACCAGGGCGTGTCCGGCTACATCGGCGACGGCACCAATCGCTGGCCGGCGGTACATCAGTTCGATGCCGCGCACTTGTTCCGCCTCGCGCTGGAGCACGCCCCCGCAGGATCGACGCTGCACGGCATCGCCGATGATGGAGTGCCTGTTCACGACATCGCCGCGGTGATCGCCCGGCATCTCGATCTCCCGTTGGTCGCCATTGCGCCGGAGAAAGCCGCCGAGCACTTCATGTGGTTGGCAGGCTTCCTCGGTGCCGACAGCCCGGCGTCCAGCGCGCTGACACGCGAACTGTTGGGATGGCAGCCAACGCAGCTCGGGCTCATCGACGACCTCGACAAGGGCCACTACTTCCACGTCTGACGGAGTCCAGCAGGGCGAGACAAGAATCGTCCGTGCTGCACGCGAGCATCCGCTGTTTGTCAGGTCGAAAAGTCCGGGATGTTCGGTCGGGCAGCCTCGCTACGGCCTTTCGGCCTCTCCCAGTCCTCCTGACGGCCAAGTGCGGTGAGATCGAGGAAATAGTACGAGCCACCTGTGCCCTCGAGTCCTCGGGCGTACTGCGAGTAGGTGTGGAACGCTCGTCCATCGACCTGGAGGAAGCAGCTGCGGCCTGGCATGTCGTAGGGCTGGTCGGCGGTCTTCATGCTCTCCTGGCCGATCGCCCCGTAGTCGTCGAGAGAGCGGAAGTTGAACTTGTCGAACCCGCGTGAGGCGTCGATCGTGACGCCGAAGTCGTAGTTGAAGTCACCGCCGCCCGATGAGTACCACGGCACGTCCCAATGCTGCTTCGCCTTCCACCGCTCGAGCTTCTCGAATGGCGCTCTCGAGACCATCGCATAGGAGGTGTCGCGAGTGTGGAGGTGCTCCAAGAGTCCCGGCGACAGCTCACTGGTGCCGGCGGTACAGCTCGGGCAGCCGTCTTCCCACTCGGGATGGAACATGAAGTGGTAGATGATCAGCTGCCGCCGGCCCTCGAAGAGGTCGAGCAGCGTCACACTGCCGTCGGGGCCGTCGAACTCGTACGGCTTCGTGACTTCCACCATCGGCAGCTCACGGCGTTCGGTATTGAGCCTGTCCCGCGCTTTGGTCGCTTCCTTCTCCAGGACGAGGAACGACCTCTGCGCAGTGACCCATTCGGCTGGTAACACGATCTTCGGAAGGCTCATCTCGATCTCCTGCACGATTGGTGGCACAGCGTGCCGACGTAACAACGACGACAGGCACAACCGGAACTCATCGGTCAGTGGTGGAACGTTGTCCGCAACTCGGCGACGAGGCGACGGCCAACCGACCATTGCTCGACGGGTTCTACGACGACGGCCGCATGACATCAAAGGGTCGCGCCGAGGGGCGAGGCACACGGCGCACGGCGCACGGCGCACGGCGCGATCTGAGCAGCGTCTTGGACGTTTCTTGGGTGTCGCCTTGCAGCCCCATGGGTGACGGAGTCGTTCACTGATATCCGGCAGGCGGACGCCGACCATGGAGGAATCGATGAAACACAAGTTATTGACCGGATTGAGCTTGGCAAGCGTGGCAGGCACTGGCGGAGTTGCCTTTGCCGGTGTCGTCAGACCACCGAGCAACGCACACTCCGTACCAACTGCACAGGCCCTGAGAACCGCGGCCGATACGAGTGCTATCGGGCCGGCGACCTCGCCCTCGCCCTCGACCTCGCCCTCGCCCTCGCCCTCGCCCTCGCCGCTCGGCCGATCGGTCATCTATCAAGTCGGCGATGCCGGCTGGGTCATGGTCGATATCGCCCCCACCTCGATCGCCTTGAGGTCGACGATGCCTCAGTCCGGCTGGACGGTCGTTGCGGCGACGACCAATGGCACCCATATCAACGTTCAGTTCACCGACACCCGCCGTATCGTCGGGGTCGACGTGGGCCTCGTAAATTCGGCCGTCACCGTGTCGGCAACGAACGATCTCGCAACCGGGTCGGTGAGCTCCGTCGCCGCCACACCGATTGGTGTCTCGGCCAACGGCGGGGTCCAGTCGACAGCTCCACGCGCTTCCGACATTCCCGTGGCGTCGCCACCCGCCCCGTTGGTCGACGCCCCGGCCTCGACCGTTGCAACTTCGTCCCGTGTGCCGGCCCGCTCGGCGACCACGGCGACCTCGGCAGCTGGCGGCAGCGGCGGCACGTCTGCTCGGGGCGACGCCCACGACGGCGCGTCGGGAGGCGAGAACGATGACTGACGACCAGCAACGAGCGAAGATCGAAGCGTTGCGCGCTCGGCGGACGCAGCCATCGAGCACGGAACCCGATGCACAGACTCGACGGCGGCGACCGCATCCGGCGGGGCGCGCGAGAATCGTCACCGCTGGGGTCGCAGCGTCCGGATTCTTCATGCTCGCAACCGCTATGGCGATCAGTCGACCGGCTGCTGCGCCATCGCTGATCGTCGACTCGCCGGTCTCGGATCCCGTTTCGCAGCCGGCTACGCAGCCCGTTACGCCGATCTCGCTCGACTCGTCGATCGTCGTGGTCGTGCCGTTGCCCGTCGCCCGAACGGTCCCGTCGCCTACAGCATCGGCCGGTCCGAACGATCCGGTGCCGCCGACTCAGCCGCCTCAGATCGTCCCGACTCCACTGCAGCAGACGGTTCCAACGCCGGTTGCGGTTCCAGTCGCCGCGACTGCGCCTCGTCGGGCGACGACGAACCCAGCTCCGGCTCCGGCTTCGGCAGCGACGACCAAGACCAGCGGACGATGACCGTTGAGATGCTCCGTGATGCCACGGAAATCCACAACGGGTCGACCCAGCAGCGCGGTGGCGGCAGCCCGCTCGAAGTCTCGTTCCGAGCGATGGGATGCCAGACGCACGTCGTGATCCACGGCGGGCGACCGGAGATGCTCGTGCGCGCCGAAGCTCAGATCCGGCTGTTCGAGTCGCTGTGGAGCCGATTCGTCGCCACGAGCGACATCACGATCGCCAACGGACTGCCGGGTCGTGCAGTATCGGTTCACGAGGACACATTGGCCGTCGTGGCGAGGGCAATTGCGGGTTGGCGCCAGACGGACGGCCTGTTCGACATCACCGTGCTGCCTGGCCTGCTCGCGCACGGCTACACCCATTCAACGGCAACGTCGCAACCGGCGCCGCCGATCAGCGGCACTCGGATCGGCACCAACCACGAGATCGCCCTCGACGTCCGGGCTTCCACCCTCACGGTGCCGGTCGATTCGGCGCTCGATCTGGGAGGAATCGGCAAGGGGTTTGCCGCAGATGTGGTCGCCGAGGACCTCATGGCCGACGGTGCGCACGGTGTCCTCGTGAACATCGGGGGTGATCTGGTCGTGCTCGGCCAACCGGCTGACGGACTGTCGTGGCACCTCGGCGTCGAGGACCCGACGAAGGCACCCCGACACTTGACCTGCCTGCGCCTCGGTTCCGGCGGCGTCGCGACGTCCGGCACCACGATCCGCAATTGGACCGCGGCGAATGGCGAAACGGCCCACCACCTCATCAACCCGATGACTGCCCGGCCGTCGCAGGCGGGCCTGTCGACCGTTACCGTCGTCGCCGGCGACGCCGCTACCGCCGAGGTCTTCGCCACCGCGGCGATGATGCTGGACGGTGACCAGGCAATGGCCATGCTCGAACGCAACGGTCTCGCCGGGTTGGCGGTAGGCGACGACGGCTGCGTCCACCGGACCACGACGCTGCGGCAGTTCGAAGCATGAGGGTCACCCGCCATGCGATCGGGGTTGCGTCAGACGGCCTGGGCGAACGCCACCGAAGCATCGATGCCGCCTCCCGGCCCGCTAGTGACACGGGCGGTGGCTCCCGATGCGTTGGCGAGCTGGGCGACGATCGCCAGGCCGAGGCCTGACCCCTGCGACACCGAACCGGCGCCCCGCCAGAAGCGATCGAAGGCCTTCGCGAGCTGCTCGTCAGTCATGCCGGGACCGGTGTCGCGCACGTGCAGCACGACGAACAACCCGGCGGGCGCGTTCCTCGCGGCAGGAACTGCCGCACTGACGTGCTCGATCTCGACATCGACGCGTCCACCCCTGGGGGTCGCCGAGAGCGCGTTGTCGAGGTAGTTGTCGATGATCTGCTCGACGGCCCCCGGCACTGCCATGCCGAGCGCCCGAGCAGGCGTGGTGACGGTCAGCGTGACTCCCTGCTCCTCGGCGAGCGGCTGCCACACGTCGACTCGTTCATGCGCGACCGCGGCAATGTCGACAGCCTCGGTCGCGTCCTCGCGCCCCTCGGCCCTGGCCAGCACGAGCAGTCCGTCGACCAAATGTTGCAAGCGCTCTGTCTCGGCGCTGGCCGCTTCGATCCGGGCACGCGTTCCAGCAGGATCGGTGTCCACCAGTTCTGCCGCTTGATCGAGGCGCAGACGCAACGCCGTCAATGGCGTCCGCAACTGGTGTGAGGCGTCACCCGCAAACGCACGTTGACCCTCCACCATTCGACCAAGGCGCGCCGACATCGTGTTGAAGGCGTTGGCGAGACCGCGTATCTCCGGGGGCCCTTCGTCGTTCTGGGCCTTGACCGTCAGGTCTCCGCCCGCCAGGCGGTCGGTCGCTGCACGCAGCCGACGCAGTGGACGTGAAAGCGTTCCGGCCAGCACCATCGCTGCCGCTGCGGCAGTGAGGATCGAGATCGCAGCCACGACCAGCAAGCCGCCGACTCGCCCGCTGACGCGACGTCCGACCTCGGCGGCAGGATAGGTGAGGCGCACCGTGCCGACCACGGACTCACCCGAGAGCACGGGTACGGCGACGTACAACAGCCGAAAGCCGAGCGTCGTCGAGTCGCGTTCGCCGGCGACGAGACTGCCGCCCAATCCCGACGCGATTTCCGGCCTCGTCACGTAGATCGTGCCCGCCGACGTCTCCTCGTCCGAGATCGCCACGGCAATCCCATTGCGGTCGGTGATGACGACGCGTGCGCCGCTGCTGGCGCGATAGGCGTCGATGACGTGCTGCAAGGCGGTGTCGCCTCGACCGCTACCAGACTCCAGTGACTCTTCCGCCCGCCCGGCGAGCACGAACGAATCCCGTTCCAGTCCGGTGACGAGACGATCACGCTCCACCTGCTGCAAATGGCGACGAAGCGGGATGTCGTGGGCGGCCAACACCACGATCGTGATGCCGACGAACGCCGCGACCAGCCGCCACCTCATTGCGGCGAGCCCAAACGAAACCCGACGCCCCTGACCGCCTCGATCCACTGAGCGTCACCGAGCTTCTTGCGGATCGCTGCGACATGGGCATCGACGGTCTTCGTCGGGCCGTACCAGTTGACGTCCCACACGTGCTCGAGGATGTCGGTACGAGTGCACACGGCGCCGGGATCGACCGCAAGGTACGCGAGCAGGTCGAACTCCTTCGCCGTCAACGCCACCTCGACACCACCCAACCGAACTCGGCGAGCGCGACGGTCGACTTCGAGCGGACCGATCACCTGCGCGGCGGCAACATCGGTGACGGATGCGAGCGGCGCGACACGACGCGTCACTGCGCGCATCCGCGCCACCAACTCACGAAAACTGAACGGTTTGGTGACGTAGTCATCGGCACCCAATTCGAGCCCGAGCACGCGATCGAACTCGTCGCCGCGAGCCGTCAGCATGATGATCGGGACGGTACCCCGCGCACGCAGTTCGCGGCACACATCGCGCCCGTCCATATCGGGGAGACCGAGGTCCAACAGCACGACATCGACGTGCGGCACGGCCAGCGCCGCCGCCCCCGTCGCCACGTGCGTGACGCGATACCCGGACGCTGTCAGTCCGTCGACGAGCGAGACGGCAATCGGAATATCGTCTTCGACCAGCAGTACATGCACACCAACAGTGTGGCTCACCGAGGCCAGGACGCCAGAGGAGGAAGACCGCGCGAGCCAAGAATGCGACCGATGTTGGACATCTCTTGGATGTCGACTGGACACGCACGGCCACGAAGGCGCGTACTCTCGACTCATGCGGACGCGTACAGCGATGAGCCTCTCAGCGATCGGGGTGCTTGCGGCAGGCGGCGTCGCCGGACTCGTGAACTCATGGGCGCTCGAGGGGACCCCGAACCAGCCGACCATCAGCATTGCGCTGCGAAGTGGCGTCTCCCCGACGGCTGCCGTGTCGCCGAGCACGCCAGCCGCTCTCGTGACGAATGTGGCTGCGGCGACATCCCCCGCCACAGAACCCTCTGTCACATCGAACTCCATCGATGTTCGGCCGGCGTTCATTGACACCGTGGCGGACAGTCACGACTCATCCGGCGATCGATCGGCCGACGACTGAAGGCGTGCTCGGACCGGGGCGCCGACTCAGCGTTGCGGACGCATGACACCAAGGGTCGCGCCGCACGCTGCGCAAAACGCGACGCCGAGGGTCGTAGTCTGCCCACGCTCGCCACGAGCGGGCATCTGCATCTCGGCCAATGTCTCATCGAGTGGTGCGTGACAACTGGGGCATCGTGGCCGTACTGGCCCGATCGGCGACCGCCGGTCGTCGACGAGCCCGACATCGGTGTCGGTGCCAGCGGCGACAACAGCGTCGCGAAGGTGGACGATGTCGACGTCGAGCCCTCGGAGCACCTGACACGCCAGTCCTTCGACGTCGAGCACGCCGAGCAGCACGTGTCCTGCGGTCACCTCTGGCGCTCGTTCTTTGCGCGAGAACCGGCCTGCCCGTTCGAGCGCACGTTGTGCCCGAGGCGTGAACGGCAGCGCCCAGCTGCTCGGCGATCCGGTCTCCGCGCCGACTGCTTCGACCACCTTGTGGCGTGCAGCCATGAGATTCGCACCGGCAGCGCGTAACACCTCTGCTGCATCTCCGGCGTCGTCCGCCAGCAACCCGAGTAACAGGTGCTCGGTGCCGACGCGGATGTGATCGAATGCTCGTGCCTCGATCATCGCCACTGAAACGACATGCCGAGCCCCGACGGAATAGTTCTCGAGCACGCCAGCAACCGTACGACACAAGCACACCGATGTGGGCGATGAGTTCCGGCGTTCCGCTACGTCTGACAGTGCATGAGCGATAACACAACGACAAAGACAACCCTCTCGGACATCGGCGTGGCGATGTTCACCGTCGCCGACCAGGACGCAGCCCTCGCCTTCTACACCGAGAAACTCGGTTTCGAGGTGCGGTCCGATACCCGCTTCGGTGAACACAATGAGATGCGCTGGCTGGAGGTTGCACCGCCCGGGTCGCATGCGAGACTTGCGCTGAACCCGCCGATGGGCGGTCAGCCTGGTGGCAGCTCGATCGGTGTCGAGACTTCGGACGTCCTGGGCGAGCACAAGCGGCTGAGTGCGATCGGCGGCATCGACCTCGACCCCGAGCCGATGCGCATGCCCGGCGCACCGCTCCTGTTCATGTTGCGGGACCCTGATGGCAACCACATCGCCGTGGTCGAAGCGCCGCCCGCTACGTAGCCGCCCAGCGCGTCCCGGTGGCAGCGGAATTGAGTGCGACGGCGAGCGATGCTGCTTCGTCGTTGTCGAGGAGCAGCATCGCCTCTCCCGTCGAACCACCGAGTCGGTAGCCGTCATCGACGCCACGATCGGAGTCCACCGTGTATCCGAGCTCGCGCAGTCGTTCGATGTCGCGCCGAATCGTCCTTTCCGATACCTCGAGGTGCTTGGCAAGATCCGGTCCCGTCCAGTAGCGGCGACGTTGTAGCAGCGACAGCAGTCGGAGGGTACGAGAAGTGGTGTCTGCCATCACGGCAGTCTTGCTCTGATTGAGGACAGAAAGTGACCGGAAAGACGGCGACACTGGCTGACATGACGCGCTGTCGACGTTGCCAAGGCGAACGGTTGGTGGATGATCTACGACCCGGTGGAGGACCTCGTCGAGCCCGACAACCTGGCGATCGCCCTCGACGCCAGCACCGCAGCGCGCCTCTCCTGGGACCGGTTCCCGCCGAGCGCCCGTAAGCAGATGCTGTGGTGGGTCCTGGGCGCGGCGAAAGCCGAAATTCGGGCGCAGCGGATCACGACGATCGTTGCCAAGGCAGCGATCGGCGAGCGCGCCCAGGATGAAGTCGAGGGGAACCGGCGCACGGTGATCGAGGGGGCCACCGCTTACCTCGGCTGCGAAGTTCGCCAACGTCGGGATGCTGACAGCCACGGGCCTCGTGATCTACGGGTCTATGACGAGTGCCGGCGAACTCTACGCTTCGCTCCATGATCAAGCTCACCGTGTCCTACCCGAGCGGCGAAGGCACCACCTTCGACCACGACTATTACGCAGGCTCCCATGTCCCGCTGTGCAACGAGACCTTCGCTCCTGTCAAGACCGAGATCGAAAAGGGTGTCGACGGCCCGAACGTCGCCGCCGTCACGTTCTACTTCGAGTCGATGGACGCCATGCAGGGTGCCTTCGGGAACCCGAAGATGGGCGACGTGATGGCCGACGTGGCCAACTACACGAACATCGCACCCGTGATGCAGGTATCGGAAATCGTCGGCTGACCGATCAACGCTGCTCGGCTTCCGTGTCACCGGATGTGCACATATCCGACGACATTCGGTGACACGGGAGATCATCTTTCAGTAGGCGTTTGCCTCTCCCACCAGTCGAGCACGCGCAGTGCACGCAGGGTGTTCCAGCGGCTCGCCGTTCCGACGCCGTCGTCGAGATCGAAGTGCACGCGTCCCGGATAGATGCGGTCGAGCAGCCACCTGCCGTCCGGCTGCCGCTTCGATCGCACGATCTCCACCGCTTCAGCCATCCTCGGATCACGTTTCGCACCAGCATGGCGGAAGTAGTCCAGCGCACGCAGCACGTCGTAACGCCAGTAGTACGGGAACGCGAACTCGAGGAACGCCGGATCGACGACGTCACCAGAGCTCTTGCGGCGAAACAGGTTGCGTTCGAGGATGTACTCCTCGCCACTGCGTCTGGCCTCGCGGACAGCGGCTGACCCGCCGGTGGCCCGCTCGAACTCCAACAGCCCGTCGAGCACGTCGAGTGTCGTGTGGAACGAGGAGCGCACCGACCCGTTCTCGACCTCGCAGTTCCATCCACCGTCGGCGAGCCGCTCACGCAGCACCCGCTCGACGAGCGGACTGACGTCCACCCCGAAGTACGAGCCTGCCTCGATCGTGCGGCCGTTGATGCACGGCTCGACTTCACCGTCGAAGTAGTGCTGCCCGTCGTGCTCCCAACGTCCGTGTTCGGCCACCAGCCCGACCGAGCGACGGGCGGTGGCGGTGTCCGGGTCCAACCCGAGGATCTGCAGCGTCTGCAGGGTGTGCATTGTCGCCGTCCACGGCTGGCCAGGCTCGGCGGACGTGTAGTCGCCAGGGAAGCAGGCGCCGCCGTCCCAGAGTCCGTCATCCCCCTCGACGGCCAGGAGTCGGGCGCCCCACCCCTCGTGCTCCACACGGTTGCGCTCGGCTGCGAACTCGTCGGGGGAAGCACCTGCGAGGTCGCGGAGCGTTTGCCAACGGATTGCCGGGTCTCCCTCCAGCAGCCAATCGATCACGTCGATCGCGCTGGCCGTTCCATCATCTGTTGAACGCTCCGTGAGGTGGTTCGGCGAGCCGTCGGTGGACCTGCCCGCCGGGTCCGAATTTGTGTTGTCCGTCATACCCGCGACCGTAGAAGAGGTTCCGGACAGAACACGCCCGCAATGGCGTATCAAAAACGTGACGCATCGACGCACTCGAACAATTCGATCGATCGAAACCATGAAGGCGGCGTTGAGAACCGAGCAGGTCGCAACGCCGGTATCTGCTGCGGCCTTCACTCACTGCGGCGAGGAGGACGATGTGAGCCAACCTCGGCCGGGATCTCATGTGGTGATCGTCGACGGTAGTCAAAGGAGTGCGTCATGCCCTACGCGGTGGATTTCAAGACCATTTCGACGGTCGGCCTCGAGTCGTCGCCGGTGGCGGACGCGTTGCATGAGGGCACCGAGACCTACTGGTCGGCGGACCGCCGAGCTGTCGAATGTGTCTCCTGCCATTCCGGGCCGGCCACCGAACCTACGGATGTGGCTGGTGGATCGGCGTGGGCGGAGTACGAGCGTCGGTCGGAGCGCAAGATCGAGAAAAAGAGGCAGTCTGTCATCGAGGACCAGGAGAGGCGACGCCAACGTGCCGAGCGGCGGCCGCTGGTCGGCAGGATTGCCAACGCTGTGACGCCAGAGGTCACGCATGGGCCACCGCTGCTGCCGGCGAGGAGCGCGTGGCCGAGGTGCTCGCCGGCGTGCCGGGCATCGAAGTGCTCCATGACAGGCGCGTCCCCGGCAGCAGAACAAACATCGGCCACATCGTCGTCGGGCCTGCGGGTGTCCTCGTGATTGACGCCAAGAAGTACCGAGGCAGTGGGTGTATCCCCGAGCAGCAACGACGCATCTCTGCGCGCAAGTGCGTCAGAACTTGGGGCCGATGTCCCAGCGGTGCGCCGACGTGATCAGTCGAGTGATCCCTTCCGCGGGCATCGCACGGGCGAAATAGAAGCCCTGTGCCAGCGGCACCCCCAGTGCCTGCAGCCCAGCCAACTGTCCGGCCGTCTCGAGGCCCTCGGCGGTTACGGCCAGCTGCAATGCGCCGGCCATGGCCACGATCGCAGCGACCAACGCTGTGTCGTTCGGATCGGTGCCCAGTCCACTCACAAACGCGCGGTCCAATTTGACTGCGTCGACCGGGAATCGTTTCAGGTAGCTGATCGACGAGTACCCGGTGCCGAAGTCGTCGATCGCCAGGCTGATGCCGAGATCTTTCAGACGCGCAAGGGTCGCATCGAAATACTCGACGTCTTCCATGAAGATGCTTTCGGTGAGCTCGAGGCACAGCGAGTTGGGAGCCAAGGCTGTCGCCGTCAAGAGACTCTCGATGTGCTCCGCAACATCTGACGCCACCAGTTGCCGCACAGAGACATTGACAGCGACTCGAATCAGTGCCGTCTGACAGTGCGCACGTTGGTGCCGGTGCCAGTCGGCCAGTTGTCGACACGCCTGTTGAAGGGCCCAGGCGCCGATCGGAACGATGAGCCCTGTTTGCTCGGCGATGGGGATGAACTCGACCGGCGATATCAGGCCGCGCTCTGGGTGGTTCCAGCGCAAGAGCGCCTCCACGCTGACCATCGAGCCTGTCGACAGATCGACAACGGGCTGGTACTCGATCACCATCTCGTCGCGGTCGATGGCGCGATGCAGGGCTGACGCTGTGTCCAATCGTCGCGCCGACTTCTTGCGGAGAGCGTCATCGAACACCATGATTCCTCCGGTGCGGCGCTTCTTGGCGCGATACATCGCCAAGTCGGAATCGCGCAGCAAACTCTCCGGCGTCGAATCGTCGCTGGCGATGGCAATGCCGACACTCGCCCTGACGTGCATCTCCAGCTCATCCAACTGCCAGGGTTGACTCAGGGCTTCGAGGATCCGGACAGCGATCTGCTCGGCCTGCGACTCGGTCGCGTCGTCGCAGACGATAACGAACTCGTCACCCCCCAGGCGCGCAACCAGGTCGCCCGATCGGGCAGCACTGCAGATTCGCGTGGCAGCGACTCTGAGCAGTTCGTCGCCCGTGCTGTGCCCGAACGAGTCGTTGACGAACTTGAACTGATCGATGTCCAAGAACATCATCGCCATGGCGGTGCCCGTTTGGCTTCTGATCGCCAGGCTCTCTTCGAGGCGTCCGACGAGGAAGCTCCGATTGGGAAGACCGGTGAGCGAGTCGTGCAACGCGCTCCGCGCCAACTCGATCTCGAGTTCCTTGCGGATGGTGATGTCCTGAAATTGTGCCGAGTAGTACTGCGGAACACCGGCCTCGTCGCGAACGAGAGCAACGTGCGCCGAGACCCACACCGTGCTCCCGTCGGGTCGGACGTAACGACGCTCATCCGCGTATGTGTCGTGACCGTCTCTGGTTCGGGTCAGAACCACTTGACCAAGCGGGATCTCGTCAGCGTGGATGTAGTCGGTCCATTGCCGACCGACCAACTCGGCATGCGAGCGTCCGAGGATCGTGCACATCGCCGAATTCACACGAGTCGGGAGCCCATCGAGGCCGACAATCACGGCACCGATCTCGGACTGCTCGAAGATGATCTCGAATCGTGTTTCAGCGGCCCGGCGCACCTGTTCGGCGGCGACACGATCGGTGTCATCCATCATCGTGCCTTGCAATCGCACGACACTTCCGTCGGCCCCCTGGTCAGCGGTAAAGCGAACTCGCACGAAACGCTCGACGGAGTCGTGCCGGACGATGCGGAACTCGATGTCGAAGGGGGTGGCATGTGCGAGTGAGTCGACCCAGCAGTCGGTCACCGCTTGGACATCGTCAGAGTGGACCATCGCCATGAAGCCCGCCCGAGTCGGGATCACCGAGGTCGGCACGCCGAGGATTCGGTAGTACTCGTCCGACCAGACCAACTGATCGGCGGCGACGTCGAATTCAAAGCTGCCGATGCTGGCATTGCGTTGTGCTTCTGCCAGCCGCCGGCTGGTGATCTCCAACTTCCGTTGGGTTGCGACACGCTCGGTGATGTTCTGAGCCACCACCGATATGCCCGCCATCTGACCCGTTTCAGTGCGAATCGACGATGCCGTGATCATCACATCGACCAGCGTGCCGTCGCGCCGCTGCCGCACGGTCTCGAGGCGCGCGTGCGACAAACCATCGGCCAGACTCTGTCGTATTGCGATCTGTTCGAGTTCGGCTCCTGGTGGTGCCAGTACGGCGATCGACATGCCGATGATCTCTGCCACCTGGTACCCATACAGCTGTTCAGCCGCGCTGTTCCAGCTGGTCACCACCCCGTCGTTGTCGGTGCTGAAGATCGCGTCAGCAGACTTCTCGACAATGGCAGCCAGCTGGCGGCGGGCTTCGTCACCGATGTTGCGCTCGGTCAAGTCGATTGCGGCACCCATGACCGCAACGAGCCGACCGTCGGAGTCGAACAACGGAGTGTTGGTCACCAACACCGACAATGCCGTGCCATCTCGGCAGGTGACCTCGTAGTCGCCCGTCCAGCTGTGGTTGCGCAACGGGGCGTCGAAAATCTGCTTCTGCTGCTCGCTGGTTTCCGAGCGCGTTAGGAGATCGGTTGACGTTCGTCCGATCGCTTCTGCCTCTGACCAGCCGTACATCGCTTCCGCGGCGCGGTTCCAATAGATGACCGTGCGATCGAGGTCGACGACCACGATGGCTTGTCCGACTGCAGCGAGCAGTTCGGCCTGAAAGCGAAAAGTCTCCGCCGCCGGACC
>JAYTOR010000054.1:0-21809 GCA_043747685.1 Actinomycetota bacterium
CAGCCGCCTGTCGTCGTCGTTCAGCCTCCCGCAGACGCGCCGAAAACCGATATTTGACCGACCGGCACCGCTGCGGTGCCGGTGCGTCGACATCAACCCGCGACCGGCTCACAGCCGCTCGCGGGTTTTTTGTTGTTCCGGCGCTCCGTGAACGGACAGTAGGTTCTTGGCGGTGAGCTCAGAGCCGTCCCCCAGTGTTCTCGTGGTCCGTGGATGTGACGTCTTGCGCGTGCCGGAAACTGGTGAGTGCTGGGTGGCCACCAACCAGGACATCGTCGTCGTTGGGAACGTCATCGAGTCCATTTCGCCAACGGGCGGCTCCGTCGACCCGGCGGCGCAGATCATCGACGGCCGTGGTCTGCTGGCGACGCCTGGGCTGGTCAATACGCATACGCACAGCCCGATGGTGCTCTTCCGCGGTGCTGCCGAGGATGTGCCCGTTGCTGCCTGGTTCAACGAGCGAGTCTGGCCGATGGAGAGCAATCTCACCGAAGACGATGTCGCAGCAGGTGCGATGCTGGCGTGCGCGGAGATGATCCAAGGCGGAACCACGGCTTTTGCCGACCACTATTTCTTCGAGGAGGCGATCGCCCGTTCCGTCGCCTCCGCCGGCCTGCGGGCGAACATCGCTCCGACCTACTTCAGCAGCCATGGCCGAGAGGCGCTCGATGCCACCGCCGAGTTCGCCGGGCGATGGAACGGCGCTGCAGGCGGTCGGATCTCGACCTCGATGGGCCCGCATGCCCCGTACACCGTCGACGATGACGACCTCGCCGAAGTTGCCGCACACGCACGGCGCCTCGGAATCCGCGTGCACATCCACGCAAGCGAAAATATCGACCAGACCCGTTCGAGCCTGCAGCGTCGCGGAATCACGCCGATCGAAGTGTTGAGCCGAACCGGAGTACTCGATGCCGGTGTCCTGATCGCCCATGGATGCGGCATCGTGCCGTCTGACTACGAGCTCTTGGGGACGCACTCGGCGACCACGTCGGTCGTCAGCTGCCCGAAGGTCTATCTCAAGCATGCGCTCGCGCCGCTGACGCCGGTCGGGGACCTCCAGCAACTCGGCGTTGGCGTTGCAGCGGGGACCGACGGTGCCGCCGGCCACAACACGCTCGATATGTGGGAATCGATGCGGCTACTGGCAATGACGCAGAAATACCAGACGACGGATGCAATGGTGATGACGACGTCGGACACAGTTCGCCTGGCGATGCGTGGAGGTGCAGCGGCGCTCGGGCTCGGCGACCCTGACCTACGCCCCGGCGGGCCTGCGGACATCGTGCTCGTCGATCTCCGTGGCTCGCACCATCAGCCGGTGCACGATGCCAGGGCTGCGCTCGTTTACGGGATGCAGACGAGCGACGTTCGGACGGTGATCGTCGATGGGCAGGTGCTGATGCGAGACCGCCAACTGCTGACGATCGATCTTCCCGAGGTGATCGCCGATGTTGTCGACAGAGTCAAACGACTGACAACGATCCGCGAAGGCCGCTCAGTCCAGTTCTACAACCCCTGACCAGGACATCTGCCGGAGACAAGTGTCGAGAAAGAGGGCGAGGAAGTCAGGACAGCACCGCGATGCGGCGACGCTTGGCGATGCGGCGACGCTCGCGTTCGGAGGCGCCACCCCAGACGCCGTGATCGATGTGGTTGGTGACGGCGTACTCGAGGCATTCGCTCATCACCCGGCAGGTCGCGCAGATCTTGCGGGCTCGGTCAACGCCGACGCCGTCGCTGGGAAAAAACACGGCAGGCGGGTAGTTGCGGCAGTTGCCACGCGCCATCCACGCCGTCTCGTTGTCCTCAACCATTTGCCGGTTTTGATCCATCGGGGCATCCTCCGTGTTTGCAGCCGCGACTGCGTGAAATCGCCGCCCTCCATCGAGGTGCGGACAGATCGCTCACGCTCATCAGTAGTAGACGCTCGAGCGGGCCATTCGGTTCCCGACACTCTCCAGTCAAGCAGGCGAATCGCCCGAGTTCAACCTGCTGGCGTGCCAGTTCAATGCGCTGCCACTGTCTGTACACTCGTCCGTCCGCTCACTTCGGAGGATTTCCCATGACCGACATTGCGCCGGTACCACCCCGGGCACACGCCAGGATCACGTACGTCGGCCCCGTGTCGCCACACTGGGAGCTGTACAGCGACTTCGGTGATCGCAATCTCGTCGATGAATTCGCCGCCCGCGTCCTCGCCCGCCTCGTGCTGCTACCGCGCGACGACCCGCAATTCCGCCGCAACCGCGAGCGCATCGCACGCGACGCCGATCGCGAGAACATCTCGCTCGAATGGGACCTCGGCATTCCCGACTAGGGATGTACACACGCCCGACCGGCAGTGATACACGATCCGGTCGAGCGTGAGAACGACCAGCTCCGGACTGAATTTCAGGTGAACGCCCATCGCGTATCCGACTGCCCGGTCAGGGGGTCACTACGATGACACAATCGGACAACGCATCATCAATCGGGACCTTTCGTGGCTGGACTTCAACGAGCGCGTCATTGCCCAGGCGCGCGAGCAGCGGGTCCCGGTGCTCGAACGTGCAAAGTTCCTGGCGATCGCCTCCAGCAACCTCGACGAGTTCTTCCAGGTTCGCGTTGCCTCGCTCAAGGACAAGATCGTCGCCGGGTTCGCCAGGCCGAGTGCCGACGGGCTGACGCCGGCGAACATCCTCGTCGAAATCTCCGATCGGGTGCACGCCATGGTGACCATCCAGGAGGAGTTGTTCGCCGGCGACGTCAGCGCAGCGATGGCCGAAGCAGAGATCAGCATCGAAACATGGGATTCGCTGTCCGACGACGATCGTAAGGTGCTCGGCGAGGTCTTCGAATTGCGCGTCTTCCCGGTGCTGACGCCACTCGCTGTCGACCCCGGTCACCCGTTCCCGTACATCTCCAACCTGTCGCTCAATCTCGGTGTGCGATTGCTCGATCCTGGCACCGGCGAGCGCCGCTTCGCCAGGGTCAAGATGCCGCCACTGCTGCCTCGATTCCTGCCGCTGCCGGACGGCAACCGGTTCGTCACGCTCGAGCAGGTCATCGCCGCCAAGCTCGGCCGGTTGTTCCCTGGCATGGAAGTCGAGAGTTCTTCGGCATTTCGTGTCACCAGAGATGCCGATCTGTCGCTCGAGGAAGAGGATGCGGACGACCTGCTGGCGGCGGTCGAGATCGAACTTCGACGCCGGCGATTCGGCCGGGCGGTTCGCCTCGAAGTCGATGCAGAGATGCCGGTCGAGATGCTCGATTTCCTGCTCGAAGAACTCGATCTCGACCGTGACGATGTCACCTTCGTCCACACGCTGATCGACCTCACCGGCCTGTTCATCCTCCACGGTCTGGACAAACCGCTGCACAAGGACGAGCAGTGGAAGTCGGTACTGCCGACGGAACTGTCGGTCGACGACACCAAGAGCATTTTCGCCGTGCTGCGCGAGCGGGATGTGCTCGTACATCATCCGTACGAATCGTTCGCCGGTTCCGTTCAGGCCTTCATCGAGCGGGCGTCACAGGACCGTTTAGTGCAGTCGATCAAGATGACGTTGTACCGCACGAGCGGCGATAGTCCGATTGCCGCCAGCCTGATCCGTGCCGCCGAACGAGGTGTGCAGGTCGCCGTGCTGGTGGAATTGAAGGCCCGCTTCGACGAGCAGACCAACGTCACGTGGGCAAAGGCGCTCGAGCGCGCAGGCGTGCACGTGGTCTACGGGTTGGTCGGTTTGAAGACCCATTCGAAATGCGTGCTGGTGGTGCGCAACGACGCCGACGGTCTCCGGCGCTATGTCCATATCGGCACCGGGAACTACAACTCGAAGACGGCACGGCTGTACGAGGACATCGGTCTGTTGACGACCGATCCGGAAATCGGTGCGGACGTCGGGGATCTGTTCAACCACCTCACCGGATTCAGCCGCAATACGGAATACCGGCGGCTGCTCGTCGCCCCGCACCAACTGCGCTCGCGTCTGCTCGAACTGATCAAGCGTGAGATCGCCTATGGCGAAGCGGGCCGCATCACCTTGAAGCTGAACTCGCTCGCCGATCCTGAGATGATCGAGGCGTTGTACGAGGCCAGCTGCGCCGGCGTGAAGATCGACTCGATCATTCGCGGGATCTGCTGCCTGCGTCCAGGCGTCGCCGAGATGTCGGAGAACATCACGGTTCGTTCGATCCTCGGGCGGTATCTCGAACACTCGCGAATCCTGCGTTTCGCCCACGGCAGCGAGGGGTCTCCGCTGTATCTGATCGGTTCGGCCGACTGGATGGGCCGCAACCTCGATCGCCGCGTCGAGGTCATGGTGCCGGTGCGCTCGCCGCGCCATCAGGCGTACCTTGACGGCATCCTCGCTGCTGAGCTGTCAGCAGCGGCGATCAGTTGGGGATTGGCGGAAAGTGGTGTCTGGACCCGGTCTCGCAGCGACAACGAGGTCGACGTCCAATACCGCATCGGTCAGTTACTCGCCAGTTCCCTTCGTCGATAACCTCCTCCGCCCGTCCGGCTCCGGCCCTGGGCGTTGGGGTGATGGGGTCGTCGCTCGTCGAACGGCACCGTGGAAGCGTGGGGGCGATCGACCGACAATCCCGTCGGTGGCTGGTACGGGTTCAAGAAGGGGTTGCGGGGGCGGTTCGGCAACTACGTGCCGCCAGTGCTCGAAGTGCTCGGTCTCGCCGAAGTCGAACACAATGCCCGCAACAACAGGATGCGAGCGATCTGACGCGACCGAAAATGTGAACGGTGGCAGCAGATGTCGCAGATTCTGGGACATCTGCTGCCAGCGATAGTTACTGCGTTGGCTCAGGCGACGCTGGAAGGCTTGCGGTTGGTGAACCACATGCCGAGCAACAGGACACCGCCGGCGGCGAGCAGCAGGAATGCGGGGTTCGACGCCTCCGGCACGTTTGCCGGGACGCCTGGCGGCAGGCTGCCGATCGAGATGATCCGGTTCGGATCTGATGACAGCACGGGGGCCGAGGTCTTCAGCGCGATCGGCGAAAACGCCGGACCGGCGATACTCGGCTGTAGATAGGCGACCAGGGCGTCGATATCGAACTGGCCGTACACGCCGTCCTGGGGGGCGTTCTTGAAGACGCCGTAGCCGTCGCCGCCGCCGTACATGAAGTTGTTCATCGTCACGCGATAGGTCTGCGTGGGCACGATATCGATACCGTTCAACTGGATAGCGCCGATCTTCGCTGCGCATGGCACCGCTGCAGGAATGGTCTCGTACCGGAAACCCGTCGACGCCAGCATGATGCGCTGCACGGTCTGGCCGCGGCAGCCGACGTACTGCTCCTCCAGGACCGAGCGGATGTCAGCACCCGTCATCGACTTGGTAACGAGGTAGTTGTAGAACGGTTGCATCGTGAAAGCGTCGTTGTACGTCAGTGTTCCGCTGCCGGAGAGGACGAGGCCCGGCGAACGGACGCCGCCGGAGTTCAACAGCGCTATCTGTGCGCCACCGGTCGACGGGCTCGTGGTCGCCGCGAGTTGAGCGTCGGCGACGAGGTCCCCGGCTGTCATTTCGCCGTACGGCGCCTGCGCCGAGTTGGTGAAACTGGCAGTGATCCTGCCGACGATGGCACTCGCCGTCGAGGCGACTGCAGTGCGGTACTGGGCGACAATCGATGCCGTGGTCGGATCGCCCGGCAGCGCCGTGAACGTCGTGGCGTTCGAGGACGATGAGTTGATCTGGTTGACGGCGCTGGCGAGCTTCAACTCGCCGGTGTCATTGGAGATCGTCAGGGTGGCGTCGGTGAGCACCCTGGCAAACGCCGACGCACTGGTGATCAGTCGTGTCTGCGTACCGTTGGTGATTGTGCACACGTATTCGGTGTGCGTGTGCCCGCTGATGATCACACCGATATCCGGATCGAGTCCGCTCGACGGCCCGACGATGTCGAAGATCGGTTGGTTGGAGGCGTTGACCGCCGGGTCGAGGTTGCCTGCGCAGCCGTTGAGGACAGCGGTTCCGGCCTGGAAACCGCCCTGGTGCAGGAGCATCACGATCGTCTTGGCGCCGAGCGCCTTCAACTTCGTGGCGGCGGCGTTCGCAGCTGCGACCTCCGGATCGAACGTCAGTCCGGCGACACCCCCAGGCGAGACGATCGTCGGCGTGTCCTTCAGGGTCAGTCCGATGAATCCGACCTTGATCGTGCCGCCGCTGCTCGACGGAAAGTCCTTTGTTCCGTACGCCGGGAATAGCGTGTTCTCGGCGAGGTTGCCGGACGATGTCGTGCGAACATTCGTCGACAGGTACTGGAAATTGGCACCGGGATAGATCGGGCTCGTGCCGCCGCCCGGCAGGATGTAGTCCTCGGCGTTCGAGGTGCCCTTGGCGACATTGTCGGCATGGATCTTGGTCTTGGCGACAGAACAGGCGGACGGATCCGGCGCAGTGCTGCAGCCTTTGGCGAGGCGCTGCAGTTCGCTGAAGCCCTTGTCGAATTCATGGTTGCCGACCGAGGCGAAGTCGATGCCCATCTGGTCGAGGGCGACAATCGTCGGCTCGTCGTTGTAGACGGCACTGATCAGCGGCGAGGCACCGATGGCGTCACCCGCATAGACCGTGGCGACGTCGGAAGCGCCGTAGGCAGACCTCTTCGAGGTGACGAGATTGGCGAGGTTGGCAGCACCGCCGGCGAACGATCCGTACTGCTTCGCAGGAGTGGTTGCTGTCGCATCGAGGTTGCCGTGCAGGTCGTTGAAGCCGAGCACGTGGATGTTCGTTGTCGTGCCACTTCCCGCTCCCGGGAAGGCCATCTTGACGGTGTCGCCGATGCTGTTCGCTCCGGAGATCACTGTCGCGTTGGCGGACGATCCCGATGCCAGCGGTGCGATGATCGCCCCGCCGAGCAGAGCCACGACACCGATGGTTCGGAGCGTGGCGGAGTGTCGGTGTTTCATGCTGTGCCTCCCATGGCAACCCAAAGCCGTCTACAGGTCTGCCAACAGTTCCGCCACCGCCACCAATCGCCCAGCAGACGTGCAGTTGAACGACAGACGAACATCCGGCAAACGTTCGGCGCCGTCATCGCACATACACCTGCGGGTTGGCGACCGTTGGTCTGCTGGTCATCCGCCGTCCATCTCCGGCACCTACCTTTTTCTCTGTGGCGGCGTCAGCGTTTGAACTGGTGGCCGTCGGCGTTGGCGGTCATCCGGCACTGGCGAACTGGGCGACCGTATTCGTCGCCGTGTGCATCCAGGCGATGCCGTTCCTCGTGTTGGGAGTGCTCGTCAGCGGTTCGATCGCTGCCTTCCTGCCATCGGACGCTGTTGCCAACATGCTGCCGAAGCGGCCGGTATTCGCTGTGCCCGTCGCCGCGATCGCCGGCGTGGCGCTGCCCGGATGCGAGTGCGGCTCGGTGCCGATCGCCGGCCGCCTGATTTCGCGTGGCGCACCATCGGCTGCTGCACTGACGTTCCTACTGGCGGCACCTGCCGTCAACCCGGTCGTCCTCGTCGCCACCGCTGTTGCCTTTCCCGGTCATCCGGAAATGGTTCTGGCGCGATTCGTCGCCGGTCTCGTCGCGTCGATCGCAGTCGGATGGATCTGGATCCGGATCGGTCACGAGGATTGGTTGCTGAAGGCCCGCCGTCCGACCCATCAGCGCGACAATCGCCTCGATGCTTTCACGCACACGGTGCAGCACGACTTCCTTCAAGCAGGCGGGTATCTTGTGATCGGCGCAGCCATGTCGGCGACGTTGCAGACGATCGTTCCGCTACGGATCCTCGGCAGCGTCGCCTCCCTCGGTTGGATCTCGTTGCTCGCCCTCGGCATGCTCGCCGTCGTGCTCGCCGTCTGCTCTGAAGCCGACGCCTTCATCGCCGCCGGCTTGAGCCAATTCTCGCTGACCTCTCGGCTGGTGTTCATGACCGTCGGCCCGATGGTCGACGTCAAACTGATCGCCCTGCAGGCTGGCACGTTTGGCCGGTCGTTCACGCTGCGGTTCGCCCCGGTGACGTTCGTCGTCTGCGTGCTGGCGGCGACTGCTGTCGGCCTGGTGCTGTTGTGAGTTCGGACCTCTTCGATCAGGAGGTCAGCACCGACGTGAGGGCACTGCTCCAGCATGACGACGTGGACGCCGCCCCCGCCGCGCCGAACCCGTTCGCACGGCATACATTCGGTTCCGGCGCTCCGGCATTGGTCTGTGCGCTCGTCGGCATCTGGCTCGTCCGCCTCGTCACAGCAGGTCACTACAAGCGGTATGTCCGAGTCGGCATGGGCCCGATCCTGATGATCAGCGGATTCGTCCTGATCCTCGCTGCCGCCGTCACGTGGTGGAGTTCGAGGCGTGGCCGCAGCGACAGCCACGAACATGAACACGAGCTTGTCGACGGACACGAGCCTGTCGACGGGCAAGAACGCGACCACGACGATCACGGCAGGATTGCGGTCGGCTGGTTGCTCCTCATTCCGGTGCTGACTGTTTTCGCCATCGCCCCGCCGGGCCTCGGCTCGTTCGCCCTCTCGCGCGCATTGGCGTCGACATCGGTGCAGAAGGGCTCCGGATCGTTTGCCGATCTGACGGGCACCGATCCGGTCGGGATGTTGCTCAAGGAGTTCGACGAACGGGCTTTCGACCGGGCGGGGGTGAGCTTCGCCGGCGTACCGGTATCCGTCGTCGGCTTCGCCGCCAAGGCGCCACACGGTGACGGTTTCATCGTTGCCCGTTTCCAGATCGCCTGCTGCGCTGCCGACGGGCGGGCGAACCTGGCTCACGTCACCGGCTACACCGGCACGGTCCCGCCCGTCGACAGCTGGGTGCAGATCACCGGCTCGTTCCACGCCGGTGCCGGACCGCAGGAAGCACCGTTGCTCGTTGCCGCGACGGTCACCCCGATCGCCCAGCCATCGGATCCGTACGAGCCGAACTGATGCGGAACGGACCCAGTGCCGGACGCGACGCTGGCGCCTCAGATCGTAAGTGATGCGATCCCAGGCGCCAGCGTGACGGCTGGCGGATCCCTGACGTGCAGTACGACATCATCCACATCAACTCGGAGTTCGCCGATCAGGTCTCGGATCACGACCCGAAGGTCGTTCGCATCCGGCGACTCGGCAAGGTCCCGGTGCAGGTGCCGGAGACACCGGTTGCCATCCTGTTGCCGTTGGCCGGGCTGGGCGTGGTCGGCTTCGGAGTCAGGTCCCGGCGTCGCCGCGTCGCCTACGCGGCGTAACGGGCCGGTCCGTCAGAACGGTCAGCGGTGTGCGTCGTCGAGGGTGCCGAGCAGTTCTCGCACGATCCTCATCGTCTTGTGCGAGTCGTACGATCGAAATCGTTCTGCGAGCTCTGACCGGGCGTTGCGCTGCGTTTGCTCCAGTCGCTCCAACAGCCTCCCGAGCGCCATGAAGGTGTCGGTGTTGCGACGGCTGGCAGGGAGACCATGGGCGACGGTATCGAGTTCGCTGATATGCACCTGGGCGTCCTGGTGTTCGCCGAGGTTGTCCTGCAGGCCCTGCAGTTGTTCGCCGAAGGCGTTGCGCAACTTCTTCGGCAGTACCGGGGAGAAGCAGTCGACGATATAGCGGAGCTTCTTGGCGTCCTTGCGGAGCTCGTGCAGGGCTTCAGCCGGCGAGTCCGGATCGATACGCCGGCCAGCATCGAGGACCCGTGAGTGAGCATGCCGGAACCGCTTGGCAAGCACCTGCCCAAGCGACGGCCCAATGTCGTCGACCGGCATCGCCGAGCCACATTCGCCCGTCGCCAGCGCCTGGCCATCGGCGAGCGTCGCCCGCCACGCTTCGATGACATCGTTGGCTCTCGCCGATTGCAGCACGGCAACGAGCGCTGTGCGGGCCTGCGCCCGATCCAGTTCGATGCGGTCGAGAACCGGTTGCAGCGCCTCGGTGCTCTTGGTCGACATTCCATCGACGTAACTCGGCCATTCGATGACGTACACGTCGAGGTCGCGGGTCGGCCCGGTCGATCCGGCCAGCCAGGCGAACTCGTCGCTGTACAGGCGACGTGTCACCGTCGGCAGGACTCCCTTGCTCTGGCCGATCACCGCCCGTGTGCGACGCATCGCCACCCTCAGCTGGTGCAGTCCTTCAGGGTCGAGACCGTCGACTGCCACCTGCCAATTCGCTTCGATCGCCTCAAGTTCGTGCAACAGCACCGACGTGAACCCCCGCTTCGCCGACATTCCGGAGGTCAGGCCCATTGACGCACCATACTGCGTTTCATGGGTATCGAGCTGGAGCGCAAATTCATGGTCGACGACTTACAGGCCGTGGCACAACTCGGCGATGGCGTGCGGCTCCGACAGGGATACCTGGCGGAGGACAACGGCGTCGAGCTGCGCGTGCGGATCACCGATGTCGTCGCCGTCATCACCGTGAAGGCCGGCATCGGTCTGTCGAGGATCGAAGTGGAGTGTGCGATCACCGAAGCGGAGGCGATGTCCCTCTGGCCATTCACGCAGGGCCGCCGGATCGAGAAAGTGCGCCACCGTGTCGCCGTCGGCGGACGGGTGGCGGAGGTCGACCTGTACGACGGCGCGCTTGGCGGTTTGCGCATCGTCGAGGTCGAGTTCGAGTCGGAGCCGGCTGCGCACGAGTTCGAGGTGCCAACGTGGTTCGGGCGCGAACTCACGGGACAATCGGAGTGGTCGAACGCCGCGCTGGCACGGGACGGACGACCGGATAAGTAGCGTTGAATGGTTCGATCACGGCACTCGTCCGGTCGACCCACGCTCTGCCACATCGGCAAATGTAAGCCACTGGTGACGTTCGGCCCTGACGACGTGGAGTCCAGCGGGGCAGTGTGGAAAGCACCCGGCCACTGGAGAGTTGCTGATGTCCCTGCCTACCCTGCCAAGATCTGCAGACGAATCCGGAGCCGACCCGTCGCCTTCGGCAACCGGAAGCGCCTCGTCCACAGCGGGGCCCAGCATGGTTTCCCGGCGGTCGTGGCTTTGCAGAGCCGGCGTTGCCGGCGCGACGGCCGTCGTGCTGGCCACGGGTGTGCTGAGTTACCGTGTCTTCGACACCGCAGTGCTCGATCCGGACGGCGGAAAGGCCTATGACCCGTGGCGGACGTGGCGGTCGGTCGGCGGTCCGCTGGGAACCGTGGCAGCGGCGATCCTCGCTGCGAATCCGCACAACACCCAGCCGTGGTTCTTCCATGTGACCGACTCGGCGATCGACGTCTACGCCGACCCGGCGCGACGCATCGGCACGGTCGACGTCGCCGGACGCGAACACCATGTCGGACTTGGTTGCGCCATCGAAAATCTGGTGATCGCCGCTCGTGCCAAAGGGTTCGTGCCGACGGTCACGTTGCTGTCATCAGGATCAGCGAGCGACGCGGTTGACCATGTTGCCCATGTCGCCCTCGCTGCTGGGCCTGCAGAACGATCGCCGCTGTACGAGGCGATCGGGAGCCGCCATTCGAATCGCGGACCGTATCGGGCGACACCGGTTTCTGCCGGCCTTCTCTCCGAACTGGTCGACACGACGGGCTTGTCCGGAGTCGACGTCCACTGGATCACCGACGAGACCGCCAAGGCGGCGCTCGGGCAGTTGATGCTCGACGCCGCACACGCTGTTGTCAACGACCAGCAGCAGTCGATCGACGGATTCGCGTGGTTTCGTTCCAACGACGACGCCATCCGACAACATCGCGACGGGCTCACGCTCGACGAGCAGGGGCTCTCACCGCTCATGCTCGCTGCCGCAAAGCTGCTGCCGTCCTCGACGCGTTCTGCCGGCGATACCTTCTGGGTCGACCAAACCCGGAACGTCCACATCAAAACGGCCGCAGCTTATGGCGTCCTCACCGCCGCCGACTCCGGCGATGTCGAAACTCAGCTCATCGGTGGACGATTGCTGCAACGCGTCCATCTCACCGCCTCCAGCCGCGGCGTCGCAATGCAGCACATGAACCAGATCACCGAACGCATCGATCGAGAACAGGAAACCGGGGCGCCGGCGACATTCGCTCCGCGCTTCGCCGAACTGCTTCCCGCAGGGGTTCGACCGCTCGTCGCCTTCCGCGTCGGCTACCCCGCCAGGGCTGCACGACCGAGCCCGCGCCGTTCGCTGGCAGCGGTGACCCGATGAACAGCACCACGACCAGGGCCACGACCACCAACACCGCCAGCACTGGACAGCGCAACGCCGGTGCGAACATTGCGATATCCGGTGCGCTTGTCGGGGTCTTCGCCGGACTAATTCAGGCAACCGTCGGCTCGCGTATCCCAACGTGGAGTGGGGCGAAAGCATCGTCCGGAGCACTTGGAATACTGACTGTCATCCTGTCGCTCCTCGCCGGTGTCGCCGCACGAGTGCTGCAACGAACGGACCGTCGGTCGACAAGTCGGCTCATCGCAACGGCATCGATCGGCGTTGTCGCGCTGGTGTGCTTCACGACAGTCGGGAGGCTGTGGTACGTCCCTGGCCTCTTGCTGCTTGTCGGTGGCGTGCTGACGGTTGACAGCTGGAGATCGGCGGGAAGCATCGTCCGTCAGCAATGGCTGCGCATCCTGCTCGGGTCCCTTGGCCTGTTTGAGCTGTTGATGGCCGCAAGTGCGTCGCCACTGCGTTTCGTCATCGGGGCCTGCGGTGGGATTGCGCTCGTCGCCAGTTCGTGGGTCGTCGTTGACCGTCGAGCGGTCGCCGCAGCGTTGATGGCGATCGGGACGATCCCCTTCGCCGTCGTCGCCTGGACGGCGATCGTCCCGTTGCTCCTGCTCGTCGTTGTCGGCGGGCTCGCCATCGCCCTGCTGCGTACGCCGACCCGCCACGCAGCGGCCTGATTGCTCAGTCGTCGGTCCATGTGGTGTCGTGGTTCCAGGCTCGGAGCCGACGGAGGAGACTGCGTTTCTTGTCGTGGTGATCCTGCATACGTACGAGGATCGAATCCAGCACGGTGACTGCTTCGGCGATATGTGGACCCTTGTTGAGCATCACGCATTCGGCGCGCTCTGACATTGCGGCGTCGGTGATCTCGGCTCGCGACGGCTGCCCGGTTCTGGCCAGCGTGTCGAGCACCTGCGTTGCCCAGATGACCGGGACGCGAGCCGCCTCGCAGAGCCACATGATTTCCTCCTGCACCTCGGCGAGACGATCGAAGCCGACCTCGACAGCGAGGTCACCGCGGGCGATCATCACCCCCACGTCCCGACTGCGCATCGCTGTCAGCAACAATTCTGGGAGGTTCTCGAACGCAGCGACGTTCTCGATTTTCAGGACGATGCCGACATGGGATGCATCGAGTCTCAGGAGTTCGTGCTGGAGCTGTTCGACATCTGTCGGTTGCCTCACGAAGGACAGTTCGACGATGTCTGCGTTGCGTGCGACGAATTCTAGATCGTGCAGGTCCTTGGCGGTCAAGGCATCGAGCCGCAGATCTGTCTCGGGAAGGTTGATCCCTTTGCCGGCCCTCAGCTTGGCACCGCCGGGGCGGACGACGGTGACGGTCATCGTGATCTCGTCAGCCGTAACCCGGTCGATAACGCAGCCGATCTTGCCGTCGTCGAGCCATACGTGTTCACCGGTCTTTGCCTGCACGAAGGCTTCGGAGAGGCTGCAGCCGATGGAATGGGGGGTACGTCCGATGGTTGCCATCGCCGGCGCCAGTGATCTGGTCAGGATCACGGTGTCGCCGAGCAGCACACGGTGGGCGAGTTCGACCTCGGGAAGCTCGCCGATTACAACAGTGTCGTCTCCGTTGCCAGTCGGACACGAGATCCTCGACCCGGTCGTCAGGTAGGTGGTCTGCTCCGCCGAAACCAGGCAACCGTCCGCTCCGAGGCCGACGACCTCCCAGTGGCGCTGTGCGCCGCGACTGTCGACGAGTTCGAGACGATCGCCGACACGCCGACGTCCGATCCACGAACTATCGACGACCGGGATGGTGACGATGCCGATACGGGTCGGGTCAGGATCTGTCGACGCAACGGGCGAAGCCAACCACAGCGCTGCCGGCGTCACGACCCGGCCGAGCCGGTCGCGTTTCGGTGCAATCCGCGCTACGCGTGGCCCTGGTTGCAACGGCCCCGTGCGAAGCTTCGGGCCGGCGAGATCCATCGTCACCCGGCAACGACGGCCATCCGCCGCGACGCTCCCTCGGAGATGGACGATCATACGCATCCACGCATCGGCGTCGTCATGGGCACAATTCACCCTTCCGATATCCATGCCATTGTCGGAGAGCCCGGTCACGACAGCTGCGTCGTAGGCGGCTTCGCTCGGCATCGTCACCATGATCCGCGTTCTCCGGGTGGTCGGCGCAGGTCCGAGCAGCCGATCGGCGTTGGCAATCAAGACGTCCTGCCCAGTGGGAAACTGCTCTCCGCTCTTCGGTGGCAGGGGCGTCGAGCCGATCAGTGTCGAAAGGATGACGAGCAACGCATCGATCGCCCTGGCGACGTCGGATTCTGATCGGCCCAAGGAGGACAAGCCGAGCGACGCAAGTCTCGACTGCAATTCGCGGACGTCATGATTGCGGAGTTCGACGTAGTGGACGAGGTTCACTGCCGACCGCCGATGCGTCGGATGGGCGGCCTCGATCGCTTCGATGCCGGCAGCTTCTGCTGCCACGAGGTCGGCGCGCAACCGGTGCAACTCGTCCTGCACCCGGACGAGTTGGGCTGGATCGAGTGAATCCGGTCGATCGTCACGGGGTGCCATGGGTACGACCCTACGTAGTGGTGATGAACGGACCATGAACGCCGAGGTCAACGCGGCCGGCTCGCCGACACGTCGAGAGAAGAGCGTGAGGTGCACAGCGTCATTGAGGACGTTTGGCCCTGACCGACGTGCGGATTGCACATACGTTGGACCTATCTCGAAGCCGTGTTTTGGTTGCGATCAAGGGAGCCGTCTTGAAGGTGATCATCGTTGTCGGGTCGGAACGGGTCGGTTGCCACGTCACCAGCGAGCGCGAAACCCATGCAGCATCCCACTTCGACCATGGCGGCTCGGGAACCATCGCCAGCCCGTGCAGAGTCGATTCTTTCGTGAGCCAGCCTGTCGGGCCGCCGCACGTGATCAAGGTCCGCGATCTCTGCAAGAGCTACGACGGCAAGGTCGTCATCGACCATCTCTCCTTCACCGTCCGACCGGGGGGGGGGGGGGTCGTCACGGGCTTCCTCGGCCCGAACAATGCCGGCAAGTCGACGACGATGCGCCTCATCGTCGGTCTCGACCGACCCACTCCAGGGGACGCCACGATCGGCGGCATCCACTACGTCGAGCTGCAGCGCCCGCTGCCGGGTCGACGAGGTGCTCGAGCTCGTCGGGCTGCACGATGTGGCCCACGAACGCGCCGGCACGTTCTCGCTCGGCATCGGTCAACGACTCGGCCTCGCCGCCGCGCTGATCGGTGATCCATCGGTGTTGATCCTCGACGAACCAGTCAACGGACTCGCCCCGGACGGCATCATGTGAATCCGCAACCTGGTGATCCACCTCGCGAGCGAAGGTCGCACGATCTTGGTCCCCAGTCACTTGATGAGCGAGATCGCGGCCACCGCAACGGACCTGATCGTCATCGGGCGCGGTCGACTCATCGCTGCGTGTACGACCGATGAGTTCGTCGAACGAAGTTCGAAACGGACTGTGCTCGTCAAGTCGCCCGACGCCGTGGCACTGGACGACCTGATCACGTCCGCCGGCGGACACCTCGAAGCCGATGGCGAGGGCGAGCTGATCGTCACACCGGTCGACGCCGCCCACATCGGGGCACTCGCATTCAAAGCCCGGCTCGAGCTCCACGAGCTCACCCCGCAACTCGCATCACTCGAGGACGCATTCATTGAACAGGCCCACACGAGCACTGAGTTTGGCGGCCACAGTGCGAACAGCGATTCCGGTGTTCCGATAGTTGAGCTGTCAGGCAACGGCTCTGCGGCGTCGGCATCCCACACCACCGACGACGTCATGGTCCAATCCGGGTAGGTCGAGATCAACGAATCCTGAACGAGCGTGGCAACGGCGTCGTGACGATGAGGTGAACGCGTGGGCGTCCGTGGGTGAACTCTTGTGGCCACCCGATTCCAGACCGAGCCACCAAAAGACGGTCAACATATCCGTTCAACAGAATGTTGCCGTTTGTTCCCGAAGCTGACCTTGTTCGTTCAGCAGCGCAGGGCGCAGGCTTCATCTAGCCGCACAAATGGTGGTCAGTCGAATTCGAGGAGCAACAATGTCAACATCGGACGAGGACAACACACGAGCGCCGATCGGCCGTCGGCGGTTTCTCCGCGATGCGGGCATCACCGGGACTGCCGTAGCCGCCGCCACTGCCTTTGCCGGGAAGGCCTCGGCCGGCCCGACGCTGGTGCGTCAGCCTGATGTGAGCGGTGCGGCGCCAGCCGACATGTTGCATCTGCAGTTCGGCGCAGACGCCAGTGAAACGGTCGTTGTGTCGTGGTCGACCCCGACGCAGTCGAAGCGTCCTCGGCTACGGCTCGGCTCGAGACATGGGGGCTACGGCGACGTCGTGCAGGCGCAAGAGCGTGCCTACACCGATGCGCTCACCGGCGAGACGGTCTACACCTACCATGCGCAGGTCGACGGTCTCCGGGCCGGGCAGCAGTACACCTACGAGGCGTACGCCCAGGGCGCCGATCCCGTGGCGGGAACGTTCCGCTCAGGCCCGGATCGTCGTGCACCGTTCCGCTTCTCGAGTTTCGGTGACCAGGCAATCCCGGCCGCTGTCGGGTCTGGCGCGCTGGTCGGGCCGCATACGCCGAACGCCGGCTACATCGTCGACGCCGTCGAGGCAACGGACCCGCTGTTCCATCTGCTCAACGGTGACCTCTGCTATGCCAACGTCAGCGATAATCCGGTGGCGACATGGCGATCGTTCTTCCAGAACAACATGCGTTCTGCGCGCAACCGCCCGTGGATGCCGAGTGCCGGGAACCACGAAAACGAGATGGGCAACGGCTCACAGGGGATGCTCGCATACCAGACGTGGTTCTCGTTGCCGGACAATCATCAGCAACAGGACTGGCAGGGCAACTGGTACTGGTTCAAGGTCGGCAGTGTTGCCGTCGTCTCGTTGAACAACGACGATGTTTGTCTACAGGCGGGGTCATACGTCAAATACCGGCTCGACAGCAATAAGGATACGGCACGTCGTCAGGACTACATCAACGGGTACTCGCAGGGCGCTCAGAAGGCATGGCTCGAGCGCACACTTCGCAAGATCCGGGCGAACAGCGACATCGACTGGATCGTCGTCTGTATGCACCAGGTGGCGATGTCCTCCGCCCACTTCAACGGTGCAGACCTCGGTATCCGTCAGCAATGGCTGCCGTTGTTCGAGCAGTACGGAGTCGATCTCGTGGTCGCCGGCCACGAGCACCACTACGAGCGCACGCATGCTGTACACGGGTTCGACGCCACGATCCTCGGCCCGACCGGCACCCAGTTACGGACACCGACTCCCCAGACCAGTGCGATCGACGTGATCGACACGACCAAGGGGACGGTCCACATGATCATCGGCGGTGGAGGTCATTCGTTCCCGACGAGTCCGTCGTCGTTCGACATGCCACACGATGGCGTGTTGATCTACGACGTCGACACCTCGGCGGTGGTGAACGGCATCGGGCTGCGGCCCTCGAAGATCACAACGGAGCCCGGCAACTGGTCGGCCTTCCGTGATCTCGGCAATCCGTACGGCTTCTGTACGTTCGACGTCGATCCCGGCAAGCGTGGTGGCACGACGTCCATCACCGTGCAGTACTTCGCTGCCAAGGCCGGGTCGGCGACCTACGCTCCGGCGGATACGTTCCGCCTCGAGCGTCCGCGATGTGACCACCCGTAGCCGCCACCGATGACCGCAAGGCCGCCGAGAGGGAGCAGCACGTTCAATGGAACTTCCGGGACATCGGCTGGCGGCACATCGCAGTTCGTCAGGACGCGAACCTCGTCGAAGCCGTCACCACCGAGGTTGACGGCGACGGTTTTCCGATCGCGCATGTCGACGGTGATGACATCGTCGCCGAAGAATTCGATCCCGCGTCTCGCATCGCCAGGTGAGTGATACGTCGTGCCGTGCGCTCCGAAGATGCGGTCGGTCAAGTCCAGTGGCCTGAACAGGAACCCGAACGGTCTGTTCGTCCTGATGATAGCGACGATGTCCTGCGAGAACGTCACGGTGCCCGACAGCCTTGGTCGAGATGTGCCGGCGGCGTCGAAGTGGATCATGTGCGATTGCAGGCAGGTAACGGTCTGCGGCGGAGCAAAGAGCGCTGCGCCGCCAGGAATCGGCCCGCTGCTGATCGTCACCTGTGTCTCGTCGAAGACACGAATCGCTGTGTTGCTCTCGTAAGCGCCGTCTGCGACGCTCTGCGGCGCAGGGACGATTTCGACGGCACCGGTTGCCGAGGTCGCCGTGGCCCAGGCTGACCCTGGCACCCCGATCACTGCGGCGAGTGCGACGGCGCCGGTGAACGCAGCGTTGCGAAGCGTCTTGGCGCTCCGTGAGCGGATAGAACGCAACGGGGGTGGGAGAGCGAGCATGGTTTCCTCCGAGGGGCGGCTAGCCACCGATCGTGCGTCCACGGAGCGACAACGACGTAGCGAGCAGGTGAACTCCAGACGTGTCGTCCGTGAACAGTCGGCGATATGTCGGGCGCAGGCCGCCAGACGCTCCCACGAGCGAATGTTGTCTATACGATCGATGCACCTCGTGAGCCTGCGGACGCAGAAGGCGTTCGGTGCTCCGTGCAGTGTTGATCAGTGAGCGTACGGTGACGCGAAGTCCGCCTCGATGGTCACCTGGGCAATACCGGCCGGGCGCACGAGCGTGCTGACGACGGCGTTGTCGGCGTCGGAGCTCAGTTCGTGTTCGACGAACCCGACGGTCTTCGTGCCGATCGTCGGCTGGATGTGTTCCGGAAGCATCGCCCATGTGGATGGCGCCCAGATGTGTTTCGTGCGTTCGTGCTCGACCATGCGCCATTGATGAACATGTCCACTGGCCACGAGTCGGAGGTCTGCTCGATGGAGGATGTCTCCGAGACGACTGCGTGATGGCTCGGTGACATACCGACGGGGATCGTCGGTCTCTGCTGGATGCCATGGCAGCAGTGGCCGGTGGAGGAAGAGTGCAACCGGTCCCGTTTCACCGAGTTGTTCGTCGAGCCAGTCCCACAGATCGAGCGACGAAGCCAACCCTGAAAGGAGCGTTTGGACGTCGAGGCCGACGAGCGTGATCCCGCCGAAGTCGACGGTCCAGCTCGGCGCGCCGAAGACCTCGGCGTATCGATGACGCCTCGCCTCGGTCACCGGTTGCCGGGTGTCGCCGAAGTCGCCGATGTCGTGGTTGCCGGGAATCGCCCGCCACGGCACGCCGAGGCGTTCGAGCTGGGAGCGGGCATGCAGGAGGTCCGTGTCGTCATCAGCACCGTTGAGGCTGATGTCGCCGGTATGGACGACGAAGTCCGGCCGGTGGGTGTGGACGTAGTCGACAACAGCCTGCCAATTGTCGTCGGCGTAGGGCGCACGCGTCGACAGGTGGGAGTCACTGACCTGCAGTATCCGAACCATGCATCACAGTGAAGCACCCCGGCGGCGTTCGCCGGAAACCTATCGACGTCAGATGGGGAAGTGTTCGCTGGAGGAGATGAGATCGGCGAGTCGTCCGGCGGCTATCTCGAGATCCGTTTCGAGATCGCCACTGCGGAGCCAGTCGAGGGTGTACGTACGGCCGCGAATCTTGGTCAGACGGAGTCGTTCCGCTGTGACCTTGACCTCGGCGTCGTCGAGCAGCCGAGATCCGGCGAGCAGTCGCTGGATGCCGGTCAGCTCGTCTGACTCGATATCTCCGGTGATCGTCGTCATCATCCGGACCGTAGCAGCCCGAGCGGCGGGTGCGCTCCAACGACGTTCCGCTGCTGTACATCTCGAGGATGCGTGGCATGGAGCAGCCCGTCATCTTCGTGCAGTCGAATCGCGGGACATCGTCACAGGGAGATCACATTCATGGGCACGTCATCGAACAAGACCAGACGGATCATCGCCGTAGGTGCTGCACTCGCAGCCACGCTCGGGCTTTCGCCGAGCCCGGCCTCCGCCGTTTCGTTCACCACTGGCGATGTCGTCGTGTGTCGGGTCGGTTCCGGGACCGGTTCGCTGGTCAACACGGGCTCGCCTGTCTTCCTCGACGAATACACGCCCGGCGGAGTGCTCGTGCAGTCGATCCCGATGACGCCAAGCAGAGCGAATGCTGCACTGATCGCCAGCGGCACGGCAACGTCGGAGTGCATGATCACGAGGTCGACCGATGGGCGCTTCGTGATCGTCACGGGCTATGGAACGACGATGCCGACGACGGGTCTCTCCGGCAGCGCATCGACGGCGGTGCCGAGGATCATCGGGCGGGTCGATGCCAACGGTGTCGTCGACACGTCGACGGCGAGTTCCGGCACGACACGTGTTGCCACCGTGGGATCCGGCCTTCCGACGACTGCAGGTCAAGCCATCAGCAACCTGCCAGGCACACCGACGACAGCGAGCCCGTATGGGATCTTCGCCGCCGACCTCGACGCGACCCCTGGAATCGACACGATGTACGTCGCCGATGACACGTCGGGAACGATCACCAAGTATTCGCTGGTCGGTTCCAACTGGGTTGGCAGTGCCACCACCACCATCGCCGCCGCCGGCGTGCGCGGATTGACTGGCACCGTGAGCGGCTCGACATTGACGTTGTTCGCGTCCACGGGAGGAAGTACGGCAACCGGAGGTGGGACGCTGTGGTCGATCGCCGACAGCGCCGGCTACAACGCAGCGCCGAGTTCGACCGTCCCGACGTCGATCGCCACGGCTGCAGCAAACTCGGCGTTCCGTGGCGTCGCTGGCACCGAATGCAACGGTGCCGCCGCTCGTTCCCGAGTCCCCGCTTCCGGTAGTACTCCCACTCGCCGGCATTGTCGCAATCGGCGGCCGGTCGCTCAATCGTCGCCGCAACACGCACCCGGTCACCGCTGCGTAGCGCCTTGGAGCAGTCATGCCCGTGGATCGGCATTGCTGCGGCAATGACTGGTGACGCGGCAGCATGAACGCTCCCTGAACAGACAAAACCGCGGGCCGCAGCCGCTGGTAAGGTTCTGCTCGTCGTTGCCTGACCCTCGGGACCCGTGCGCGACGGAGGAGGACACCTCGTGTTTCCAGTGAACAACGGTCAGGCAGTCGAAGGTGCGACAGTTCCGGGGCCGGAGGATGATCTCACCGATCAGCAGTTCGCTCCGATCGTCAAGCGGCTCGACGGTCGATTCGGAGACGTGCTCGGTCACGACACCGTCGAACGAACCGTCAGGGCGACATGGCAGCAGTACGCCGCTGCGACGGTCCGGACATTCGTCCCGATGCTCGTCGAGAAGGACGCGTTCGACGTCCTGCGCCGACTGACTGTGTAGCACGTGAGATATGCGAGACGCTGACCCTCCTCGGACTCGATGAGCAAACAGCGCGGTCGACTGTCGAGGAACACGGCGACCGATTCCGGGTCACTCGACGTGACGGCGTCGCAATTCCGGCCAAGCTGGACCGGCGCGGCAGGCGAATCAACGTCGCGATCACGGCGCGAATGGTCGCCGAGACACACATCGGCTGAGAGAGGCGATTCAAAACATGTCGTCCAGGAAACCTCACAGCGACATGCGCAGCCGCACCGGCGAACAAAAGGCTACCCAGCTCGCCAACATTGCGCCCCTCTTCGGCGTCAACATGGAAACGGCGCTGTGCTGTCAGCTCGAAGCGCTGATCCTTTCTTCGACATCGGCACAGTAGCCCGCGAGTCATCGATAGATGAACGGGACATGCACGCTCACCAAC
>JAYTOR010000055.1:0-1941 GCA_043747685.1 Actinomycetota bacterium
CGCATAGGCGGCGACGCTGATGAGCACCGCCCACACGGCGAGCGAATACCGCATCCAGCCGGACGGGATCCGTCGACGCCCTTGCTCGTCGTTGGCCAGCCGTAGGCCGGCGCCGAGCGGCAGCAGCCCCAGCCCCGGCAGCAGAAAGCGCGCCTGCATGACGAATCCCGTCGGCTCGAGTTCACGGCTGATGACTGTCGCCAACGCCACGTACGCCAGGATCAACACGGTTGCGGAGGCGACCCAACGACGACCGCACCAGATTATTGCCCAGCCCATCCACCCCAACGCCAGGATGGCGAACCCGGAGACGACGATCAACGACATACGGACGTCGTTCCAGCCGAGTTTGTCGGCCCATACACGGGTACCCGTCCAGACTGCGAGGAGTTGGCGATGGAGTGCAGCCCGATCGAAGATCGAGTCGGTCGGCGCCATCCGCACGGTGAACAACGCGCTCCACGTCAACCCGACAGCAGCAAGGACGACAACCGCGACGATGACCCGCCGACCGAGCCCTGCGGCGAGTCGGCGGAGTGATCCACCAGCGCTTAGAATCCCGGTCCCGACTGCCATCACTGCGAACGCCAGACCGACGCTGCGAGTCAGTGCGCAGGCGACGAAGGCGTAGAGCCAGCAGAGGCGCAGCACCCGATCGGCCTGCTGGCGTTGGAACATCGCCCACGTCAGCACGGCGAGGCTCAGCGACCCCACGATCTCGAAGGCACTCGTCGATACCGACCCGGCGATACTGACGAGCAACGGGGAACACGCCGCCGCGAACCCGCCGGCGATCGCAGCCAGCCGTCGTCGGTCGACGAGCGGGGCAACGCAGAAGAAGGCCGCCGCCACCAGCGAAGCCGCTTCGAAGGCGACGCCGAGCCTCGCCAGGAAGAATGTCGACCGTGGGCTCCAACCGGCGAGCGAGAAGATCGCAGGGATCACGTAGCTCGTCGGCGCGGTGTGTGCGTGTTGGGAAATCTGGTCGTGCGGGAACTGATAGAAGGCCGGCGGCAGCGGTGCGGGACAGGCCGGTACATCCTGCTGACGCAGATTGCAGGGCGCAGCGATGATGTACATGTAGTCGGGGTCGACGTCGTAGATCCCTGACTCCTCGCGCACCCGTTCACGCTGTGGAATCGTTTTGTACGGGTAGGCGTCGAGATTGCGGACCTCCCGCCCGAGCAGTTGCCCGGCGACGAGCCCGCCGATATGCGTGAAATGCGACGGTTCGTCGGAGTTGTAACCGGGCGGCGTGACGATCAGGAACAACAGTGCGCCGAGCAGGGCGATTGCTCCCGCCAACATCGCAACCCGACTCCGCACCATTCCGAATCATTCTCGCAGACGGGTCACCGATCGAAATTCAGCCGACGACTCCCCACAGGTGGCCATCGGGCGTTGCATCATTTGCGCCCTCCAACCGAGTGTGATCGCAGCACCAGAGCGTCCTGACACCCGTAGCCATCGCCACCGCACTCGGGTGCGGCCGACATGCCTGTTAGGCGGTCGCCACCTTTCTTGCTCGTGGTGCGCAGGCGGCTGGCAATCCGAGGTGGCCGCGCAACGTCGTTGTCTCGTACTCGGTCCGCAGCACACCGCGTTCCTGCAACAACGGCACGACGGTGTCGACGAATCCGTCGAGGCCCGTCGGCGTCAGGTGCGGCGCGAGCACGAAACCGTCAGAGCCGTCGGTCTGCACGAACTCGTTCATCGACTCGGCAACCTGACTCGGCGTCCCGACGAACGTCAGGCGACCGGAAGTCTCCATGATCAGCTCACGGATGCTCAGCTTCTTGGCCTCGGCCAACTCACGCCATTCTCGCGCCGTCTTCAACGGGTCGGGACACATACGCGCCCGCCCCTGGATGATCGACGTCGTCGACACGTCCGGGTCGATGTCCGGCAAAGGGCCTTCTGCGTCGTAACTCGACAGGTCGC
>JAYTOR010000056.1:0-38588 GCA_043747685.1 Actinomycetota bacterium
TGTTGTATGTGGGTGGATCGGCGTGGGGCGTCGAGGCAAACGGCCACGGCCACGGCACTGGATGCGTGGGGTCGCTATCGGCGCGGGAGCAGCGACGCCAGTGCAGCTGCCGGGACATAGTTCCAAGACGGTAGCGAGCGTCTGGCGTAGACGAATTCGTGCAACTCCTGGATGATGCTGAGGGTGAACAGTGCTTCGACGTTGATCGGTTGTTCACCTCCGAGCTCGCAGGTGTACCCGCCGAGTGCCCGGATCGGAGCGTCTACCAGGAACGCATCGAGCGTTCGAGCACGGGAGGGTCGGCGGCGGGAAACGACCCTGGCGACGTGGTCGATCGACTGCAGCATCGAGGCGAGGTCGACGAGAGTGCTGCGCGGCTGCAGGCGCGCAGCGGCTTCGGCGACCGGGCTGCCGTCGAAATCGTTGACGAGCATCGACGTTGCGGAGCGCAGGATCTGGCCGACATGGAGGTCGCCGTGCACCGGCTGCACGGGCAACGGGTGGGTAGCGAGCCGCTTGAGCAGGCCGGTGATCTCGTCTGCCCGCTCAGCCACGATGTCTGTGCGGACGGCCTCGATGTCCGTTCGGTGGTCGCCAGTGGCGGCTCCCCTGTCGGTGATCGCGCCGTCTGCGAGGCAGACGACCGGCTCGAGCGCCTCGGCGAGCAGCAACATACCGCGGGTCGCCTCATCGGTGAGGGAGCCGGTCTGTCGCGGCATCGGGATCGTCGGGCTCGGTGTTGCCAGTGAATGATGCAGCCTCGCCGTCAGTGCGCCGATCCGCTCGGCGGACGCCAACGGCACCGAGACATCGCCGGACTCCACGGCGATCGACAGTTCATCGACGTACCAGTCCCAGCCGTCCAACGCGCCGGTCACGAACCCGGTGATGATCGCCGTCGTGAACTCGCCCTCGACGAGCGCCCCATAGAAGATCGGCATCTCCGTGAAGCCGACGGAGCACAGATGTGTCATCGATCTGACCGTCGGATGGGTGCCGTGAACGGGCGGTAGCAGCCACTTGACGACGACGAGTTCACCGACGATCACGCTGTAATTCGTCTGGTCGACAGTGATCGGACGTTCGACCGCATCTGCGCTGACTGAGCCCGGGGCAAACGCTGCGGCGACCGCTGCTGAACGCCCCGGTCGCGGCAATTCGGTCATGCCGGGCGGAATCCCAGTCGCGCGGCAGGTTCTGCGTGCTTCATCATCACATGATGCGCGACTGTGAAATCGATGACGCTGTCACGACCCATGTCCTTGCCGAATCCGGATGCGCCCCGTCCGCCATGCGGCATCTCGCTGGCGATCGGCAGATGATCGTTGATCCAGGTGACACCCACCTTCAGTTGATGGGTGACGCGCAGCGCTCGGTCGATCTGCGGTGTCCATACGGAAGACGCAAGGCCATACGGCGTGTCATTGGCAAGGGTGATCGCCTGCGCCTCGGTGTCGAACGGAACGACGACGAGAACGGGCCCGAAGATTTCGTCGCGCACGATCTCGCTCGACTGTGCTGCGTTCGTCACGAGTGTCGGCGGATAGAACCAACCGTCCCGGTCCGGCACGGTGCCACCGGTGACGACAGTGGCGCCATCGGCCTTCGCTCTGGTGACGAAACCGTCGACCCGCCGGCGGTGGGACTCGCTGATCAGTGGGCCGATGTCGCACTGCTCGTCAGGCCCACCGAGGGTGACGCCGCCCATTGTTTCCGCCAACGCCTCGACGAGTTCGTCGTGCATGCTTCGTTCGACATACACGCGTGTCGCCGCCGTGCAATCCTGGCCGGAGTTGTAGCTCGCAGCGAGCGCAGCGGCCTGTCCGACGGCGTGCGGATCGGCATCGCCGAAGACGATCAGCGGTGCCTTCCCGCCGAGTTCGAGATGCACCCGCTTCGGTCCGGCCGCCGCCAGCGTCATGATCCGACGGCCGGTCGCCGTCGAGCCGGTCAGCGTGATCATGTCGGTGAGCGGATGCGAGACCAACGCCTCACCGACATCGGCATCGCCGGTGAGGATCGTCAGCACGCCGTCCGGAAATCCGGCCCCTGCAACCAACTCGCCGAGCCGGATCGACGTGCCTGGCGTCGCCGGTGCCGGCTTGAGTACGACCGTGCAGCCGGCGGCGAGCGCCGCGCCGACCTTCCAGATCGCCATCACCAGCGGAAAATTCCACGGCGTGATCGCTGCGACGACGCCCGCCGGACGGCGCAGCAGCATCGATGTGTAGCCCGTGCTGAACGAGCCTGCGGCCGTGCCGTCGACGTTGCGCGCCGAGGCAGCGAAGAATCGCAGGTTGTCGAGCGCGAACGGCATCTCACCGTCACGCATCACAGTCCACGGCTTGCCGGTCTCGGCACATTCGACGCGGCTCAATTCGTCGGCATGCGCCTCGATAGCAGCGGCGAGGCGCAGCAGCGCAGCGGCGCGGTCCGACGGGAGCGAACGCCCCCACTCGGCACCCGCCGCCGCCGCCCGACGGATCGCCGAATCGACCTCGTCCATCGATGAATCAGCGACCGTCTTGAGGGCTCGCCCGGTGGAAGGATCGATCAGTACGCGTTGCATCGACGCCGACCGTAGCCCAGCTCGGACGGTCTGGGTTCTATGGTGAAGGGGTGCAAGCCAAGACGTTCCTGTTCATGCCGGAGAGCGCCTACGGGCCGACGAACAACTGCATCGGGATCGGTAACGTACTGCGCAACCACGGCCATCGCGTGGTGTTCGCCGCCGAGGCATCGTGGGCCGGAAAGCTTGACGCGCTGGGCTTCGTGGAGGATCTCGTCGACCTCGCGCCGCCTGCGTCAGCGGATGCGCCAGAGCAGTCGGCCGGACAATTCTGGACGGATTTCATCCGTGACACCTCGCCGGAATTCCGCAAGCCGACCATCGAACAACTTTCGACGTTCGTCCGACCGACGTGGCAGGCGCTGATCGACGGTGCCATGTTCTGTGAATCGCAGCTGCGCGAGATCATCGACCGCCAGCGGCCGGACGTGATCGTCGAGGACAACGTCAACGCCTTCCCGGCACTGCTCACCGCCGGGGTGCCGTATGTGCGCATCGTCAGCTGCAATCCTCTGGAGATGCGCGGACCCGATCTGCCGCCGGTCTTCAGTGGCTATGCGATCGACGACCGTTCAGGCTGGGCCGAGTTCAGCGCCGAGTACGCGGCGACGCACGAGGACATGTGGCGGCACTACAACGACTGGGTCATGTCCTGCGGTGCGCCGTCGTTGGCCCCACTCGACTTCGTCCACGTCAGCGAGCACCTCAACCTCTACACCTATCCCGAGATCATCGACTACACGGCTCGGCGATCGCTCGGCCCGACGTGGACGCGTGTCGATTCTTCGGTCCGCAGCACCGACGCCTCGTTCGAGTTGCCCGAGCCGTTGCGAAGCGGCGATGGCGCGCTGATCTACCTGTCGTTGGGATCGCTCGGCTCGGCGGACATCGGTTTGATGCGTCGCCTCGTCAACATCCTCGCCACGACGAGGCATCGCTTCATCGTCAGCAAGGGCCCGCTTGCCGACGACTATGGACTACCGGACAACATGTGGGGCGCAGCGCAGGTTCCACAGACGTCGGTGCTGTCCCTCGTCGACCTGGTGATCACCCACGGCGGCAACAACACAGTGACAGAGTGCTTCCACTTCGCCAAGCCGATGATCGTCCTGCCGCTGTTCTGGGACCAGTACGACAACGCCCAGCGGGTCCACGAGACCTGCTTCGGACGTCGGCTCGCGACGTACGATTTCGCTGACGAGGAACTCACCGGAGCGATCGACGAACTGCTCGCCGATCAGGCGCTGCATTCACGGTTACGCGAGATCGGCTCCGTCATCCGCCGTCGTGATGGCGTGTCGGCTGCGGCTGCAGCCATCGAAGCGGTGTAGTCCCCGAGACCGTGCGTCCCCTGGATGCCTGCCCTCAGCAGAGCTGTCCTATCGCTTGCGGATGACTGTCAGGCCGTCGGCAATCGGGAGGATGTAACTCTCTACCCGCGTGTCGGTGGCGATCAGATCGTTGAATGTCTTGATGGCGGCGGTGTCGGCATCGTCGTCTGCGCTCGGCGGTTCGGCGGCCGTGCCACCCCACAGTGTGTTGTCGACGAGGATCATTCCGTTCTGGCGCATACGCGGCAGCAGCGCTTCGAAATAGGCCAGGTAGGACGACTTGTCGGCGTCGATGAAGGCGATGTCGATCACATCGTCCGGTGGCAACGCCGACAGCGTCTCGATGGCGGGGCGGATCTGCAAGTCGATGCGGTCGGCGACGCCGTCACGCTCCCAGTAGCGGCGTCCGATCGCCGTCCACTCCTCGCTGACGTCGCAGCACAGCAGATGGCCGTGCGGTCCGATCGCCCTGGCAATGCACAGCGCTGAATAGCCGGTGAAGGTGCCGACCTCGACGGCGTTCCTGGCGCCGATCAAACGCACGAGCAGGCTGATCGCCGCGCCCTCGTCGCTGCTGATCTGCATGCGCGACCTGCCTCCGAGGGCGGTAGCGGTTTCATTGATCAGCTCCTGTTGCAGTGCGTCCGGCTTGGCGGTGTGGCTGGCGACGTAGTCGGCAACGACCTCGGTCGTCCACGGATTGCGGTGCTTCGTGCTCATGCCAGCGACCGTAGCGGTTCACCGTCGAGCACAGTGCCGTTCACCGCCGACCCAACGCGGTGCCATGCGTCGGACTCGTTGTCGTGCGGATGGGTTCGGGTCGTCATCCACACCGTCAGTGGCTCCGATAACCACGTGACCGTTTTCATAGCCGCTGTAGGGGTATTTCTGAAATAACTCTCAGCTCAGGAACGTAGAACTGGTACAAGGACACAGGAAAGGTGCACACGATGAGCACAATGCTGAAGACGCAAATCGCAACCGGCGACGTGATCGAAATGGTAATCGGCGGCGAGTGGACAACGGCGATGGTCCTGCTGGCCACAGAAGAGGCAATCATTCTCGACCTCTGCGACGGATCGACGCCGGTCGTCAGCCGTGCTGACGAGCTCGGCGACTACCGACTGTTCGACGCAGCCGCCTGACCAACGCCAGAACATTGCCTGGAGCAATAGGCTCCACACGATGACTGAGCCGCCGACACTGTTCGAACGTGTCGGCGGTTTTTCGTTTTTCGAACGACTGGTCGCTGCCTTCTACGACGGAGTTTCAACCGACGAGGTGCTGTTGCCGCTCTATCCGGAGGCACCCGATCTGACCGGCGCCCGGCATCGATTGACGCTCTTCCTCGTGCAGTACTGGGGCGGGCCGACGACGTATTCCGAAGAGCGCGGCCACCCGAAGTTGCGCATGCGCCACATGCCGTTTGTCGTCGGGCCCCTGCAACGCGACCGCTGGCTCGTTCACATGGCTTCTGCCGTCGCCGCTGTCTCGCCGGACGACGACGTCGCCACCACGCTCTTGAACTACTTCATCCCCTCTGCTGAACACATGCGCAACGACACCGGCCTGCCGATCTCGACAAAGCGTCCGTGACGGGAGCGCACTGCAGCGCACTTCAGCGCTGGCGAAGGGCGTAACAGGCGATCGCCGCCGCTGCGGCGACGTTCAACGAATCCACGCCGCGGTGCATCGGGACGCGTACGAGATGGTCGGCCGCCGCCATTGTCGCAGGGCGCAGGCCAGACCGCTCTTCGCCGAGTAGCAGCGCCACGGGCGTCGATGCTGCGAAGTGCAGTGTGTCGAGGTCCGCTGCCGACGCGTCAGGGGTGAGGGCGACGGTCGTGAAGCCGGTGAGTTGGTCGAGCGAGTCGTAGCGTACGCACGGCAACTCGAGCGTGGCACCCATCGACGTCCTGACGGCACGCCGTGCGTAGGGGTCTGCGGATGCGGCGGCGATGACGAGCGCGTCGAAGCCGAGCCCTGCTGCGGTGCGGGCGATGACGCCGAGGTTGACGGGATTGTCGACGGCTTCGAGCACCACGATCCGTCTGGCGTGTTGCAGTGCGAATTCGACACCGATCGCCGCACGGCGGTGGAACAGCGCAACGACGTCGAGTTGTACGCCGTAGCCGGTCAACGAAGCACGAAGCGACGGGTTCGCCGTGTAGATCGGAACGCCTGGGTCACACCGTTCGACGGCGGTGACGACGCTCGCAGAGAGCGTGGCGGCGCTGAGCACGGCGTACGGTTCGTAGCCGAGTTCGATTGCCTTGACGACGACGAGGTCGCCCTCGGCGACGAACAGGCCGAGCGGCGCTTCCGGCTTCGGTTGACCGGGAGCGAGTTGGCGATCACGCGCCCGGAATGCCGACACTCGATCGTCGTCCGGGTCCGCGATCTCGACGATCATGGGGACGTCACGAGCGGTTCATGGGAAAGTCTCTTGGCGGTCACGATGTACTCACGATGTACTCACGACGAGAGCGTACGACGATCCGGACTCAGCTGTTCCGGACCGGCGGCAGCTGGGCGCGCGGGGCAGGGGTGCCACTCTGCTCGGACGTGAGCAGAACAGCACCCCTGGGTGGCACCCGTTTTCGGGCACCGGACCGGTTTTCGCCGTTGACGAGTTGAGGGGTCAGGCGGTGGTGGTCACCGCGGCCTGGCTTGTGGCTGTCCCGGCGGGGGTGCTCGTCGGGGCACCGGCAGGCGCTCCGCCCTCGCCATGGCGGCCACCCATGCCGCCCATCCCTGGGCCGCCCATTCCCGGGCCGTGGTCGTCGCCAGCCATCGTCGTGGTGCTGTTCACGAAGGTCGTGATATGCGTCGTTGCGTCAGCGATCTTCGTATCGGCTTGCGCCTGGGTCTGGGTGCCGGCAGTGACCTCTGCGGCCTCACGGGTCTTGACATCGGCGACGAGTGCGTCGATGACTGCCTGCGGGGTGACTCCCTTGCTCGTGGCGACGGCGGCGATCGTCTTGCCGCCTTGCACGGCGGTCCTCAGATCAGCCGTGGTGACGCCAATGGCCTTGGCAGCGACGTCGAACTGCATACCGCCGCCGAAACCTCCGTGGCGTCCGCAATCAGGTCCGCCTCCGGGACCGCCGACCGGGCGGGCGGCGTCGAGCGACTTGATGACGGCATCCTCCTGAGCCTGCGTGATCGTTCCATCAGTGACGAGTTTGTCGAGTGCCGTTTTCTCGGCCGCTCCGGGCTGGGGCCGGTTGGTGTCGGCTGCAGGGGTGGGGGACGGAGCGGTGGTCGAGCCGGCAGCGGTCGTCGGGGTCGAATCGTCTGTCGGAGCGACAGCGGTCTGGCGGGCCGTCGTGGCGGTCGCCCCGCTCACCTGGCTGAGCACCAGGCCGGCCCCGCCGCCGATCGCCAATCCGGCGACAATTCCGACACTTGCGATGCGTTTGTTCATGACGTGGTTCTCTTTCGTGTTGCTGCGATTCGAGTTGCCTCGTTGCGACTCGGCGGCAGTTGGGATGCTCATCACGATGAGGCCGGTTCGTGAGCGACTCGTCAGAGACGTGCAAGAACCACGTATGAATCCGTCGTCACGATGAGCCGGCCTTACAGTGGTCTTGCAAAGCGTTCCTATGCTCATCATCGTGAATCAGCCAGGTGCACGAGTGTTGATAGCCGAAGACGACAGGGGTGTCCGCGAGTCCTTGACCAGGGCGTTGCGCTTCGAGGGGTATGACGTTCAGGCGGTCAACGACGGCTCGCAGGTGTTGGAAGCGGTGATGGGCCAGGTGCCGGATGTCGCCATCCTCGACGTGATGATGCCGTATATCGACGGGCTGACCGTCTGCCGCCAACTACGCCAGCGGAACCACCAACTGCCGATCCTGATGCTGACAGCGCGTCACGAGGTCAGCGATCGCGTCGCCGGACTCGATGCCGGTGCCGACGACTACCTCGTCAAACCGTTCGCGATGAGCGAACTCACTGCCCGTTTGCGTGCGCTGCTGCGTCGCACCGGCCTGTCCGGCTCCGACGAGCTGCTGTCGTTCGGCGGTCTCACCCTCGATCCGAAGGCACGGGTGGTGCGGCGTGGCGAGCGGACGCTGGACCTGACGAAGACGGAGTTCGATCTGCTCGAACTGCTGATGTCCAACGCCGGGATCGTGTTGACACGAGAGACCATCTACGAACGGATCTGGGGCTACGACTTCGAGACCAGTTCGCGGTCGTTGGACATCTACGTCGGCTACCTGCGGACGAAGACCGAAGCGGCCGGCGAGCCGCGGGTCGTGCAGACCATCCGCGGCATCGGTTACGTGCTGCGTACCGCATGAACCTGCGCCTGCGTATCGCACTGGCGCTCGGTGCGGTGGCGGCAGTCGTCGGAGCGTTCGCCGCCTTCGGTTCCTACATCACGACGGAGCGGCAGTTGGCGTCCGGCATCGACTCGTCGCTGCAGGACCGGGCGGAGCTGGCCAACGGCGTGATTCAGCCGCGTCAGCGGACTCTTCCCGGAGGTCGCGGAGACGGCTTCCCGGGAGGTTCGTTTCCGCGCCGTCCCGGCGCCGGAGCGAACGGCACCGACCCGGTCGGGACCGATGCGAACGGTTCTGATTCGCCGGCGAGGACCATTGTCGGGTGTCCGGCACCCGGTCTGTTCGAGGCAGCCTCTGCGGCGCAGATCGTCGATGCAAGCGGCCAGATCAGCCCGTGCATCGCCGGAGCGCGCATTCGTATCCCGACGGACGGTTTGAGCAGTCTCGGCAAATCGGAATACCGCATGCAGACCGACGCGATCGACGGCCAGACCTATCGCGTCGTCAGCGCCAATTGGAAAGAGGGCGGCTATATCCAGATCGCCCGCAGCCTCGAGGAGTCGGACGCAGTACTCAACGGGCTTCGGCTGCGGCTCGCTGGTCTGGCGCTGATCGGGATCGTTGCCGCCGCCGGTGCCGGATGGTTGATCGCCAGACGCATCGTCAGACCGGTGGTCCGCCTGCGACGCGCCGCCGAATCGATTGCCTCGACACAGGATCTCTCGACACCGATCCCGATCGAGGGGGTCGGGGAGGTCGGCAGTCTGGCGCGCAGTTTCACGACGATGGTGGGTGCGCTGGCATCGTCGCGGGAGCAACAGACCCGACTCGTCGCCGACGCCAGTCACGAGATGCGCACACCGCTCACCAGCCTGCGAACGAACCTCGAACTCCTCGACCACTTCGAGCAACTGTCGACGATCGACCGCAGCGACACGTTGGCCGCTGCGCAGATCGACGTCGGAGAGCTGACGAAGCTGCTGACCGAACTCGTCGAACTCGCTGCAGACCCGACGAGCGACGTCGAAGTCCTCGAAGCCGTCCGCTTGCGCGACCTGGTCGACGATGCGGTCGGAAGAGCGCGTCGGCGCAGCGGTCGGGCCATCGAAGTCACCCCGTCAGCAGCGGCACCAGACGCAACGGTGACGGTACGCCCGCAGATGCTCGAGCGGGCGATCGCCAACCTCGTCGACAACGCCATCAAATACGGCGACAAGGTACAGCCGATCGAGATCGCTGTCGACGCCGGTTCGGTACTCGTCAGGGATCACGGTGCCGGTATCGCCGCCAACGATTTGGCGCACATCTTCGAACGGTTCTACCGGTCGACGATCGCCAGGACCGAACAGGGCTCAGGACTCGGCTTGGCGATCGTCCGCCAGATCGTCGAACGCCACGGTGGGAAGGTCTACGCCGGAAACCACCCGGATGGCGGAGCGGTAGTCGGTTTCATGCTTCCCGTCGACCGCTCGGTCCAACCGTGAAAGCTGAGCCGGCAGTGTCCGGCTCGGTGCGGCTGGTGCGCTTGAGGCATCGAGCCGGGACCCGAGACGGTCAAGGGGGGTGACTTCCAGGTCCGGCTCGATGCACTGCCGACGATAAACCCCGAAGGTTTCCAACAGATGACGACGAGATGAAGGGCGAGCGAGCAACTGGCATGATGATCGTCACCCGAGGTCACCCAATGTGGGTACGGCCGCCGCTCGTCGACGGGGTCTGTGCCGTACCTGCTGGTCGATGGAGTACGTGGACGAAAGATTCCGTGGCTATCCTTTGGCGGAATGGCTGAGCCGCTCCTGCATCTCATCACGCTGGAGGAATGGGCCAGACGGCGGAGCTGGGAGCCGTTGAGGTCGGCTTCGTTGGCGACCGAGGGGTTCGCACACTGCACCGTCGGCGACGAGCTGATGCTGCACGTCGCCAATCAGTTCTATCGCCACGTGCAAAGTCAGTTCGTCGTGCTTTCCATCGACCGCATGAAGCTGACGTCTCCACTTCGGTGGGAACGGCCGCAGGGCGCCGACGCGCTGGCGCACGTTGCTTTTCCCCACGTCTACGGCCCGATCGATGTTCGATCGATATCGGCACATCGTCGGTTGGTGCGCACGGACGACGGCACGTTCGCCGGGTATTCGTCGTCGCAAGCGTTGGTACGAGGCATGTCGATCGTGATCCCGGTCAGCGATATGGGCGCTGCGCTGGTGGCCTACGAGCAACTCGGATTCGTGGCGATCGAGGAGACAGTCGATGGGACGGAGGTATCTCGCGACGGCGTGAGATTAGTGTTGCAGCCCGTCGCCGCAGGCATCAGTCGGTCAGCGCAGGTGGTGTTGTGGGTGACCGATGCAGACGCCCTGTTCGCCGAATGGTCGTCTCTCGACCAGCTCGGAACGTTGATCGAACCCGTCGATGTCGAACACGGTGGGCGCCAAGGCTCCTATATCGACGTCGACGGCAATCTCACACGCTTCGGCAGTTTTGCGGACGATCGCTGAAATCCGGACGGCCGGGAAACTCTGCCACACCGGTTGTTTAGGGTGGGCGACGTGCATGTTGTTTGGACCTCGTCTGCCAGGGACGTCGTCGACCAGGTGGCGGCGGCCGTTCGGGACCTGCAAGACGGCCACCCGCTCCGACGCGTCTACGTGCTGACCCCGCCGGGATCGACGGCGGCGACCTTGCGCAGACTGCTCCCCTCGACAGTGGCTCGCCATGGCGTTGGCGCCACCCCGGTCACGGGGATTGCCGGCATCCGTTTCACGACGATTCCCGACCTTGCGCTGGAACTCGCGCCAGCAGGGATACGCGCCGGCAGGCCGATCACGCCGTTGCTGCTCAGTGCTGCCGTTCAGGCCCAGTTGGACGGGCATTGTCCTGTCGCCCTGGCCGATGTCAAAGACCACCCGGCGACCGTCGATGCGTTGGTGCAGGTTGCCAATCGGCTGCGTTCGATCCGCCTTGCAGAACCGCTCGGCCAGATCGTCGGCGCGCTCGCCGGTCACAGCGCCGTACGCAGGGCAATCGTCGAGGTCGCCGTCAATGCCAGGGCGAGCCTGCTCCGAAAGGGTTTCCGCGACGAGGCCTCGCTGCTGGCAGCGGCGTCAGCAGCGCTCACCGACGGATCGACACACCTCGGTGGACCGCTTGTCGTTGTCGCGACCGATGCCGTCCATCCAGCGCAGATGCCATTCGTCGAACAATTGATCCGTTCGATCGCCAGCGTCAGGGTCGTGGCGAGCCGACCGGAACCGGCCGATGCCGACTTCATCGGCCAACTCACGCGGCTCGTCGGCGAACCGCAGCTCGGCGGTGCGCCGGCCGCGGTCCATGCCGTTTCGAGCCCGGACCAGGACGAGGAAGCCCGGTGGGTCGTCAGGCGGATCGTGTCGATGGTGACCGGGAGTCTGGCGACGATTCCCGAAGACATCGTCGTGCTCTACCCCCCCGGCAGCGGTTACGCCCGCAGCCTGCGCGAAGAACTCCAGCGCGCCGGTGTGTTCACGAGCGGACCGGCGATCGAGACGCTTGCCGGGTCGATGGCCGGCCAGGCTGTGCGCCTGCTCATCGGACTGATGCTCGACGGATGTGATCGAGATCGCGTGTTGCATCTCGCCTCGGTTGCGCCGATATGGCCGAGCCAGGCGGGGAGACGGCGTGATGTTGCCCGTTGGCGACGCCTGTGCCGCCAGGCGAACATCGTCGTCGCCGATGATTGGGGCACTGCGGTCGATCGTCTCCGTCTGGCGCAACGTGCGAGCAGGCTTCGCAGGCAGCGCTTTGATCCGACGTTCGATGTCGACATCGCCGGTCCGCGTGACGAAGCGGATCTGCGCTCGATGGAATCGCTCGTCGGTCTCGTTCGGACGATCCAGCGCAGCGCAGGTGCATTCGCCAAAGCCTCCACATGGCAGTCTGCTGCGGCGGCGCTGCTCGATGAACTCGCCCGTCACATCGGCACGCTGCAATGGCGCCTCGATCACTGGGCGGATGTGCCGGTGTGGCAGCGGCGCGCCGGCGAACAGGTCGAGGTCATGTTGACCGCGCTACGCCAGTTCGACAGCGAGGACACGAAGTTGATGTTCTCGGCACCGAGCCTACGACGGATCATCGCCGCCGAGCTGGATCAGCAGGTCCGTAAGGCCGGTGACACGACCGTCGGCGTCCGGTTGCTGCCGCTGCAACACGGAAGCTGTACCGATGCCAGGCACATCTTTATCACCGGGGCCAATGAGGGCGTGCTCCCGCCCGGCCGCACCGAGGACCTGGTCATACCGAGCGAACTCACGCCGGCATGTGCTGCGGTGTTGGAACACGGTGATTGGCAGCGCCATCGGCTGCGAAGAGCCTGGTACGCGTCGATCGGCAGTACTGCCGACGTCACCGTGACGCTCGCCCGCACCGATCTGCGTCGCGGCGGAGAACTGTTTGCCTCGCAATGGCTCGGTACCACCGAACCGACGCAGCACGCATCGCATCGTGTCGGTGTGATGGAAATGGCAGCCCTGACCGCCGGGGAATGTGCGGCCAGACGCTCGGGTGACGCCGACAGCGCATCGGCTTCCTCGACGTTGCACAGACGGGCGCTTGCACTGGCATCGCGTTCGCAGTCGGCGCCGACCGTTTTCGATGGACTGATCGGACATCACCCGGAACACGATCCGTACGATCGCGTTCAATCGATCACCAACTTCGAGACGCACGCGACGTGCGGCCTGCAGTACTTCATCACCAAGGTGCTCCGAGTCGACACGGACGTCGATGCCAGCGAGATCACCGAGATCCAGGCTCGCGAGCGTGGCATCGTGGTCCACAGCGTGCTCGAACAGCTGGTTGTGGAGTGGCTCGGGATCGATCCGACAATCCGGCCGGCGTGGATGCAGGGAGATCAGTTGGATCGCAGCATCGCCCGTGCGGCGGCGCTGCTGGACGAGGCGGCGGTGCGTCTCGATGCCGAGCACAAACTGGGCCACGCCACGTCATGGTCGATCGAACGCTCGATGATCCTCGCGGCAATCGGTGACACCTTGCGTGTCGATGCACAGCAGCACGTCACGCCCGTCGCTGTCGAATACCGATTCGGCGACGACGGCGGCAATGTCGGCGCTTACCCCGTCGACGTGCCCGGTCCGGCACGCGTCGTCTTCCAGGGCAGTGTCGATCGCATCGATCGTGTGGGCGACCACCTGAGGGTCACGGATTTCAAGACGAGCAATGCCGCAAAGGCCAGAACGACGAGCAGGGCGGAGATCGAAGCGGGGTCGAAACTGCAACCCAGCCTGTACAGCGCGGTGGTCAGGGCTCATTCCGATTTGTTCGCAGGTAACGACCACGTTGGCGGTGACGGGTCGGCGATCGTCGCCTGGCAATACGTGTACCTGCGACGGGGGCGGGTCGAGCCGAAGGTGATCGATGCGGCGTTACTCGACATCCTCTCCGAGCCGGTGGCGGCGACTGCCGCCCGGTTGTCGAACGGCGACTTCAAACCGGCGATCGCCGGGGACTTCCGCTGTGTCGTCTGTACGCCCGATGGGCTCGGACGGGGCGATGTCGATGCACGCGTGCAGCAGTGGAACGTCTTCGCCGCCGAGCAACGTGCTGCGCAGGACATGGACACGGACATGGAAGCGGACATGGACATGGAAGCGGACACGGACATGGAAGCGGACACGGACACCGACGCGTACTCGATTGCCGTGACCCCCACTGTCGACCAGGGCGACGTCGAATGAGCGCAATAACGTCAGACGATGCAGATCGACAGCGGATCTCGTTCGGGGTCGACCGCAGGTGCGTCGTCGTCGCCGGTGCCGGCTCTGGTAAGACGACGCACCTCGTCCAGCGTGTCACCGAGACCATCGCACGTGGCGTCGAACCGGCCAACGTGGCGGTGATCACCTTCACCGACAAAGCCGCCCGCGAACTCGTCCACAAGTTGCGTGCTGCAGCGATCGCCGATGTCGACGATGCCTACATCGGGACGATCCATGGCTTCTGCGCCAGGATCCTCCGCAGCTATCCGATCGACGCTGGCCTGCCGCCGAAGTTCACGACGGCCGACGAAATCACGTCACGGACCGAGGCGGCCGATCGACGTCGCCAGATCCTCACCGATGTCTATGATGCCGCGGAGACCGACGGGCCGTTACTCGAGGCGTTCGAGGCAATCGCCTCCGAAGCCGGGCTCGGCGTGCTCGCCAGCGTGGTCGATGTCATTGACACCCAGTGGCACCGGTTCGAGCACGTACCGATCGACCCGCCGTCACCTGACTCGCTCGTCGACCTGGTCGGCGCGTACTTCGCAGCCTTCGACGCCTTTTGTGGCGGTATCGCCAAACCGGCGCCCACGCTTGTCGACTCCATCGCTGCACACCAGACGGCGCGGTCAGCGCCGGTGACGTTGCGTTCGGCGCTGACCTTCAACCCACTCGGTGTCAAGGGCAACGGCGGTGCTTCCAAGAAGCCTGACCGGGATCGGCTGACAGCGCTGCGCCTGTCAGTCACGCGCTCCGCCGCAGAGATCGTCATCAGGCGAGTGGTTGTCGCCTTCCGTGACCTCGTCGTCGCCAGGGCGCGCCAGCGAATTCGCGACGGTCGACTCGGCTACGACGATCTGCTGATCCTCACAGAACGCCTGATCGCCACCCACCCGGACGTCTGCTCCGAGCTCAGGGCCCGGTACCGCCGCATTTTCGTCGACGAGTTCCAGGACACGGACGCGGTGCAGTTCTCGATCATCGACCTGCTGACGGCCCCAGCTGCCGATCGCCGCGACGCCGACGGGTCCGACGGGTCCGACGATGGACACGAGGAGGGATGCGACGATGGCACCGCTGCGCTGTCGCCGAGACTGTTCGCTGTCGGCGACCCGAAGCAATCGATCTATGGATTTCGCAATGCCGACGTCGAACTGTTCGGCTCACTCGCCGACGCCGCCGGCGCTGGCGGGTACCTGGCAACGCTGACGGCAAACTTCCGCACGCGCAGCGATGTAGCTGCGTGGATCAACACGACGATGCAGCGACGGTTCGACAAGCCGGCGAAGGTCTCCAAGACCGTTCAGGAGGCGTTGAGCGACGATGGCTCCTTCGAACTGCCAGAACCGACGGTTCGGTATGAAGCGCTGCAGCCAACTCGTCCGCCGCAGGCCGATGACGAACTCGACCCGGGACCACCTGTCGTCCTGCTCGGCCTCGACGAGGACGGAACGCCACTGCTGCACGCCGACACGGCAACAGCGCAGGAGGCCGAAGCCGGAGACATCGTCGGGTTGGCCCAACGGGTGATCGACGAGCGTTGGCGGGTGTTGGAGCCCGCAGAATGTGACCCCGACGGACGGCCGCTCACGTGGGCCAGTCGTCTGGCGAAGCGGTCCGATATCGCTGTACTGGTGGCCAGGCGAACCGGTTTGGCGACGCTGGAATCGCGCTTCAGACAGGCGGCAATCCCGTTCAGGGTCGAAGGAGGCACGCTCGCCTACGAAAATCGCGAGGTCTACGAGCTGCTACGCGTCGCCAGGGCGATCGACAATCCGTCCGATGAACTGATGCTGGTGACGGCGCTTCGTTCGTCGATCCTCGGATGCTCGGACGAGGACCTGTTCGCTTATCGCTATCGCCGGACTGCGGGTCGCGGGTTGTGGCGGCTGCCTTCGTCATCGCCGGACGCCGAACCGCCGGCTGCGCTCGATGACAGCGAAGCCGGCGGCGTTGCCAGGGTCGAAGCCGCGCTCTCGCAAGTGGCACGCTGGGCCGCCTCGGTCCACCAGATGAGCGCGGCGATGTTGCTCACAACGATCTACGACTCGTCGATGGGCGTAGCGGCCGCCCGCTTCGAAGGCGCTTCGGCCGAGGTCGAAACATGGCGGCGCGTTCGATTCCTGGTGGACGAGGCGCGGGCGTGGACCAACGAAGTCGGGGGCACCCTCCACGAGTACCTCGCCTGGGTCGAGGACAAGGTCGACGCAGTCGATCGCTCGGAGATCGCCCCCGACGAGACCGATGACGACTCGGTGCGGATCCTGACGATTCACGCCGCCAAGGGTCTCGAATTTCCCATCGTCATCGTCGCAGCTCTCGGTTCCAAGGACAATGGGCTCGAAGACAGTTTCACGCTTGCGGCGGTCGACGGGCGGGCCGAATTCAAACTCGGGTCGTTACGTTCGCCCGGGTACCCCCGAAAGAACTACATAGCCGCCTTCGCCGAGGAGGCACGGCTGCTCTACGTGGCGATGACCCGCGCCAAGGATCATCTGGTGCTCTCGCTGCACACATCGCGCCGCTCATCTCCGAACGCAGCGGAGCGGCTCGCTCCGTATGCAGACCTACAGTCCGGCCAGCGGTGGAGTGCAGAGTCGAGCAGCGCCTTGCAGCTGCCGTTCAGCCTTGGCGACATCAACGGCATCGTCGAGCTCCGTCCTGTCACCTCCGACGAGCTCGCCGAACGACCAGATCCTTACAGGCGTAGAGTGTGGACCCCGTCTGGCCTCGCTGCCCGCCAACGGCAGTCGTCGTCATCAGCGACTGCGCACGAGGTGGTCATCGAAGGTTCCTTTGCCGAACAATCGATCGAACACGATGACACCGACCGGGAGGGTGACGAAGGGTTCTCTGCAGGGTCGTTCGGTCGCGGCGGCAACGCTGACAGCACCACTGCAGGCGATGAGGACGGTGCAGACGCCGGCCTGCACAAGGATCCGCAATCCGGTAGAGATGTCGTTCGAAGCCGCGGTCGCTACGGAACCGATATCGGTATCGCCGTGCACGAAGTCATGCAACTCGTCGACCTCGCCGACCCGCTCGCCGGCCTCGACGCGCTTGTCGCCGGCGCCTGCGACAATGTCGATCTCGTCGGACCGGCTCGCCGACGAGTGGCGCTGCTGGTGCATTCGCTGGTCGTCAGTCCGCTGTTCACGAGAATGCGTTCAGCACCGTTGTGCGAGCGCGAGGTGTACGTCGGCACGACGGTGGGCGACTCAGAACCGATTGCGCTGTGGGGGTACATCGACGCCGTCTTCCAAGCTGCGGACGGCTCGTACGTCGTCGTCGACTTCAAGACCGACAGTGTGGCGACGGCGCCACATGAACTCGCATTGCGGTATGGAGTGCAGCTCAACGCCTACGGCGTCGCCGTCGAGCGATCGACAGGTGGTGTCGTCAGCGAACTGTGGTTGCTCGTCGCCGACGCCGGCGGGGCAGCCCAGCAGGTCGTCATCCAGCGCCGTCAACCGGAATGGCCGACGATCGATCGTTCCGCCGCACCCGCAGATCCGGTGACCGAGCAGAACCCACGGGATGATCCACAGCGGCCCACACCGCAACCCGCTGACCGGGCGATCAGCGACACGATGCCAGTCCGCCCGGAGCAGCTCACACTGCTGTGATGGCACCGTTGCACCGACGTCGTCGGCCGCTGCGGGTAGCTTCGTGACCGTGTTCTCCGAACAGCAGCCGTTGTGGATCCGACATCTCGACCACCTACACCTGTTGACACCGCTGCGCATCCTGATCATTGTCTCGGTCGCTGTCGTGGCCACCTTTGTCGTTCGCGTACCGATCAAGCGCGCACTCAACCGCATGGTCGGTCACCCGGGAGGACGTGACAGTGGTCGGGCGGGTTCCCGGCAGCGTGCGCTGACCTCGGTGATGCGCTCGACGTTGATCGGTGTGATCTGGACGATCGCCGTGATCACCGTCGTCGGAGAACTCGGAGTCAACATCGGCGGGGTCATCGCCACGGCGACGGTCATCGGCGGCGCCATTGCGTTCGGCGCGCAGACCCTGATCCGCGATCTGATTGCCGGATTCTTCGTCCTCGCCGAGGATCAGTACGGTGTCGGCGATTCCGTCGACCTCGGGCTGGCGACCGGCACCGTCGAACGAATCACGCTGAGATCGGCGCAACTCCGCGACGGAGACGGACGGGTGTGGCATATCCCTCACGGCAACGTCCAACGGTCTGCGAACAACTCTCGCTCGCCGATGGTCCACCTCGATGTCGAAGTCGCCCGGACGATGAGTGTTCCGAACGTCACCGCCGTCGTCGAGTCGCTCTCGGGTGAACTCGTCGACAGTGTCGGCGATGCCTTGACCGGTGCGCCGAAGACGGTTGGCATCACCCGGATCGGCGACGATCGCATCGTGCTGCGAGTCTCGGTGAGCACTCAACCGAGCTGTCAGGAGGACGTCCGCAGAGCGTGGAGGGTGCTCAGCTTGCACGCCTTCGAGCGCGGTGAGCTGGTCGTCCCGGGTCTCCTGCCGACTGAGCCCTCCGGGCCGGACACAGCGGAATCGGTGGCAGGCGTCGGCGACCCTCGAGCTTGATCCACTCGGCGTGACAGTTCGGCATCGAGAACAGCGTGAGCCGAAGCGGGTGATGGTCCGGCCCCCGGCCCCGGCACTTAGCATGCAAGGGTGACGTTGCCAGAGACCCGAGAGGCACCCGTCGACGTCGTCGCCAGCGAGCGACAGTATTTCCGCCTGTTGGTCTCGCTGAGTCCGTGGAGTTCGACCAGGACGCGTCGTCGCTGGCGGATATCGCTGACGGTCGTATCCTTCGGGATTGCCATCGCCATTGCACTGAGCTACGGCTCGGATGTGACGACGGCGCTCGGACGAATTCGCCGCATTCATCTCGGCCGGCTGGTGGCAGCGGTCGCCTTCGAAGTGGCGTCGGTGCTGCTCGTCGCAGCGTTGCAACGCCGCCTCGTCAGACGAGCCGGCGCAACACTGTCACGGCGGAGAGCGGCAGCCGTTGCCGCTGCCGGCAGCGCCATCGCGCTGTCCGTCCCTGGCGGTCCGTTGATCGCCAACGCCTACTCGTATCAGCAGTATCGGCGTCGGGGACTCGATCAGGTCGTCGTGGGCTGGGTGGTGACGACGATGACGATCATCTCGACCATCGCCCTCACCGTCTTCTCGATCGTCGGTGCCAGAGGTACTTCCGGCCTCAACATGACGAGCGTCATCGCCTCATTGCTGGTCATCGTGCTGATGGTTGTGACCGTGCTGCTGGTGACTGCACCGGAGCATCTCGACCGGGCCGTGCTTCCACTGCTGCGACTGTCACGGCGGATCAGCGGTCGGCCTGGTGATCCGGTCTCCGCGTGGGCGTCATTTGCCGCCAAGTTGACCGCTGTCGACATTCGCAGCAGGGACTGGCTCGTGCTGTTCGGATTCTCACTCGGCAACTGGACGACGGACTGCGCGTGTCTCTATCTCTCGGCGAGGGCGTTGAACGCCCATCTGACGTTCACGAGCGTGGTCGTCGCCTATGCCATCGGCCAGGCGATCCTCGCACTGCCGTTGACCCCTGGTGGTATCGGCATCTACGAGGCCGGCGTGACGGCGGCGCTGACGCGGGTCGGTATCCGCCGGGGCAAGGCGTTGACGAGCGTGATGATGTACCGCTTCATCTCGTTCTGGGGCACGCTACTTGTCGGCTGGAGCTGTTGGATGGTGCTGCGCATCATCGACGGCCGTGCCGATCGTCGACTCGCGGCAGCTGAAACCACGCTCGCGTCGGAGTCCGCGCCCGGCTGAACTGCGATGCCATCGCAACCACAGGCTTTCAGCGGGATACGGAGATACGCTCGCCGAAATCGTTGCGCTCACACCCACCCTGTCGATGCGGACACGCTTGTGGCGCCTCGTGATCTGTTGGCCGCTCGTCGCTCTCGGTATCGCCATGCTGCTGCGGGCGCACCTCGGCGTTGCACCGTTCGACGTACTGAGCACCGGGACGACCAAGGCACTCGGCTGGCCGTTCTCGATCGTCTACCTCGCCGTGTCACTGGTGTTCTATGCGGTCGGCGCGGCGCTCGGCGGCCGGCTCGGCTGGGCGAGCGTCGTCGGAACGTTCGTCATCTCGCCGCTGATCAGCGTGTTCCACGCGCTCGTGCCGGAGAGTCCGGCGCTGGCGGTCCGCATCCCGTTGATGGCGGGGGCGACCGTGATCCTGGCGGTCGCCGTGTGCCTGGTGATCACGACGGAACTCGGTGCGGGGCCGACGGAGGTGTTCATGCTCGGGCTGATCAGACGAGGGACACCGCTCGTCGTCGCCAGATGGGTGAGCGATGGACTGCCGTTGGTCGTCGGTGCGTTGCTCGGCGGGGCAGTTGGCGTCGGCACGATCATCTTCGGATTCGCCCTCGGGCCACTGATCAAACTCGGCTTTCGCCTGTTGCACTACGTGCCTCCGCGTCGCGCCGATCTCGACCTCGTCATCGCCGTCCAGGCGCCTCCGGTCTGAAGCCACGCCTCAGCCGCTGGACCATTCCGGGCCGGGGACCACGAGTGCCGGAAGTATGTCAGAAAGTTGCCCGAGGAGTAACTCGTCGGCGAAGTGGTCCATCGCCGTCGGCTCCCCGTTGACGATGATGATCGTTGCACCGTTTGCCCTGGCCCGCGGCACGACATTTGCCGCCGGTCTGACCGACAGCGTCGAACCCGCGGCAATCAGGACGTCGCAGCATTCAGCGGCAGACAACGCAGCATCGATGACCTCGGGAACGAGCGCCTGGCCGAAGGAGATCGTGTCACTCTTGATGATGCCGACGACTCCGATGTCGGCGCAACGCTCGCACTTCGGATCGTCGTCACCGTTGCGGACCCGTTCGAGGATCGCCTGCATCGGCTGGCGGTCCCCACAGTTCCAACAACGGCTCCAGCGCATCGTGCCGTGGACCTCCAACACCTTCGATGGTGAATTGCCGGCCAGTTGGTGGAGTTCGTCGATGTTCTGGGTGACGACTCGGTCGAGCTTGCCCTGGCGTTCGAGTTCGACGATCGCCAGGTGGCCGGCGTTCGGCTTGGCATTCCATGTCGGTGAATGCAGACGGTTCTGCCAGGCGAAGCGCCTGACGTCGGGATCATTGAGGTAGTGCCGGAGATCCGATGCCTTTTCGGCCGCCGGATTCTTCGTCCACAGCCCATTCGGGCCACGGAAGTCGGGAATTCCGGAATCCGTGGAGATGCCTGCGCCGGTCAGCACGACGATCCGGTCAGCACCACTGACGACTTGGCGGGCTCGCTCGATCATCACCCCATTCTGGCGCCCTCTGCTCGTAACTCAGCGGTGGACGAGCACGACGCCTGCGAGCGAGGCGACGGCGATCAGCAACCACGATGCCAGGCCGAGGATCAGTGGACGGACGCCGAGCAGGCGGAGTCTGGCGAACTGCACCGCAGTGCCGAGGCCGACGAGTGCTCCGGCGAGGAGCAGCGTCTCGACCTGTTGGATTTTCGGGAACCAATCGGCGCCGAGCACGGACGACGAGCGAACCGCCGCTGCCGCAAGAAATCCGAGCACGAACAACGGCACGAGCGGAGGGCGCCCGGCTTTGGCCGCGTTTTCGGCATCCGTGCCAGACGTGCCATCTGGGCCATCCGTGCCATCCATGGCCGGTCCGCAGGCCTCGGTCGCCATCATCCTGCGCCGGCGAACGCTGACGATCGCGACCATCGGGGCGAGCAGAGCGACGCGAGTCAGCTTGACGACGATGGCAGCACTCAGCGCCTTCGGTCCGCTCGTCGAAGCGGTGGCGACGACCTGGCCGACGTCGTGCACGCTTGCGCCGGCCCAGGAACCGAACACGTCAGCGCGCAACCCGAGCAGATGGCCGATTCCCGGCAGGATGATGATTGCCAGGCTGCCGCACAACGTGACGAGAGCGATGGAGAAGGCGACGTCCTCCTCCGAGGCGTCTGCCATCGGTTCCATCGCCGCGACCGCCGACGCGCCGCAGATCGAGAATCCTGTGGCGACCAGCAGCGAGAGCCCTTTGCTGATGCCGAGCCGCTTGCCGAGCCACTGCGTTCCGGTGAACGTCAGGACGACGACGCCGAGCACGACGCCGAGTGCCGGAGCGCCGAGCTTCACGATGTCGTCGAGCGCCAGACGAAATCCGAGCAGCACGATCCCGACACGCAGGAGGCGCTTCGTCGACCATCGCAGACCAGGTCGGCAACGTTCGGGGACCATGCGAATGTTCGTCAGGACTGCTCCGAGAGCGACGGCGACGACGAGCGGCGAGATGGTGGCGAACAGCTGGTTGACGATGTATGCCACGACGACGCAGACAGCGACGAGCAGCAGACCCGGCAGCAGCGCGACGGTGCCGGTCGCAGCTGCCGCCGTTGCTGCCGCTGTCGACCTCGCTGAGGACCCGACGGTCGACGTCGTACTGAAACGATGAAGCTGCACATCGATCAGTGTCCGCCGGTGCACAGTCGGGCGCTACCGACGATTCGCTCTCGCGCTATAGGATTTGACTATGGACTCCGACTCGGCCTGCGACTCGACGGTGATGGGTGCGATCGTGTTCCGGTGGTGAGTGTCAAACCGCCCGATCTCGTCTCGCTCGAATTGCTGTGCCTGACAGTGCGATACGCCAGCGTGAGTCGCGCCGCCGCCGAGTACGGCATCAGCCAGCCCTCTGCAACGGTGCGGTTGCGACGGCTCGAGCGCGATCTGGGCGTGCGATTGCTCGAACGTAGTTCAGCCGGATCCCGCCCGACGCCAGATGGCAGGTTGGTCGCCGAGTGGTCCGAGACATTACTGTCAGCGGCGCGTGAACTCCTCGGCGCTGCGGAATCGTTGCGATCGCGAGCCCGTCCGGCCTTGCGGATCGCCGCAAGTTACACCATCGCCGAATACTTGATTCCCGGCTGGCTCGCTCGTTTCCCTGACCAACCCGAGCGCGTCTCGATCGAGATGGAGGTAGTGAACTCGACGGGGGTACTCGCCAGGATCCGCGAGGGTCGTGCGGACCTCGGCTTCATCGAATCGCCCGTCAGTATCGGCGGTCTCTCCAGCCGCTTCGTCGGCGATGACGAACTCGTCTGTGTCGTCGGCCGTGACCACCCTTGGGCCCGACGCCGAACACCGGTGTCGGCATCCACCTTGGCGTCGACGCCGCTCATCCTACGAGAGCGCGGCTCCGGTACCCGCGAATCGTTCGTTGCCGCGCTCGCACGGGCAGGGTTCGGCGAGCCGGCGACGTCGATGGAGCTCGGCTCGACCGCTGCCGTCAAGACAGCGGTCGTCAGTGGCGCCGGTGTGAGCGTGCTCTCGCGTCTCGCCATCGTCGATGACGAGCGACTGCAGATCGTGCCGGTCGCCGGGCTCGATCTTGCCAGGCGACTGCGGGCGATCTGGCTGCCGGGGAAGGCATCGAACGACCCCACAACGCCGGCGAGCCAACTGTTGGGCGTGATCGGCGTGCGGTAAGCGGGCGATTCAGTCGCCGGTCGCACCGTCGATGCCTTGACGAATGAAATCGGCGTGCCCGCAGTGGCGGGCGTACTCCTCGACCAGATGGACGAGAATCCAGCGCAGGTTGAAATTCGTGCCGTCGGACTTCCCGATGACCGCCAGTGCGTCGAGCGACGAAGCACCGCTGACGACAGCACGTGAACGAGCGACCGACTGACGGTACTGGGAGAGGATCTCGGCAGCCGACCAACTCGCAGCAATGTGATGCTCCCAGTCGCGGTCGTCCTCCCACGGAGCACTGGCCCACGGTTCGACCTCGGCATTGCCGAGGAAACGGTGATCGAGCCAGTCGTCCTCGACCAACGCAAGGTGCAGCAGCAGCCCGCCGAGCGTCAGATCCGACGGCGCGATCGGCGTTGCCAACTGCGTGTCGGTCAGTCCCCAGACCTTGCGGACGACGACGGCACGGTAGTAGTCGAGCATCTCGACGAGTGTCGTGCGCTCCCCGGCGGCCTCGTCGAGCGTCGGCAATTCGGGAGCTTCGCCTTCAGTGTCCATCACCAGACGTTAACCATCTCGTGGACGGACGTCGCCAGGGCGGTGCCGTGCAGTCAGGAGTGTGCTGCGAGGAGCAACCCGGCCAGCAAGAGCGGCTGTTCGACCTGCGGAAGGCCGCTCGTGACCCTGACGAGGCGCGCTCCGCCAGCAGCCCACCGATCGGCCTCGGTGGCGGCAACGAATTTCTGGCCGTCCGCCCAGATGACAGTCGGCTCGACGGATTTGATGTCGTCCGTCGACACATCGATCGACAGCCGGTCGAAGACGAACGCGAGCTGTAGGTGTCTCGCTCCGGAGAGTCTGCCGGCACGGCGCGTTTCCACGACTTCGGCATCGGTCAGGACGGTTGGATCCCGATATGTCCTGTTCTTCTGGAACCACGTCACCGACGGCTTGGACGTGAGCGCCTCGACGAGCAGGCCCCCAGCCGGGGTGCGTCGAACAGTGTCGTACAGCTTGCGGGAACGCCGTTGTCGTTGCTGCTCGCGTTTGGCGCCGAGGCCCGAGGGAGTGATCAACGTCAGCGAGGCCGCGTGCACGCCTCGGGCGAGCGACCTCAACGCATACGCTCCGGTCAGCGAACTGGCGACGACATGGACGTCGGGGCCGGCATCGTCGATCAGCCTGTCGACGACGGCCTGCACGATGTCGCTCGTGTAGTCGAGATCCGGGCGGTCGCTCTCACCGGCACCGAGAAGATCCGGCACACGGACGCGAGCCTGCGACGCCAGCAGCGGAACAAGATCACGCCATTCGTACGAATGGGCACCGGCGTAAATGCCGTGGAGGAGGAGGAACCGTCTGGCGCCCGGTGGACCACTCTCGGCCCATCTCATCGTGAACGGGCCGAACGGGGTGCTGCCCAAACCAGACGTCTCGGTCGTGAAGGACGTAGCGGACGCAGGGGAGGCGATGATGCTCACGCTCGTCGACTACCCGGAAGTGGGCTGCCGGAAACGGTGTTGGCATGACATTCTCGGCGAGGTTCACATCCTGGCCGTCGTTGCGAGCGCCGTCAGCACACGATCGAGGTCGGCGAGTCGGGGGAGTGCGAGGCGATGGACGCCGCTGAGTCCGAAGGATGCGCAATCCCGGACGACGACGCCGTACGGCGCCAGATCGGACCGCAGTCCCGGCGTCGCCGCAAGCAACACCCACGGCGCTGCGCCGGGGAGCACCGAGAAGCCGAGGTCCGACAACTGCTTGGCGAAGGCGGCACGATGGGCACCGACACGAGCCGCAGTTGCTGCAAGGTTCTCCCGTTCGAGCAGCGGGACCAGCATCTCCGTCGCGAGTCCGTTGACGGACCATTTCGGCTGACGTTCGACGACGAATCTGGCAGCGGCGGCGGTCGGCGCGATGACATATCCGAGTCGCAGGCCAGGACATGCCCAGAGCTTCGTCAGCGAGCCGATTCGCCAGGCGTCGCCGTCGCCACGGGTCCACGTCCCGGTCGTCATCGGCCAGAACGCCTCGTCCCATACCGTCGCCGTGTCATCTCGGTCGGCGAATTGACCGAGCGGGCTCGAAGGATTCGCCCTCCACGTGCCGCAGGACGAATCGTCTCCGGTTCGTAGGTGGCGGCGGTACAGCGAGAACGCCGGCTCGACGACAGCGCCATCGACGAGGTGGGCGGCAACGAGGGCGATCGCCTCGGCCCCACCGTTGGTCAGTACGAGACGTTCTGCGTCCACACCGACGGCCTCGGCCAGAGCATCTGTCGCGCGCTGCGCATTCGGGTACCGACCGAGGCTTGCGAGTGCGCGTGCGGCGATGTCAGTGATGTCCGGAGCGAAGGGATTGAGGCTCGCCGACAGGTCGATGATCTGCTCGGCGGGGATGTCCAACTGTCGTGCGATGCTCAGTCCATCGCCACCGTGGTCACCTGCGGGGCCGACCCCGGTGGCCTTCTGGATCATGCCGCGAAGGTAGCGACCGTCGGCGCAATGCGCAACGGGTGCCGTGGTGCGCCATCATGGGTGCATGGCGCGCCAATCGATCATCCTCGTGAACACCGGTCACGGCAAGGGCAAGAGCTCCGCTGCGTTCGGTGTGATGACCCGTGGCTGGGCGCGCGGCTGGAATGTCGGCGTCGTTCAATTCCTCAAGAGCGGGAAGTGGAAGACAGGCGAACGCAAGCTCGCGGAGCACCTCGGTATCGAATGGCACACACTCGGCGACGGCTTCACGTGGGAGTCGACCGACATGGATGAGACGATCTCCAAGGGTCGCCACGCCTGGGATGTCGCCAAGGAGAAACTGGCGTCCGGCGACTACGACCTGTTGATCCTCGACGAGTTGACGTACGCCGTGAAATACGGTTGGGTCGACATCGCCGAGGTCGTCTCGCATCTTCGGGACCGCGCTCCGAAGACGAACGTCGTCGTCACCGGTCGGGATGCGCCGCCGGAACTCATCGAGGTCGCCAACACGGTGACGGAGATGCGCAAGATCAAGCACGCCTATGACGAGGGCATCACTGCGATGAAGGGCATCGAATATTGAACTCTGCCGATGAATTGGCCCTGTTCGGAAAAGTCTCCGTCAGCGTGAGTTGCGGCATGGGGCTCGGCCCACGGCTCGTCGTCGCCGGTACGCAATCCGGTGTCGGCAAGACAACCGTCGCCACCGGCCTGATGGCGGCACTGCGGGGACGCGGCCTCGAGGTTGCGCCTGCGAAGGTGGGGCCGGACTTCATCGACCCGAGCTATCACGCGCTGGCCTGCGGCCGGCCCGGTCGCAACCTCGACGCGTGGATGAGCGGTCCGGCGTTGATCGCCCCACTTGCCGCTCGCGCCGCAATCGGTGCCGACATTCTCGTCGTCGAGGGTGTCATGGGCCTGTTCGACGGAGCAGCCGACGGCTCGCTGTCGTCGACTGCTGACATCGCCCACTTGCTCGACGCGCCCGTCGTGCTCGTCGTGGACTGCTCGGCGCAGGCCGGGTCGGTGGCTGCGCTCGTCCACGGGTTCTCGACGTTCGACGACCGGATCCGCATCGCCGGTGTCGTGCTGAATCAATTGGGTTCTGCGGGCCATGAGACGATGGTCCGCGAGGCACTTGCGGCTGCGCCTCATCCGATCGCTGTCGTCGGTGCGCTGCATCGTGACGAACGGTTCTCGTGGCGCGATCGACACCTCGGACTCATCCCGGTCGCAGAGGACCCGGAGCGCATCGCTGCATCGCTGGCAGCGTTGTCGGCGGTGATCGAGGCCGGCTGTGACATGGAGGCCATCGAAGCGATCGCCCGTGCTGCCCCGACGATTGCCGCCGGCGATATCCCGCCTCCCCGTCGCGTCGGTTCGGCGCGCATCGCTGTCGCCACCGGCAGGGCGTTCACGTTTTCGTATCCCGACAACAACGAGGCGCTCGCATCCGCCGGCGCCGAGATCGTGCCATTCGACCCGTTGCACGACACGTCGCTGCCGGCCGACATCGATGCCGTCGTCATCGGAGGTGGTTTCCCCGAGGTGATGGCTGAGCAACTCAGCGCCAACGCCCCGCTGCTCGCCGACATCCGTCTCCGGATTGCCAACGGCCTGGTGACATGGGCGGAATGCGGCGGCCTGCTGTGGCTCGCGCAGTCGCTCGACGGCCATCATCTCGCAGCGGTCGTGCCGGCGCAGGCGCTGATGACGAAGCGGTTGACGCTCGGCTATCGGACCGCAGTTGCGCAGGTGGACAACCCGCTCGGTCCGGCCGGCACCGAGTTGCGCGGTCACGAATTCCACTACTCGGCGATGACGCCGCCCGGCGATGCGCTCCAACTGGCCGGCCGCTTCGGTCAGGGTCCGGAAGGGTTTGCCACCTCGACGATGCTCGCCACCTACCTGCACATCCATCTCGCTGCCCGGCCGGACATCGCCGAACACTTCGTCAGTGCAGCAATCGCCTCGCGCACCGCCGAGCGCGCCGTCGTCGTCACCTGACCGCCGCCGAGCGATGGGTCACTTCTGCGTCGTGGCGTCGACAAACTGCTCCATCGCTCCGGGGTCCCTTGAGGGTTGGAGTAGTAAGTGGACGTGGTGTCCACAAATTGCTCCATCGCTCCGTTTCGGGGTGGGTGAGGGTGCGTGGCGGGTCACGTAGGGCACGGTGCCCTACGTCAGGCGGCAATCGGATAACGTCGGAGGCTGATGGCCGTGCTCTTCGAAAAACGACTCGCAGTCGACGACATTTCGCACAGTCGCCGAACGGGGCGGTGTCCGACGCTGACGCTGCCGAGCAGCCAACGCGATGGCATGCTGATGCGGATCTCGTTGGTTGGCGGAGCCGTCGGCGCAGTCGAGTGCGGCCTCATTGCCGACCTGGCCGAACGTTACGGCAACGGGATGATCGAGCTGACCAATCGCGGCAACCTGCAACTCCGTGGGATCGGTGAAGAGAACGTCACGGCGGTCGTCGACGAGCTGGTGCGGCTCGGTTTCGGTACAGACGGAGCTCGGACCGTGACGATTTCGCCGTTCGCCGGATCTGTCGAGCAGCAGGCCCGAAGCGAGATCGTCGCCGCACTCGATCTCGCCGGCTACGCCGGTCTCTCCAACAAGTTCGTCGTGCACATCGACGACGCGGCCGGCCGAACGGCGACGCAGCGCGGCGACATCGTCGTACGGCTCCGCAGAACTGGCACGGCGATGGTCTGGCTTGATCATCTCGGTGAGGCCGGACTGCCGGCAGATGATCTCGCCGGTCTCGTCACTGCAGTCGCCGCACGCTGTGCGCGTCACGGGCGGCAGTCGCGCCTCCGCGACGTGCTCGCCGTATCGACGCCGGGGCAGTTCGTCGCCGAGTTGGCGAGCGCACTCGGACATTCACTGCGTTTCACCCAGCTCCTGGAGTCCGATGTCTCCTCGTCCGATGTCGCCTCGTCCGATGCTGCTCCCGCCGACCGATCCCTATCTGTGGTCGCAGTGATCGCCGACCCGCCGTCGGCGCATCTCGAACCGATCGGCGTGTTGGCGATGAGGCGGACCGATACCGTTCCCTTCGTCGCCATCACCTCGGTACCACTCGGGCGACTCGACCCGATGACGTTGAGACGGGTCGGCGCACTGTGCGCCGACCACGGGATTGCGGAAATGCGGCTCACTCCGTGGAAGGCGATCGCTTTTGCGTGCGCCACCGAAGCACAGGCGACGGATGTCTTAGTCGGTGCAGCGCAGCTCGGGCTGGCGATCGATCGCTCGCACCCGAGCCTCGGCGTCGTTGCCTGTATCGGTGCGACGGGATGCTGGCAGACGGAACTCGACACCCTCTCGACAGCTCGTGCGATCATTGCCGAACGTTCGACGCACGGACTCCAATCGACTGTCGCGGCGACGGTCGCCGCTGTCAGCATGGCGACAAACGGCACCGTTCATGTCAGCGGCTGTGACAAGTCGTGTGCCTTCTCCGGTACGGCGGCGGTCACCTTCGTCGGCCGCAACGACGCGTCTGGCTTCGAGCGCATCGACGCGGGTGATCGATGACGACGTACGACTATGTCCGCGAGGGTGCGGCGATCTACGAGCGGTCGTTCTCGATCATTCGGGCCGAGGCCGATCTCTCGGCGTTCCCGGTTGCCGTGCATCCGCTCGTCGTGCGGATGATCCACGCCAGCGGAATGGTCGACATCGCCGGCGACGTTCGTTGCAGTGATGATGTCGTATCGATCGCACGATGCGCTCTCGAAGGCGGTTGTACCATTTTCGCCGACGCGACGATGGTGGCCAACGGAGTCACCCGATCGCGGCTCCCAGCCGACAATCCAGTCGTTTGCACGCTCGGTGATTCGCATGTCGCCGGAATAGCAGCGGCGATCGGGACAACCCGCTCCGCAGCAGCGATGGAACTGTGGGGTTCGGCGCTCGACGGGTCGATCGTCGTCATCGGCAACGCGCCGACCGCGTTGTTCCGGCTGCTCGAACTGATCGACGCAGGCGCACCGCATCCGGCGGCCGTCATCGGGATCCCGGTCGGCTTCGTCGGTGCAGCTGAGTCGAAACAGGCACTTGTCGATCATCACGCCGGTATTCCGTACGTCACGGTGCTCGGCAGGCGAGGCGGGAGCGCAATGGCTGCGGCGGCGGTCAACGCAGTGGCGTGCGAACGAGAATGAGCGCGCAGCTGAGTGATGGCGACGGCGTGGACAGCGGGAACCTGTACGGCGTCGGTGTCGGCCCCGGTGACCCGGAACTGATGACGTTGAAGGCTGTCAGGCGGATCTCGGCTTCACCCGTCATCGGATACTTTGCGGCACGCGGTCGCCCGAGCAACGCCAGGCGGATCGCCGAGGATGTCATCACCGAGCACCACCGCGAACTGCGCTTCGACTACCCGGTCACGGTCGAGCGCCTGGCACCGACGCAGTCATACGAACAGATGCTGCTCGGCTGTTACGACGAGGCCGCCGCCAGGGTCGAGGAAGAACTGCTCGCCGGTCACGACGTCGCCGTGCTCTGTGAGGGCGACCCGCTGTTCTACGGCTCGTATATGTACTTGCACAACCGGTTGGCGGATCGTTTCACCGCGAAGGTGATCCCCGGCATCTCCTCGTTGACCGCTGGTTCTGCGGCGATCGGGCGTCCGCTGGCGTGCGGCGACGAACTCCTCAGCGTGCTCTCCGGCGTGATGTCGGCGGACGATTTGAAGACGTCGCTCGTGGCCTGCGATGCCGCTGTGATCATCAAACTCGGCCGCAATCTCGTCAAGGTGAAGAGCGTGATCGAGAGCGTCGGCCTGCTCGACAGGGCCTACTACGTCGAGCGGGCGACATCCGCTGCCGAGATCTGCTCTCCGCTGGCTGACGCCGATATCGCCAGTGCCCCGTACTTCTCGATGGTTGTCATCCCGAGTGCCGTCGCCGGGCTGCGGTGACCTCGAGCGCTTCAGAATCCTCCGACAACCCGACTGCCGCTGGCTGGATCGCCGTCGTCGGCCTCGGTCCTGGCCGACCGGAATGGCTCGTTCCCGAAGCTGCGACGTACCTCGAGGAAGCGACTGATTTCGTCGGCTACCACACGTATCTGGCGATGATCCCTGCTGCGCTGCGCCACGATCAGGTCGTGCATGGATCCGACAATCGCGAGGAGCTCGACCGCGCCCGATTCGCACTGCAACTGGCGAGCGAGGGGCGCAGGGTTGCCGTCATCTCGTCGGGCGATCCTGGCGTCTTCGCGATGGCATCGGCACTGTTCGAGGCACAGACCGACGAACAGGTGCGGCCCCATTGGGCGGCGCTCGACATCATCGTCGTCCCCGGTATCACCGCAGCGTTGGCGACGGCTGCGCGAGTCGGAGCGCCACTCGGGCACGACTGGTGTACGATCTCGCTGTCGGACAACCTCAAGCCGTGGTCGATCATCGAGAAACGCCTCGGTCACGCGCTCGCCGCCGATTTCGTGCTCGCGCTGTACAACCCCGTATCGCGCCGCCGGCCGACACAACTGGCAGTCGCCTTCGAGATCATCCGCGCCCATCGCGATCGGTCGACACCGATCGTCCTCGGCCGTGATGTCGGCCGTCCAGACGAACACATCGAGATCGTCGAACTCGGCGACGTCGACCTCGGCCGGTGCGACATGCGCACCGTCATCCTCGTCGGATCGTCGACGACGCGCATCGACGACCTCGGCGGCCACCGACGGGTGTTCACCCCACGCTCATATCCGCTGACCTGAGCTGCCCGAAGCGTCGGCACGCTCTGCACCGCCGTGATCAACGAGCACACCGTCATACACATCGATGTGTATGACGGTGTCATGGCTCGAACGAGTCTTGAACTCGATGAGGATCTCGTTACCGAGGCAATGCGACGTTATGGTCTGCCAAGCAGGCGAGCGGCCGTCGATTACGCATTACGGCGCCTCGTCGGCGAAGCGATGAACCCCGAAGAGGCCGTGGCGATGGAGGGCAGCGGATGGATCGGCGACCTCGAACGGTTACGCGTCGCCGACGTTGCGGTGTTTGAGTGACACTGATCGATACCTCTGCGTGGGTCGAGTACCTGCGGGCGACAGGCAGCGACGTACACCGTCAACTTCGTCAGCTCATCGAATCGGAAAGCTCATTGCACACGACCGACGTCATCATGATGGAGGTCCTCATCGGCGCCCGTGACGAGACGCACGCCGCGCAGTTCCGCAGGCTGCTCGGGCGTTGCCGGTTTGTGGCAATTGAAGGATTGGGTGATTTCGAACAAGCCGTCGCGCTCTATCGGCGGTGTCGTCGGGCCGGCGAAACAGTATGCGCGTTCAACGACTGCCTGATCGCCGCTATCGCCGTGCGAGCCGCCCTCGACGTACTGCAATCGGATCGAGATTTCGAAGCGATAGCCCGACACACCGAACTGAGACTTCACTGTTGAGACGGCCCGAGACCACCGTCGATGACCGGCTCTACCAGTCGATCGCCGTCACCCAGGCGCGTCCGGCATCGCCACGCCGCGCTCAAAAGGATCTGCGTGTTCCAGTACCCAGTTGAGTGCTTCGTCGACGGTCGACACCGTGGCGACGTCTGGCGATGGCGGGCGGTCGACGATCACCACCGTGATGCCAAGTCGCCGTGCCGCCTCGAGTTTCTCGATCGTCGCCGAGCCGCCACTGTCCTTGGTGACGATCGTGTCGATCGAGCGTCGTTGTAACAGCGTGATCTCCGATTCGACGGTGAACGGTCCACGTTCGAGCACGACCTCGGCATCGGTGAACCCGCTGACATCGGGCGGCTCGATCGATCGAACGGTGAGCTCGACATCATCGAGCGCGGCGAACGGGGCGAGTTCCTGACGTCCGCTCGTCAGCAGCACATGCTTCGACCCGAGAGTTCGCAGCGCCCGAGCTGCCAGTTGGAGCGAGGCGACGCGAACCCAACGATCACGCTGCGTCATGTCCCACGCCGGGCGCAGCAGTCTGAGCAGCGGAGTGTTCGTCGACTCGCAGGCCGCAGCGGCATGGAACGGCATGATCGCCGCAAACGGATGTGTGGCGTCGACGACGGCATCGATGTGCTGGTCGCGCAGGAAGGCAACGAGTCCATCGATCCCGCCGAATCCGCCGACTCGGATCTCACCCGCCACCGGTGTCGTCTTCGATGTTCTCCCGGCAAACGACACGGTCACGACGATCGGTGGCGATGATCGTGTCGTGGCGAGCGCTTCGGCAAGTTGACGGGCCTCGGTGGTACCGGCGAGCAACAGCAGCCGCCGCGATGCGGCACAAGCGTCGTTCGGCACAGGACGAAATGGTAGCGACCCGGACGGGGATCAGGTCTACAGCTTGAGCGCCTGCTTGCCGAGGTTCTTCCCGGCGAAGAGCCGGCGCAGTCCCTCCGGGGCGTTCTCCAGGCCCTCGAGCACGTCCAGTTCGTGATGGAGCGAGCCGTCTGCAACCCAACCTGCGAGGTCGGCACGAGCGCGTGCGTACTGGTCCTCGTAATTGCTGACGAGGAAGCCTTCCATACGGGCGCTGCGCGTCGTCAACAGTTGGTAGAAGTGCAGCCCAACCTCCGGCTTTTCCGGACGGTAGCCGGTGCTGATCGCCCCACAGAGCACGATGCGTGCGTTGACGGCGGCATTGAAGATGCAGGCGTCCAACAGCGATCCGCCGACGTTGTCGTAGATCACGTTGTAGCCCTTCGGAGCGGCATCGAACAGCTTGCGCCGCACCTTCTCGTCGTAGTGATCGAGGCAGTCGTCGAACCCGGCGACGTCGGTGACCCATGCCCGCTTGTCAGGTGCTCCGGCCGTGCCGATGACACGTGAAGCCCCTTTGATCCTGGCGATCTGACCGGCGACAGAACCGGTCGCACCGGCGGCGGCGGTGACGAGCACGGTGTCGCCCTCGCCAGGACGGCCGATCTCGGTCATGCCGAAATATGCCGTCAGTCCTGTCAGTCCGAGTACGCCGAGCAGCAGCGTCGGGTCTGCCATACCGTCTGGGACGGCCTCGAACGTAGCGTCCTTCGAGGGGTCGACGACGACATAGTCCTGCCAGTCGATCTTGCAGTGCACCAGTTGGCCGACGGAGATGCCCTCGACATCGGAGGTCACGACCTCACCGAGGCCGTAGCCGCGCATCGGCTCACCGATGGCGACCGGTGGGACGTAGGAGCGAATGTCATTGATCCAACCGCGCTGGGCTGGATCGAACGAGAGCCAGCGGTTGCGCAGCAGCAGTTCGCCAGCTCCTGCGGTCGGAACTGGCCCCGTGACGAGTTCGAAGTTGTCGTCGCTGACATTGCCCTTCGGCCGCTCGCGCAGCACCATCTGACGATTGTGGTCTGGAAGATCAGTCATCTCGAATACTCCGGTTCTCCTTGCGCACACCCCGTACGCATTCATCATGATGATATACGACCAGCAACCTGGTGACGAACCCGGCCGACCCACTTCGTGGAGGGGCGTGCTCATTAGGATTCGTCCATGACCAACGCAGACGATCCTGTTCTCTTCGAACTCCACCCGGACGGCGTCGGCGTGATCACCTTCAACCGTCCTGGCAGCATGAACGGTTGGACGAGCGCCATGGGGACCGCCTATTTCGGTCTGCTCCGCCAGTGTGCAGAAGATCCGGCGGTGAAGGTCATCGTCGTGACCGGCGCAGGCCGCGCATGGTGCGCTGGTGCAGACATGAGGGGACTGCAATCGCTGAGCAATGCAGGCGCGGGCGACAGCACCGATGCAGAGCGTCCGATCGCCAGCTCCGAATCGGTTGCAGACGCCGTTGGCGTCGACCACCACTGGTACACCACGACGGTGCCGAAGCCGGTCATCGCCGCCATCAACGGTGCCTGTGCCGGCATGGGTTTCTCACAGGCGATGATGTGCGACATTCGTTTCGCTGCTGCCGGGGCGAAGATGACGACGTCGTTCTCGCAGCGCGGACTGATCGCAGAGTGGGGTCTTTCGTGGACACTCCCGCGCATCGTCGGGATGGGCAACGCCACTGATCTGCTGCTGTCCGGTCGGGTAGTTCTCGCCGAGGAGGCTGCAACGATGGGCCTCGTCAACAAGGTCTTCCCCGCAGCGACGTTCATGGACGAGGTCCTCGACTACGCCTCGACGATGGCCGCTGCCGCCAGCCCCGGCTCGTGGGCCGTCATCAAGCAGCAGCTGTACAGCGATGTCCATCGCACGCTGCCGGAGGCCGAGGCAGAGGGGGTGCGGTTGATGGCTGAATCCTTCGCCCGCCCCGACTTCGCCGAGGGCGTCGCCTCGTTCATGGGCAAGCGCCCGCCGAAGTTTCCGTCCTACCCAGCGAGCTGATCGGGCACCCCGACCCGCCGGTCCACACCGGCTACCCCGGTCCGGATCGGACGAGCTCCCTCGGTCGACGACGTACGCCCAGCTATCGGAGTCCAGCGGTCAGCAGTTCGTTGCCGAGGCTGATCGATTGCAGCGACGGCAGGCGCGTGAGGCGGTCGAAGGCAAAGAACTCGCTGCAGGCAACCCGCCTGGTCGCGTCAGGTGATCCGTCCTCGATATGGTCGGCGGCCTGTTTGATCAGGAGCGAACCCGCGACGGTCGTCGCCAACAGGTCGAGGAACACGGTGGCACCCGCAAGTACGGCGTCGGCGTTGTTGGCGAACTGTTCGACGATCCACGTCACCGCCGCGCGGCACTGGTGCGCGGCTTCTGACAGTGACTTCGCTGCGTTCGACAACTCGGCGATACCGTCGGCACGCTCGATCGTCACGCTGATCTCGTCGAGCAGTTCGTTGACGGCCAGCCCGTTGTCACGGGCGATCTTGCGCCCGACGAGGTCGATCGCCTGGATGCCGTTCGTGCCCTCGTAGATCGGCGTGATCCGTGCGTCGCGGTACCGCTGGGCGATTCCAGTCTCTTCGATGAAGCCCATACCGCCGTGGATCTGCACGCCGAGCGAGGCGACGCGCACGCCCTCGTCCGTCGGCCACGCCTTGGCGAGTGGTGTGAGCAACTCCATTCGGCGCTGCGAGCGCGCACGCTCTTCGGCATCCGGATGATCGTTGGCGACGTCGGCAGCGGCGACGGCGAGATAGACGAGCAGCCTGGAGGCATCGACCGTGACGGCCATGTCGAGCAGCATTCGCTTGACGTCGGGGTGCTCGGCGATGACGGATGCGCTGGAGGTCGTATTGTCCTTCGATCGCCCCTGCCTGCGTTCGTGGGCGAAGGCGCTCGACTGCTGGAACGCACGCTCGCCGACGGATACGCCCTGCAGCCCGATCGCCAGACGGGCCGGGTTCATCATCGAGAACATCGCCGCCATCCCGCCGTTGACCGATCCGACGAGTTCGCCGATCGCATCCGTGAATTGCAGCACACACGTCGGGCTTGCGTGGATGCCGAGCTTGTGCTCGAGTGCCAGGCATTGCACCCCGTTGCGTTCGAGCAATGCGCCTGCGTCGTCGACGTTGAACTTCGGGACGATGAACAGTGAGATACCGCGGGTACCCTCCGGCGCGCCCGGCAGGCGAGCGAGGACGAGGTGGATGATGTTCTCCGTCATGCTGTGCTCGCCCCAGGTGATGAAGATCTTCGTTCCCGTGATGGCGTATCGGGTGGCGTTCGCCGGGTCGCCCTCGATCGGCGTAGCCGTCGTGCGGACAGCGCCGAGATCGGAGCCGGCATCTGGCTCGGTGAGGTTCATCGTGCCGGTCCACGTCCCGTCGATCAGCCGGGAGAGGAAGACGGATCGTTGGCGCTCGTCCGCCCACCGCTCCAGAAGTTCGATGGCGCTCTGCGTCAGCACCGGGTTGAGTGACAGCGCGAGGTTTGCCGAGCCGAACATCTCCTGGTTGGCGGCGGCGATGAGGCCGGGGAACCCTCCTCCACCGAACTCCGCCGAGGCCGACAAAGCCGTCCAGCCGCCTTCGGAATACCGGGCATAGGCGTTGGCGATCTCCGGTGCGACGGTGACTTCGCCGGTCGCCGTATCGAGCATCGCGCCGACGGTGTCGCCGATGCGGTCGGATGGGGCGATGACTTCACCGGCGAGCTTGGCGAAGCCGCCGAGGACGTCGGCGACGGTGGCGCGGTCGATGCCCTCGAATGCCGGGAGGGTCAGGATCTCGTCGAGGCCGACGGTGCGCAGTGCAGAGATGATGTCGTCGAGCGGCGCAACGTAACTGTCCATAGCTTGATGTTACTTTCGGGTAAGTACGGTTTCCAGGTCCTGCACGTCACTCCCGGCGACGGACCGGAGGCGTTGGCTCGCACGCCCGAGCGGTTGTGCGCACGAGCCACGTGGGCTGGTCGGACTGCACAAACACTCATTGGGGGAGGGGCCTAGACGTTTCTGCGGTAGCGACCGCCGACGTCGAAGAGGGTGTCGGTGATCTCGCCGAGGCTGCACGAACGCACCGCATCGACCAGCACGGCGAAGATGTTCTCTCCGGCCAACGCAGCGGCGCGGAGACGTTCGAGCGCCTCCGGACGCTCGGTGGCGTGCTCCTCCTGGAAGCGGTGTAGACGGTTGATCTGGTCACGCTTTTCGGCGTCGTCGGAGCGGGCCAGTTCGATCGTGTCCGAGGTCTCGCTGCCGTTCGGGTTGAGGAACGTGTTGACGCCGATGATCGGGAGCGTGCCGTCGTGCTTGCGCTGCTCGTAGAGCATCGACTCGTCCTGGATGCGACCGCGCTGGTAGCCGGTCTCCATCGCCCCGAGCACGCCGCCGCGATCGGAGATGCGGTCGAGCTCAAGCAGCACCGCCTCCTCGACCAACTGCGTCAGTTCCTCGACGATGAAGCTGCCCTGCAATGGGTTCTCGTTCATCGCCAGGCCCCACTCGCGATTGATCACCATCTGGATGGCGAGTGCCCGGCGGACAGAATCAGCGGTCGGCGTGGTGACGGCTTCGTCGTAGGCGTTGGTGTGCAGGCTGTTGGCGTTGTCGTAGATCGCGCACAGCGCCTGCAGCGTCGTGCGGATGTCGTTGAACGACATCTCTTGGGCATGCAGCGAACGGCCGGACGTTTGAACGTGGTACTTGAGTTTCTGTGAACGCTCGTTGGCGCCGTAACGGTCGCGCATGGCGATCGACCAGATGCGCCTCGCGACCCGCCCGAGGACCGTGTATTCGGGGTCCATGCCGTTGCTGAAGAAGAAGCTGAGGTTCGGGGCGAAGTCGTCGACCTTCATGCCGCGGGCGAGGTAGGCCTCGACATAGGTGAAGCCGTTCGACAGCGTGAACGCCAGTTGGCTGATCGGGTTCGCTCCGGCCTCGGCGATGTGGTACCCACTGATCGAAACGGAGTAGAAGTTTCGGACGTCGTGCTCGACGAAATACTCGGCGATATCGGCCATCACGCCGAGGGAGAACTCGGTCGAGAAGATGCACGTGTTCTGGCCCTGGTCCTCCTTGAGGATGTCCGCCTGGACGGTGCCGCGAACGGTCGTGAGTGTGCGCGCCCTGATGACGGCGGCTTCCTGCTCGGTCGGCTGTCGACCCTCGATCTCGACGAACCTGTCGAGCTGCTGATCGATAGCCGTGTTGAGGAACATCGCCAGCAGCGTCGGTGCCGGACCGTTGATCGTCATCGAAACGGACGTCGCCGGGTCGCACAGATCGAAGCCGCCGTACAGCACCTTCATGTCGTCGAGCGTGGCGATCGACACGCCGGAGTTACCGACCTTGCCATAGATGTCGGGCCGCTCGCCGGGGTTGAAACCGTAGA
>JAYTOR010000057.1:0-1503 GCA_043747685.1 Actinomycetota bacterium
TGAGCGCCGGATACGTGGCCGATCGCATAGGTCACGACGAGCAACGTGAACCCGAAGGCCAACGCCTGTGGGAGTAGGCCGCCGATGTTCAGCGCAGTCCCTGACAACACCGTGCTGCCGACGCCGCCGAGGATCAGCACCATCGTCCCGAAGAACTCCGCTCCGAGGATCCGGGCGTTGGTCGTCGTCGGTGTGCTCGTCACTGAGGTGGGTCCGAGCTGTGTGCTCGCCGTCGTCGTCATTGCTTCCCCCGCAAGGTTGCTCGGTGTGTGGCTGATGCGACCGTAGTGCGTCATCCCGGTCGACCTGCGCTTCCTCGGCCACGTCCGGTCCGGCGACATTCTGTGGACCGTTATGCACCGTATACGGTGCATGAGTGGACTCAGTTTCGGGGCGGGATCGGGCGTTAGCCTGAAAGATGCATGGCTGAGCGACGATCGGAACGGATGCTGGTCACCCGCGTTCACCGTGGCGAGACGCGACGACAGCCGGACGAGTTGATTGTCGAGGAGCCGATGTCGATCCAGATCGACGGGGCGTTGGTGAGTACGACGATGCGGACGCCTGGAAACGACTTCGAGCTCGCCGCCGGCTTCTGCTTCACCGACGGTCTGCTGGCGGGCGCGCCGGTGCACGGAGTGCGCTACTGCGCGACAGGCTCCGCTGTCGACACGAAATTCAACGTGGTGACCGTCGAGACGGGCGGCATGGCGCCAGTACCGGTTCCGCGGCTGACGACGACTTCCTCCAGCTGTGGGCTCTGCGGATCGGCATCGCTCGACGAACTCGCCAGCAGGCTGCGCCCGCTGCCACAGGATCTCCTGACGTTGCCCTCGCTCGATGTCATCGCGGCAATCGCCGACGGCGTGATCGGGACACAGGGTTTGTTCAAGCAGACGGGTTCTGTCCACGCCGCCGCCGCCTTCGATGCCGATGGCGCTGTGCTCTTGACGCGTGAGGACGTCGGCCGCCACAACGCCGTCGACAAGGTCGTCGGTCGGCTGTTGCTCGACGGCCGTTTGCCGGCACACCAGCTGAGCCTGTTCGTGTCCGGCCGGGCGAGTTTCGAGATCATCCAGAAGGCGTGGGCCGCTGGGTTTGCGGCCGTCGTTGCCGTCAGTGCGCCGACCTCGCTCGCTGTTCAGACTGCGCGCCAGGCCGGCATGTTGCTCGCCGGGTTCATCCGCGGTGACCGATTCAACGTCTACAGCCCCGAACGTCTGGCAACCCCTGCGCAGGCCATCGGGCTAGCCTCGACAGTATGAGCGATCCCATCAGTCCCTCGGCCGGTTGGGGTGTCCTGCACTTGTTCTGCAAGCGCACGCCGCACCTCGATGGAGAAGCCGTCGTTGCCGCCGTCAAGCAGTGCGAGGCGAGCGGGCATACGGTCGTCACCAGTTCGATCCTCGGACACAAGGCGGACCTGTGCGTCATGGCCCTCGGCCCCGATCTGCGCGAACTGCGCACACTGCAGTCGGGATTGCAGCGCGCGGGTTTGGAAAT